>NZ_JAMQQF010000005.1 GCF_023716945.1 Frankia sp. AiPs1 | reverse complement strand
GGACGTCGAGGCTACGGGCGGGACGAACCGGGATCAATCCTTACCGTTGTTTTTTCGCTGGAAGCTACGGGCGGGCCGAGATCCCCGGCCCACCGCCCGCCTGGCCGGACTGGGCGCAGTGGGCGGCCGAGCACTGGCCCACCTGCACCGACAGCTAGAACGCGTATACATTTGCGACCGTTTGCGGACGGGTCTTGTGAGACACCGATCGTGCTGGTGGCGTGATCCACGATCGGCCGCGCGGCGGTGTTCGTAGAACGGTCCCCCAACGAACACCCGACCGCACCCGACCGCAGCCGACCGACGCTGACCGTCAGTGACCGCCACCCCGGGGCCGCCACCACGCGCCCTCGGTCGCCGGCCAGCGGATCGGCACCTCGGTCCGGGCGACCAGGTCCGTCGGCGGTCTCCGCTGAAGCTGTTATCGCGGCCCAGAACGGACCGGACCCGACCGACCCGGCGCCGATCCTCGGCTTACGGCTGCGTCCACGACGCCGGCCGGACGATCCCCGCCGGAAGACGGGTCCGATCGTTGCCCCGGGCGGCGTCCACCTGCTCCTGGATCAACCCCTGGGCCCTGGTGAGGTGCGCCCCGCCCAGCTCGGCGCCGGTGAGGTTCGCCCCGACCAGCCCTGCGCCGGTGAGGTTCGCCCCGTACAGCGCGGCGTCGGTGAGGTTCGCCTGGTCCAGCCGGGCGCGGGTGAGGTTCGCCCCTTCCAGCAGGGCGCCGGAGAGGTTCGCCACGGACAGCCGGGCGCCGGAGAGGTTGGCCCCGCCCAGCCGGGCGCCGGAGAGGTTCGCCCGGTCCAGCTGGGCGCCGGTGAGGTTCGCCCCGGCCAGCCCGGCGCGGGTGAGGTTGGCCTCGGTGAGGTCGAGGTAGTCGAGGCTGGTGGGGCCGGTGAGATCGGCGCCGATGAGGTCGCTGCGGGGAACGCCGTCGCGGTGAGGGAGGCGGGCGAGGACCTGGACGGCGGCGCGGATGTCCGCCGCGGGACGCACCGGCGGCGCCGGAGGCTCGCCGTCGGCGGGAGCGGGTGGGCGCAGCGCGGGATCGGTGCTGCGCGTCCGGATGAAGGCAGAGAGGACCTCAACGACGGTGCGCTGGTCAGGCGGGGAGTCGGTGGCGATGCGTTCCAGGGCATAGATGCCCCCGAGGCGGACCGTGCCGTTGTCCGAACCGAGCTGGTCCACCGCCCGGGTGAACAGCTCCCGGACGTGGGTGTTCTTGTTCGCCTCCCGCTCCCGGGCGTCCGCCGCCTCATTCGCCCGGCGGGTTTCGGTGTTGGCCTGCCGGGTCTCGTCCAGGGCGATCAGCGCGCCGGCGACGGCAACCAGAGCGGCGGCCGCGGTCAGCAGACCGCCCTGCAACGCCGCCCGCGCCTGGACCGCGCCGTCACCGGTACCCGGATACATCCGCGCGGGCAGATGCCAGATCCCCACCACCGCGGCCACCGCACCAAGACCGGCGAGCCCAGCCACCGCCCACAACCACCGCCGACCAGCCCGCCGTGCTGATCCCCCGCTGTCCGCCATGAGTGGGTTGTACGCCACCGAGCGGACCGATCCTGTCCGTTATCGCGACCCTGCACTCGTTTCTGCAGGCCGCGCGGGTGCGCGGGCCCTGCGTCGACATCCTGGGCGTCATGACTCCCCCTCGGCCGGCGCCCGGGGTGCTTCCTGCAGCATTTCCCGAAACAGCCGTCCTGTTGGTCCAGGCGAGCGACCGGGAACGAGAGGGTCCCCGTTGCCCGCGGGGGCCTTCTCACGTCAACGACCCGCATCAACCCCGGAAAATCTTCATCAACCGGTACCGGCGCCCTCGGTCGCGAACAGGGCGGGACGACACTCCCGCCGACACGTAGATGTGCACACCGTCGTGCACGACGCTGTGCAACCCGCCGAATGCGCCCCGGCGGCGGGCCGCCTGGCCCTCGCCGGCGAACCGCGCGACGCTGGACCCATGGCCAAGTCAGGCAGCACGAGCAGCACGCCGATGACGTCGGAGGCCGCCTCGCGGATCCAGTCCGCCGGCGACCGCGACCCCGCCAGCCGCACCGGCCAGACCGGGTTCGGCTCCCGGGCGCAGTCCTCGGCCGCCCACAACGACAACGAGCAGGACGACGACGAGGACTGACCGGCGACGGTCGCGGTAGCAGCCCACCCCGAGCGGCGCACCGCCGGATCCGGGTCCTGGACCCCGCCGGCCCGCCCGGCGCTACCGCTACCGTCCAGCTCAGGGCCTGTCCGAACGGTCTCGCGGCCGCTACCCGGTAGCGGACCCGCCGCTACCCCTCACCGTAGGCACGGCCACCTCGTGATCGTTTCTAGGGGTCCACTTTTGCAAGATCTTTAGAGGACGTCACGATCGTCACGCGTGACGATCGTCAGAGGATCGTGTCCCGTGAGTCGTAGGCGTCCGGTCCCGGGCCGGCCGCGTCGACCAGGACCGGGTCGGGGGCGCAGTCCTGGCACAGCTCGCGGCCGTACGCCTCGCCCGGGACGTGGTTGTAGCCCGGGATGATCGGATCCCCGCTACCCGGTTGACCGCGCACGTCTCGCAGAGTTCGCGCCGGCGCGGCGTGCCCCACGGCAGCGCGGTCACCCCGCCGACGATCACGTCCCCGCAGCCGCGGCACTGCGGCGGAATCTCGTCGTCCTCGTCCCGACAGTCCAGATCCGGCCCGTACAGACAGGCCGCGCACTCCGCCGTCCCCGTGGCGGTCGTGCCGGGCACGAGCAGCGCCCCGCACCGGGTGCACTCCGCCGTCGCCGCCTGGTCCTGGTCCACGGTGCCCCTCCCCGTCGTCGTCGCAGTCCTCACCGCGATGATCCTCCGGTCCAGACCGGCCGGGCGGGGACACCCGTAGGCCCAGCCCCGGCCGGTGACCGGGCCCCTGGCGGAGACGATCGATGCTCCTATGGATGTCAAGGCCATAGGTGGATAGCGATCAAGGATGGGGCTGGATGCTCAACCAGTCGATCGTGGCCGTCGACGGCGTGATTCCGTTGCCGCAAGGCACACCAGCAAGCTGCTGGCGATCGCCAGGATGACGCCGGCAGCGGTGCAGGCAAGGTTCAGGTTCGGAGAGGCGTCGGCCAGGCGCGGGACCGTGTTCAAGGGTGCTACGGAGTAGATCAGGAGCGCGCTCCAGCCGCGCAGGCGTACCGGTGCCAGCCTGGCGCGCAGGCGGCGGGGCACCCGGTCGGCGGCCATCGCCAGTCCGGCGGGCAGCAGGGTGAGCGAGAACAGAACCAGGCCGATCCACTGCCATTTCATGATGCGGGCCGCTCCTCTGTCGGGACACGGGGCATGGCTCTGCCGTGATCCGGGACGCGGGGGCAGGGGCGTTCATCCTCGACGATGGAGGTTCCCACACGATGTCAGGCGGCCGCAGGGAAATCGGCTGGTGTGGCAGGGGCGGTGAGGATCGTGTAGATCTCCCGGGCGACGTAGCGTTTGAGGCAGCGGATGATCTCTTTCTTGGTCTTGCCTTCGGCGGTGCGGCGCTGGGCGTAGGCCTGGGTGGTCGGGTCCCAGCGCAGGCGGCAGAGCACGACGCGGTAGAGCGCGGCGTTGGCCTGGCGGTCCCCGCCGCGATTGAGCCGGTAGCGGTGGGTGCGCCCGGAGGAGGCGGGTAGCGGGGCGACGCCGCAGAGCATCGCGAACGCCGCCTCGGAGCGCAGCCGGTCGGGGTTGTCGCCGGCGGTGACGAGCAGTTGGCCGGCGCTGTCAGCGCCGACACCGTTCACGGCGAGCAGCTTCGGGGCGATCGCGGTGACGAGACGGCTGATGACCTTGTCGAGATCAGTGATCTCACCGGACAGGTGCTGGACGCGGCGCGCGAGGCTGCGCAGGGCCAGGCGGACCGCGACCGCCGGGTCCCCGACCTGGCCGTCCGGGACCTCGATGTCGGCGCACGCGCCGATCAGCCGGGTCGCGGTCAACGTGGACAGCTCGGCGCGGACCGATTCCGGTGCGGTCACGATCAGCGCCTTCATCTGCTTGACCACGTCGGCGCGGTGGCTGACCGCGCCGCGACGGGCGACCCGCAGGGCGCGTAACGCCTCGACCTGCCCGTCCCGGTCCTTCGGTGTCCCGGTGCGCCGGCCGGCCAGCGCCGCGCGTGCGGCGGCGTCGGCGTCGACCGGGTCGGACTTGCCCTGCCAGCGCCGCGTCTTGCGGTCCGGACGGTCGATCTCGACCACCGTGACGCCCGCCGCGCTCAGATGCCGGGTCAGGTTGGCACCGTAGGAACCGGTCCCCTCGACCCCGACCTTCACCACCGTCCCCAGCCCGCGCATCCACTCCAGCAGCTGGCCATAGCCCGCCTCGGTCGCCGGGAACTGCGCCGAGCCGAGCTGACGCCCGGCCGCGTCGAGCACCGCCGCCGTGTGGGTGTCCCGGTGGGTGTCGACACCACCGACGACGCCGACTGCCTGCCGCTGCTGTGCCATCGTCGTCACAGCCGTCCCTTCACCTCGATCAACAGGGGCGGCACGCACCAGCCGGGCAGCGGACAAGACAGTGACGGGGCCTCTGGCCAGGCTCCTATAAAGTCACCCGCCCGTCCGGTGAGCGCACACGAGCCCCGCACCGACACAGCCGGCAGATCGATCGAAGGACACTCTGGTCAATCACGTGACGGGCCAGACCGGCCGGTGCGGGGCTCACCCACATCCTCACTATCACGTGACGGGCCAGACCGGCCGGTGCGGGGCTCACCCACATCCTCACTGTCACGTGATGATCGTCGTTGGCCCGACCCAGGGCCGCGGGGCTGTACGCCCTGCTGTACGCCTACTCGGCGATATCCGCCCGATTTTTCTCCGGTACTACGGCGACCCCGTGTAGGGCCACCGCTCTCGAACATGCTCTGACATCAGGGAGCGGCGGCCGCCCCACCGTGCGGACGGGCCGCGCCGACGGCGCGAGCGAGGGCCGCGACGGCCAGCGACGTGCTGTGGGCGGGCCAGCCGAGCAGCAGGGTGACGGGCTCGGCGTCTGTGACCGGCACACAGGCGAGGTCTTCGCGTAGTGAATTAGTCACGAAACGTGGGACCAGGGCAACCTTGTGGCCCAGTGCGACGAGTTGCAGCAGTTCCGTGAGGTTGCCCGGCTCGGGACCCGTGGCCGGCCCGTGCCGCGGGTGCACGTTCTCGTTGTGGAGGTCGGCGGTGCGCAGGCTGGCCCGCGCGGCCAGTGGGTGCGCGGGTGGAAGCACCGCCATCAGCGGTGCGGTCAGCAGCGGCTCGGTGTCGAGGCCGCGCAGGTCGTCGGCCGGGCTGTAGAGCAGGGCGGCGTCGGCCTGCCCGTCGTGCAGCAGCCCGACCCGGTCGATCTGGAAGACCACCCGCACCGGCAGCGAGCACGGCTCGCGCTCGCAGGCGGTGAGGATCGCCGGGAGCAGGCCTGCGTCCCCACCCGCCTTCATCGCCAGGACCAGGTGCGGGTCATCTGCGCTCGCCCGCCGGGTTCGCCGCGCTGCGGCGTTCACCGCCTCCAGGGCACGGCGCGCCTCCCCGGCGAGCACCTGCCCGGCCGAGGTCAGTGCCACTGCGCGGCTGCTCCGCTCGAGCAGGACGACGCCGAGGCGGCGCTCAAGCTTCTGGACGGTCCGCGACAACGCCGGCTGGGCGATGCCGAGCCTGGCGGCGGCCCGGCCGAAGTGCAGTTCGTCGGCTACCGCCAGGAACTGCATCAGTTCCCGGGTCTCCAGCGGACGGTCCATGCCGCCAGGTTATCGATCACGACCCAGCTGGTCCTGGACGCGCCCCGTCGCCGGTGGTGATCTAGGGCGGCCGGCTCTCCGTGCCGGCAGCAGCGAAAGAGGTGCGCTCCCAACATGGATCCGATTGACCCGACCGCGGACCCGCGCGACGTCCTGGAGCAGTGCCGCCGGGCCGCGGTCAACCAGGCCGTCGACGCCGTGCGACGTCTCTACGCCCTCGACGCGGTCCACGAGTTCCCGTTCACCCCGCCCGGCATGGCGTCCCGGCTCACCGGCCGCGACGAGATCGTGGGCTGGATAGCCGCGGGCTGGCGAACCCTCCCGTTGCGCTACGAGCGGTACCGCACCCTCGCCATCCACGACACCAGGGACCCGCGGACGATCATCGTCGAGCAGGAGGCGATCGGGAGAAACACCTCCACCGGCCGCGAGTTCGCCCTGCCCAATATCGTCGTACTCACCGTCCGCGACGGCCAGATCGCCCACCTGCGCGACTACGTCAACGTCCTGGTGGCGGCGGATGCCGCCGGGCTCGCCGCCGACGCCCTGGGCTGACCGGGCGCAGGGACCACGCTCGACCTTCGGGCGCCGGGGCCGGGGTGCAGGGTCCGTCACGCGCTGCCCAAGCCCTCCGCTGGCCAAGAGGGGCGCGGAGCGCGACTGGAGCAGATGTGTCGCCCGCCGACCCTCTCATGTGGCTCGTGGCCGTACCCGTTGCACTCCTGGGCGCTGTGGGCTGGCGGGGGTCTCCGCCCATGAACACCTCACCACGTCAGGACCCGCGGCCCGCGGCACCGTCCCAGACCGCCGAGCAGCCCCTGCTCCCTCTGCACACGGCGGTGGTCCTGCTCCTCGCGGTCACGGCTGCGGTAGCAGCCGCCGGACTAAGGAACCCGCGGAACCTGGGTCGCCACCTACCGGCGGGCCCACGCCGGCGAGGCGCCGCCACCGACCGCGGACGAAAGCGCCCGGCTGCATGAATTCCGCGCCACCGGCCGGACCCGCCACCAGATCGACGCCGCCCCGCCGCAGACCAGCTAGATCATCGCCGTTTGCGGCTGGTGACACGTTTCCTACCGGCACCCCGAGTACATGTCAGCGCCGCAGCGATCCGACGCACAGGCACAGTGCCAGGAGCCCTTCCCACACCCGTCCGCGGCCGTACCCGCCGAGCAGCGGCGTGGCCTGTTCGCGGAGCCCGATCCGCGCGCCGCCACGATGATCCTGATGGTCGGTCCTCCCGGGGCCAGGAAGACCACCCGAGCCAGGCACGGCTCAGGGGCGGTTCAGGCGAGCCAGCGCAGCACCAGAGGGTTATCCGGTAGCTCGTTGTCGATCAGTACGTCGGCGTGTTCGCGGGGCGCGGCGATGGTCTGGTAAAGCTTCTGGGCGGGCAGGCAGCGCGCTTCGTAGCGTTCCCGGACGGCGGCGGGCGAGCCGAACAGCGCGACGTCGCGGCGCAGCGCTCGGCGCAGTGACTCGGCGGGGCTGATCTGAAGGAACAGGCTGAGCTCCCAGCAGTCGCGGAGTTCTTCGCGCAGGAGGAAGACACCGTCGAGGAGAAGCACGGCGTTGTCCGGCGCCCGGCGCGGCGGCCGGTCCAGCGGGGTGTCGCTGCGGTGGTCGAAGCAGGCGTCGCGGTAGCGACGGTCACCAGCCGGTCCGAGCGGGTCGAGCAGGAGGCGTCGCAGGGCGGTGTAGTCGAACGCGTCGTGGAAGTAGCCCTCGGCGGAGACGGGTCCGCGTTGCCGGCGCATGGCTGCGGGCTGGTGGAAGTCGTCGACGCAGGCCCGCACGACGGGTCGGCCTCGGCGGGCGACCGTGTCGGCGAGTTCGTTGGTTAGCGTCGTCTTTCCCGCGGCGTCCGGCCCGTCGATCGCAACGCGTAGAGCCCGGTCCCCGACCGCGTTCACCAGCAGATCGGCAAGGGCATTCACGACGTGGGTGCGCGACGGCGCCGGACCAGGCTCGCTGATCACGTCAGACGCCTTTTCGCCGAGCAGGCGAAAATATTCTCTGTGTCCATTTGACTGGTGTCTCGCTGGGCTTGGCATTCTTGCGCTTGCAGCCAATGGCTGCCCTTTGGGCTCGACAACACACCGGAAGAAGGATTGTCCGGTGTCGATGTCGCATCGCTGACAATAGCCGACTCCTATTCCAAAGTTGGCTCGCGCCAACGCGGATCGCGGCGCTCCCGGCTCGGCTCGGTCGGCGTTGCGCCAGACGTCGCCGACCGGGCGGCGATCGAGACCGTCGCGGGAATCATGACCATCACCCCGCCCGCCGGCGACCCCGACTCCGACATTCCCGCGGAATTCACCTACCTCGGTCAGGACGGCGCCAGCGGCTGTACGGATCCTCCTCGACCCCCAGATCGGCGGGGCGGGACCTGTGGCCCGCGGCGCGGCGGGCCACAGGTCAGGATTGGCTGATGTCAGCGTCCGCTGTACCGTTGGGGCATGGTCAAGGTCGCGTCGCAGGCCGAGGTGCTCGCCCGGTTCGGTCACGCGCTGTCCGATCCGACGCGGGCGCGGCTGCTGCTGGTGCTGCGGGCCGGCGGGGCCTACCCGTCGGAGCTGGCCGAGATCCTCGGCGTGGGCCGCACGAACCTGTCCAACCATCTCGCCTGCCTGCGCGGATGTGGGCTGGTCGTCGCGACCCCGGAGGGTCGCCGCCAGCGTTACGAGCTCGCCGACGACAAGCTCCGCCACGCGTTGGACGACCTGCTCGACGTCGTCCTCGCCGTCGACACCGAGCACGTGCACTCCGACGGCCGCGCCGTCGCCGCGGCGGTGGTGGCGGCACCGGCCGGGCCCGGGACGGGCGCGCCCGCCGAGGCGTCCCTGGCGGGGGTGGGTGAATCATGACCACGCCCAGCCACGGCCACGGCCACGAGCCGCACGATGACCACGACACGGCCCACGTCCACGAGGCCAGTCACGTCCACGAGGCCAGTCACGGTCACGGGGTCGAGCCCGCCGACGACGGCCGCGGGCCGGGGCGCGGGCACGACCCCGGCCACGATCACGTGCTCGACCACCGGCCTGGGCACCGCCGCCCACACGGCCATGGAGCCGGGCACGGTCACGGAGTCGGGCACAGTCACGGGGTGCCGGCGGGGCGGGGGAGCGCGCGGCAGCGGCGCCGGCTGTGGCTCGCGGCCGGGCTGAACCTGGCGATCGTGGTCGGCCAGGCGGTGGCCGGGTTCGCCGCGGGGTCTGTCGGCCTGCTCGCCGACGCCGGGCACAACCTGACCGACACCGCCGGGGTGGTCCTCGCGCTGGTGGCGCTGACGTTGTCGCAGCGTCCGCCGTCGGCGCGGCGCACGTTCGGCGGGGTGCGCTGGCCGGTGCTCGCCGCGCAGGCGAACGCCGCGGCGGTGCTGGTGGTGACGGCGCTGCTGGCCGTCGAGTCGCTGCGCCGCCTCGGCGAGCACGGCCCGGTCGACGGCCCGGTGGTCGTCGCCGTCGCGCTTGTCGCGGCGGTCGTCAACGCGGTGAGCGCCCTGGCCGTCCACGAACGTGACGCTGATCTGAACACCCGCGCCGCCGTGCTGCACCTGGCCGGGGACGCGGCGGTGTCGGTGGCGGTCGCCGCGTCCGGTCTGGTGATCTGGCTGGTCGGCGGCTGGTACTGGCTGGACCCGCTGGTCTCCCTGCTGATCGCCGTGCTGATCGCCGGGCAGGGGGTGAAGCTGCTGGTCAGCGCGTCGCGGGTGCTGCTGGAGGCGACGCCGGAGAGCCTGGACGTCGCGGCGGTGCGCGCGGACATCCTGCGCGACACCCATGTCCTCGACGTGCACGACCTGCATGTGTGGAGCCTGTCCGACCGGGTGTTCGCCGCCTCGGTGCACCTGGAGCTCGGTCATCTCGACGGCGTGCAGGACGGCCATCCCAGCCTGGCGCAGGCGCGGGCGGTGTCCGACGGGATCAAGGCGATGCTCGCCGAGCGGTACGCCATCACCCACGTGACGATCGAGTCCGAGTGCGAGCCGTGCACCCCCCCGGACGACGACCCGTGCGGCATCGCCCGCGACCGGTCAGCGGCCGGCGAGCCGAGGATGTCCGGAGCTGGCCGCGACTGATCGACCGCCGTCACCGGCCGCGTCCGCGGCGGTTGAACCCGAGGCGGTGGGTGTCGAACCGGGCTCACCGACGAGTCGGTCCCTACGGCTGCTCAGCAGCTGGTTCGATGATCATCCCGCTGTCGGGGCTCACCAGGGCAGGGTTCCGTCGGCGTCGACGTAGGCGCCGGTGGGGCCGTCCGGGCCGAGCATCGCCATGCGGGCGATGATCTCGGCGCCCTGTTCGACGGTCTGGGTGCCGGTGTTGGCGTTGAGGTCGGTCCGGGTGAAGCCGGGCTCCACCGCGTTGATCCGCATCGTCGGGAACGCCTTCGCGTACTGCACGGTGATCATGTTGAGGGCGGCTTTCGACGCCGGGTAGGCGACGCCGGGGTAGGCGTGCCTGGGAGTGCCCGGTGTGGTCAGCGCCGTCAGCGAGGCCAGGCCGCTGCTGACGTTGACCACGACCGGGGCGGCGGAGCGGGCCAGCAGCGGGAGAAACGCGTGGGTGACGCGCACCGTGCCGACGACGTTCGTCTCGAACGTTGCGCGCATCACCGCGGCGGTGACGTCCGCGGCGCCGGGGTCACCGCTGTGCGCGATGCCGGCGTTGTTCACCAGCACGTCGAGCCCTCCGGCGGCGGCGACGGCGCTCACCGCGGCCTGCACGCAGGCGTCGTCGGTGACGTCGAGCTGGACCACCTGGACCCTCCGCGCGCCGAGCCGCTCGGCGGCGAGGCGTCCCCGTTCGGCGTCCCGGCAGGCGAGGTAGACGGTGTGGCCCGCGGCGAGCAGGCGGCGGGCGGTCTCGAAGCCGAGACCCTTGTTCGCCCCGGTGATCAGTGTGGTGGTCATGTGCTCAGGGTGCGGCGCGCCGACGCGTTCAGGCAGGCGTCGGATCTTCCTGGGACTGCCAGTACCAGGACGGACGGTCCGCCGCGGTGCGGTGCACAGTGGTGTCATGGCGCCCGCGGAGTTCCGGCACCCGACGTTCGGGCGCAGGCAGTTCGAGCACAGGGCGTTCGAGTGCCTGGAGGCCAAGCAGGCGGCGGAGGCCGGGCAGACGGAGTTCGAGCAGACGGAGTTCGGGCGCACGGTGCGGCGCTGGCGCGACCGGGTCTCCCCGCAGGCGGCCGGGCTGCCCGCCGGTGGCCATCGGCGGGTGCCCGGGCTGCGCCGGGAGGAGCTTGCTCTGTTGGCCGGGATCTCGGTCGACTATGTCACCCGGCTGGAACAGGGCCGGGCGACCAACCCGTCGGAACAGGTCGTCGAGGCGTTGGGGCGGGCGTTGCGCGTGTCCGCGGCCGAGCGTGAGCATCTGTTCCGCGTCGCCGGGCTCGTGCCGCCGGGGAGGGGCACGGTGCCCGCCCACCTCACCCCGGGGGTGCAGCGGATGCTCGACCGGCTGACCGGGATCCCGGTGGCGGTCAGCGACGCGGCGTGGACGCTGCTGCTGGCCAATCCGCTGTACACGGCGTTGATGGGGCAGCGCCGTGGCAGCGAGCGCAACGCGGTGTGGCGCACCTTCCTCGGTCCGCCCAGCCGCGTGCGCCACACTCCGCAGTCTCAGGAAGACCTCGAGGTCTCGCAGGTCTGCGCGTTGCGGGCGGCGGCGCGCCGGTATCCGGCGGACCAGCGGCTTCGTCGGCTGGTCGCCGAGCTGCGCGCGCGCAGTGAGCGGTTCGCGCAGCTGTGGGATTCCGCTGCGGTGGGCCGGGCCGAGGCGGGGCGCAAGACCGTCGATCATCCGCAGGTGGGCGCCGTGACGCTGGACTGCGACGTGCTCAGCGTCGCGGGCAGTGACCTGCGCATCCTGGTCTACACGGCCGAGCCCGGCTCGCCCGACGCCGAACGTCTCGCGCTGCTCGCCGTCCTCGGCACCGAGATGCTTTCTCACCCGCAGGGCAGGGAAGAACCGCGCGGGGGCGGGGCGGTCGGCGGCGGCTCGGAAGTCGCCGGGAACGTAGGTGACGGGGCGGGAACGGGCGGAGATCGGCGGCTGCGTGCGGTGGGATAGCGTGCGGGCTGTGTTCGACTGGAGTCACAACGCCTACTACCATCGGCTGCTGCTGCGTCAGCTGCCGCAGCCAGGCAGACGGGTGCTGGACGTCGGCTGTGGCGCCGGGGCGTTCGCGGCCCGCCTCGCCGAGCGCAGCGAGCAGGTCGACGCCGTCGATCGCAGCGCGGACATGATCGAGCAGGCGAGGCGTCGCACCCCCGGCAACGTCCGTTGCGTTCTCGCCGATGTGCTGACCGATCCGCTGCCCGGCAAGGACTACGACGCGATCTTCTCGATCAGCGCCCTGCACCACATGCCACTGCAGGACGCACTCCCGGTGCTCGCGGCCGCCCTGCGGCCCGGCGGGGTCCTCGCCGCCGTCGCCCTGCCGCGCGTGGACCTGCGCCACGAACTACCGGTCGAGCTCGTCGCCGCGGTCGGACACCGCCTGCTGGGCGCGATGTTCTTCGCGACCAGGCTCCTGGGACGCGCAGGCCCGTTCGCGAAGGACCCGGCGCACGCGAGCATGCCCGTGGTCATGAACCCACCGCTGACCACCCGCCAGGCCGCCCGCGAGGCCGCCGCCGTGCTTCCCGGCGTGCGCGTCCGGCGGCTGCTGTTCTGGCGTTACCTCCTGACCTGGCACAAGCCGATCACCTCGGAGGGCTGACGAGCAGGGCTCGGTCACTGCTCAGGGCAGGGGGGTGAGCGCGTCCTGCAACGCTGCCCGCGCGCCGCGCAAGGTGAGACGGAGCTGGTCCGATGTACGGCGGACCTGGGCCAGCAGGAGGCCGCCGCGGCCAGGTGGGTCGAAGCGGCCCGGAGGCAGGTCGCGAAGTGCGGGTGGTCATGGCGTAGGCTCGGCCGCATCGGGGTAGAAACGTGTTCTGGTGCCGAGCGGACAGCCGGCCGCAGGCACGCGCGCACGCGGTAGTCGGACAATCCGCCACTCCTTCCGTCGAGGGAGTGCGTCGTGAAGGCAGTACAGTTCAGCCGGTTCGGTGGCCCGGAGGTCCTTGAGATCATCGATCTCCCCGATCCACGTCCCCGCGCCGCAGAGATACGCATCAGGGTCCGTGCCGCTGGCATCAACGCCGGCGACTGGAAGAAGCGTCAGGGCCTGTTGGACGAAGAACTGCCGCAGACCCTGGGCTACGAGGCTGCGGGCATCGTCGACGAGATCGGCGACGACGTCCGCGGCGTCGCGGTGGGCGACCGGGTCTTCGGAGCTTCACCGTACGGCGCCGCCCAGGCGGAGCTCACTGTGCTGTCCCACTGGGCCCCCATCCCGTCCTCGCTTGACTATGTGAGAGCAGCAGCGATCCCCGTCGCGGCCGAGACCGCAGCACGCTCGCTCGACCAGCTCGGCGTGACGGCGGGCAGCACCGTGCTCGTCAACGGGGCATCCGGCAGCGTCGGGAGTGCCGCCGTCCAGCTCGCGGTGCAGCGCGGCGCACGCGTCATTGGGACGGCCAGTCCAGGCATGCACGAAACCCTCCGCTCGCTTGGCGCCGAGCCGGTGGCATACGGCGAGGGGATGGGCGGACGAGTCCGGGCGATCACACCGTCGGGCGTCGATTGTGCGCTGGACGTCGCTGGCAGCGGTGTTCTTCCCGAACTCGTCGAGCTCGCGGGCGCACCCGAGCGTGTGATCACGGTCGCTGACTTCCTCGGCGCGCAGCGGACTGGCGTCCGCTTCAGCCGCGGCGACAGCGGCCGCGCCACCTACGCGTTGGGTCAGGTTGCTCGCATGGCCGAAGCGGGGCGATTCTCCATCAGGATCGGCCGGACCTTCCCGTTGGCCGAGGTGGCCCAGGCGCATCGGGTCGGTCAAGCTGGAACGGTGCGCGGCAAACTCGTGCTACTCGTGGACTGACCCGTCTTCGGGCGACGAGTCGCGCATAGCTTGGATGTTATCCTTATAATCGCTCCGGCTTGCTCCTCGGCTCTGGACACGGCATTCCCCGAGGACCCTTCGACAAGGGCCGAGAAGCGTTTGCAGCGCCTACCTCTCCGGCGGGCCTCCGGCACCGATGTCATCGGTGTTCTCCTCGGTAATCGAGACGAGCCCTGTCCGATCGACCCTCATGCTGCTCGAGTACGCGCCCATGGTCTGATCCGTCCATGTCCTTTCAACCCAGAAAGCCGGATAATTAGTGTTCCGATGGCCCCGGATGACCGCCGGACCCGAACGTCTCATGTTGGAGGGCTTTCTTGACCGCAACCGGCAGGCGCTCATCGACACCGCGCGAGGGCTGTCCGAGACCGATGCACGGCGGCGCCTGGTCGTCTCCCTGACCACACCGATCGGGCTGATCAAACACGCCGCCACCGCCGAGCGCATCTGGTTCCAACGCACCCTGCTCGGCCTGGACGAGTCCGCATGCGACGGCTACGCCACCGGTGACGACGGCAGTTTCGTCGTCGCCGACGGCGAAACGCTGGCCGACGTGATCGCCGAGTTCGAGCGTGCCAGCGAGCGTTCCCGCGTGATCGCCGCTGACTTCGAGCTCGACGACACCAAGGCGCACCCCCGCGCCGGTGATGTCAGCCTGCGGTTTGTCTACCTGCTCCTGATCGAGGATTTCGCCCGTCACGCCGGCCATGGTGACGTTCTCCGAGAACAGCTCACCGCCGCACGATAGGCGTTGGCAGGGTTGCGCACGATCTGGTTGCAACCAAGCGTCGATCCGGGTGGTCGTTCGTCGGGTGGGCGCCAGAGTTCGGCGGACGGCCCGGCGCCGGCGGCCCCGATGGTGTTCGTGGCCGCGGGCGCCGCGGATTGGTCGGTCGCCCCGCCTGCGGTGCGCGGGGTCGAGGGACCGCAGGGTCGTCGGGGGCGGGGGAAAGGCAGTCCGGGTCCAGGGGGCCGGGGGTCAGGCGGCGGTGAAGACCAGGGTGGCGTTGTGGCCGCCGAAGCCGAAGGCGTTGGCGACGGCGGCGTGGACGGTGTCGTGGCGGGCGGCGCCGGTGACCACGTCGAGTTTGATCGCCGGGTCGAGGCGGTCGAGGTTGCGCACGGGGGGGATCGCGCCGTCGCGCAGGGCGCAGATCGCCGCGATCGCGCCGATGGCGCCGGCGGCGCCGAGGGTGTGGCCGG
The DNA here is from genome assembly GCF_023716945.1 of Frankia sp. AiPs1. Lineage (GTDB taxonomy): Bacteria > Actinomycetota > Actinomycetes > Frankiales > Frankiaceae > Frankia. The sequence goes on along the minus strand of NZ_JAMQQF010000005.1, from coordinate 38,588 downwards.
TCATCGACTTCGTCGCGGTGACCGCCGGATGGGTGCCGATGGTGTCCGCGATCGCCTGGGCTTCGAGCGGGTCGCCGACCGGGGTGGAGGTGGCGTGGGCGTGCACGAGGCCGATGTCGGTGGGCACCAGGCCCGCCCGGGCCAGGGCGGTGCTGATGGCGCGGGACTGCCCGGCGGGGTCGGCGGTGACGATGTCGAGGGCGTCGGAGTTGACCGCGGCGCCGGCGGCGACGGCGTGCACCCGGGCGCCGCGGGCGGCGGCGAAGGACTGCCGTTCCAGCACGACGATGCCGGCGCCCTCGCCGAGGACGAAGCCGTCGCGGTCGGCGTCGAAGGGGCGGGAGGCGGCCTCGGGGTCGTCGTGGCGGGTCGACAGGGCCCTCATCTGCGCGAACGCGGCCAACGGCAGGTTGTCGATGGCGGCCTCGACGCCGCCGGCGACGACGACGTCGGCAAGGTCGTGCTGGATCATTTCCATGCCGACGGCGATCGCCTCGGCCCCGGAGGCGCAGGCGCTGATCGGCGTGCGGGCGCCGGCGCGGGCGCCGAGGTCGATGCTGACCCAGGCGGCCGGCCCGTTGGCCATCAGCATGATGATCGCGTGGGGGGACATCTTGCGAGCGTTGCCGGCTTCGACGATGCGGTGCTGGCTGAGGGTGGAGGCGACCCCGCCGTAGCCGGTGCCGATGACGACGGCGAGGCGCGTCGGGTCGACCTCGGGCCGGCCGGCGTGCGCCCAGGCCTCGCGGGCGGTGACGATCGCCATCTGCTCGCAGCGGTCGAGGCGGCGGCTTTCCTTGCGGGGCAGCGACGCGCCGGGGTCGACGGGCAGCGGGGCGGCCAGTCGCACGGGCAGGTCCGCCGCCCAGGCGTCGGTGAGGACGGTGATGCCGGAGCGGCCCGCGAGCAGCCCGCTCCACGTGGTGTCGAGGTCGCCTCCGAGCGGGGTCATCGCACCGATCCCCGTGACCACGATTGTGTCGTGCACCACCTTGTGTCCCCTTCCGTTGCCGTGGCGGCGCGGGACGGTCATGTCACCGTCCCACTGCCGTTGTTCGGGGTTCACCTTCGCAGCCGCGTCGCGGCGGGCCCAGCTCTGACGGCGCCGAGGTCAGCGGCCTGTCCTTGTGGCTTTCCCACAAAACACGACTGCGAGCCCCGGCGGTGTCGTGCGCAGGTTCCCGGCAGGGGCGAGCGGGACGGTGCCGGGTCGTGTTCGTCGTGGTAGTCGATCCATGCCACTCGGTGGCCGATGGTGTGTCACGGTGGTGGTCATGACGGTGCGGTGTTGGTTCATGACGGTGCGGTATTGGTCATGACGGTGCTGGGAGACGCGCTCGAAGCGATGGTCACGTCCACGGGCCGGTGGACCTCCCTGCGGGCCGAGTTGCACTGGCGGGTCGACGGCGAGGCGCGCAGCGCGGCGCAGAAGGCGACCCAGGCGGCCCTCGGACTACCCCCGGTGATTTTCCCGCCCGGCGCCCCCTGGCCGAGTGCGGCGGCCGGCGCGGTCGAGCAGCGCAGCGGTTCCCTGCTGGCCGCCCCGGACCTGCTGCGCATCGACTGGCATGACGGCGACGCGGTGACCGTGGTGCGGGGCGACCAGTGGCGGCGGCGTCGCGACGGTCAGGTGCAGGGTTCATACCCCGGCGAGCCTGGCAATCGGGCTGTCGCCCTGTGGATTTCCGAGCTTGTGCTGGTGCGGCCCTGGCAGGTGCTGGCCGCCCTGTCGATGTCCGTGCGCGGCGTGCAGGACCGTCAGGGGCGGCGGGCGACCTGGCTGCGCGGGGTGCTGCGCGAGCCGGGGGCACTGCGTCAGATCCACGGCCTTCCCGCGGGCGACGCCTACGACCTTGTCGTCGACGACGCCACCGGGCTGCTGGTGGAGCTGACTGCGTGGTCCGGCGAGCGGGAGGTCGAGCGGGCCACCCTGGGTCACCCGCAGGTCGACGGGCCGCTGGAGGCGGGCCGCTTCGAGCTGGACACCGTCGGTCCCGTCGAGGACTCCGAGCCGGCCTCGCCCGGCCGCCGGCCGCGGCGGCTGGCGGCACTGGCCGGTGAGGTGGACTTCACCCTGCTCAGTCCCCGCGACGAGGCCTACTTCGGCAGCGTCGATGCCGACGAGGACGGGATCGCGGTGATGGCGTACCCGTCCGGGGGACGCCCCCTGGACCGTCGCCTGTGGTTCGTCCAGTCCCGGGGGGCGAGGATGGCGGACCCGGCGCAGTGGGAGACGATCGTGTTGGCGGATGGCACCCCGGCGCGTTGGTGGTCGCCGGCCGCCGACCCCGAGCAGGGCCACCTTCGGTTCGAGCGCGCCGGCACCCAGGTCTGGATTCAGGGCCGCGACCACCAGGGCATCCACGACCTGGCCGCCGGCCTCGCACCGGTGCGGCCCTGAGCCGCACGGCGATCCTCGTGGTCTGCGCGCCGCGGGTGTTCCGCAGCGCCGCGATGTCAGGCCCGACCGCCGCTTTTTTCCTTTTCGGCTTCGGCGACGGCCAGGGGGGTCTGGTGGCGCTGGCGCCGCCAGGCGGAGATCAGCCGCCACATCCGTCCGGCGGTGAAGGCCCCGGCGAACATGAGCACGTAGACCAGCGGGGTCCAGGCCCCGCCGTCGGAGGTGTGCGTGCCGTCGAGATAGGTGAAGGTCCCGTCGCTGATCAGGTAGGGCACGCCGGTCCAGTGGAAGGTGCCGGTGGCATGCGGGGTGGTCGTGGTGATCCCGGCGTCGAAGGCGGCCCTGGTGGCGTAGTCGAGCAGCGTCATCACGGCCTCGACGAGGAAGATGGTGACGGCCGCGGCCGTCCAGGACGGCCGCCGGGACAGCTCGCCGTACTCGGCGGCGAGGTAGCCGGCCGCGAGGATGCGCAGATCGCCGAGCTGATCCACGGCGCGGCCGACCCCGACGTCCTCGGCCGCGGCCCGCAGGTTGTCGCGCAGTTCCCGCCGCCGGGCGATGCGGGATCGGCGCGGCAGGTCCTGCAACCGGGTGTCCATCGTCCACACGACGCGTTCGATGCGTAGCCGGTCGAGGGTTGCATGCGGCGTGGCCATCTCAGGTGTCCTCCGGTGAGGTGGGCGGGTCGGGGGGGCGTCGGACCAGCACGGGATGGACCACCGCGACCAGCGACAGCCAGCTTGTGGTGCCCTCCGCCAGGGCCCGGGTACCGGCCGCGGTCGGCCGGTAGTACTTGCGGGCCGGTCCGGATCGGGAGGCCACCAGGCGTGTCTGTACCCGGCCCTCGCGTTCCAGGCGTGCCAGGGCCGGGTACACGCTGCCCTCGCTGATGTCCGACAGTCCGAGTGCGCGCAGCCGCTGGACGATGTCGTAGCCGTAGGACTCGCGTTCGGCGAGCAGTCGTAGCAGCAGCAACGACAGGACGCCCTTGAGCAGCTGGGGATCATGCGTCGGCGCCATGGAGGAAAGCTAAGCCAGGTACCTGGCGATGTCAAGTAGTGGTGATGTCACGTAGTGGGTGCCGGTCGCTGCTGGTCAGTCGCTGCGGGCGGCCTCAGGGCCGGTGATGCGGCGCAGCATGGGCGCCATCCCGGACCCGCAGGGGCGCCCGGCCTGCCAGGCGCCCCTGGTCGATGTTCCAGCCGTGGTAGGCGGCCCGGGACTCGTGGGCAGGTGGCGGCAGAGGGTGGCGCGGCTCCTCGGCGACCTGGGCGACGGGCTGACCGGCGGCGACGGCGGCGGCCGCGGCGAGCCCGCCGGCGCAGCCGGACATTTCGCGGCCGGGGTCTGCTGCCCAGACCGTTCCTCCGGTGCGCCACGGCGGCGCAGCGCACCGTGCGGTGTGGCTGTGGTCGGTGGATCGTGGCGTCCTATCCTGTCCGGATGCAGGAATCCACGGCGGGTCACGGACGTCCGGCGCGCGGCTTCGAGCTGATCTGCGAGATCGAGCCGCCGACCCGACCGGACCTGACCCACGCCCGCCACCAGATCGGCGTCCTGAGCCCGGTCACCGACGCGTTCCTGATCCCCGACAACCACATCGGACGCGCGACGGTGTCGAGCATTGCCGTCGCCCACGAGGTGCAGGCGATGGGGGGCCGCAGCATCGCCTGCGTGAACTCCCGCGACCGTAACCTGCTGGGCTTTCGCCGCGACCTGCTCACCGCCGCGGCCTACGGCGTCGAGGAGTTCCTGTTCGTCCACGGCGACAAACCCACCGCCGGGAACCGGACCAGCGACCTGACCGTGCGCGCGATGATGGACGAGGCCCGCGCGGCCGGCGAGGATCCGGTCTTCGCGGACAGGCCGGCGTTCCGGGTCGGCGCCGCGGCCGGCCTACGTCCACTGCCCGCCTGGAAACGAGCGGCCGACTTCCTGTTCGTACAGGTCAGCTACTCGGTGGACGCCCTGCTGCGCTGGCGCGACGCCCATCCGGTCGACCTGCCGGTCTACGCCGGCGTGATGGTCCTCGCGAGCGCCGGGATGGCCCGCCGCCTCGCCACGACCATCCCCGACATCGACATCCCCGACGACCTCGTCGACGCGGTCGAACGGGACCAGGCGGCCGGGGTCGAAGCGGCCTGCGACCAGGTGCTCCGGCTGCGCGACAGCGGCGCCTTCGCCGGTGTGCACCTCGTTCCGGTCAGCCGCTACCGCCAGGTCGCCACCCGACTTGAGGACCTTCTCTGACCCCCCGGGCCGTTTCTCGCAGGTCGTTCTCAAGGTCCTGGTACCCCCTGCCGGATGGCGCGGCCGTAACCCCCCGCGCCTGGCTACCCGGTAGGAGAATCACGCCATGGCCGCCCTGCACGCCTTCCCCTTGGAGCCCACCCGGATCCATGTGTCCGACGACGTCCTCGACGACCTGCACGCCCGTCTGAGTCGGACCCGTCCGCCGCTGGACGAGGGCAACGAGGACTGGTCCTACGGCGTCCCGGACAGCTACCTGCGTGAGCTGGTCGCCTACTGGCGCGACGACTACGACTGGCGCAGGGCCGAGGCCGCCATCAACGCCCACGAGCACTACCAGGTGAGCGTCGCCGGGGTCCCGGTGCACTTCCTGCGCACACCCGGCCGCGGCCCCCGCCCGATCCCGTTGATCCTCACCCACGGCTGGCCGTGGACGTTCTGGCACTGGTCGAAGGTGATCGACCCGCTCGCCGACCCGGCCGCGTTCGGCGCCGACCCCGCCGACGCGTTCGACGTGATCGTGCCGTCCCTGCCCGGCTTCGGTTTCCCCGGCCCGCTCACCGGCTTTCCCGACGTCAACTTCTGGAAGGTCGCCGACCTCTGGCACACCCTGATGACCGAGACCCTGGGCTATGAGAAATACGCCGCCGGGGGCTGCGACATCGGCGCGATCGTCACCAGCCAGCTCGGCCACAAGTACCCGGGCGAGCTGTACGGCATCCACATCGGCTCCGGGTTGCCGCTGGACTTCTTCACCGGCCCCCGCGCCTGGGACCTCGCCCGCAACCGGCCCCTCACCGACGACCAGCCCGCCGACGTCCGCGCCCGGATCATCGAGCTGGACCGCCGCTCGGCGTCCCACCTCGCCGTGCACACCCTCGACGGCGCCACCCTGGCCCACGGGCTCGCCGACTCACCCGCCGGGCTGCTCGCCTGGCTGCTGGAACGCTGGAACGCCTGGAGTGACAACGGCGGCGACGTCGAGTCCGTCTTCGCCAGGGACGACCTGCTCACCCACGCCACGATCTACTGGGTGAACAACTCCATCGCCACGTCGATGCGGTACTACGCCAACGCCAACCGCTACCCCTGGGCCCCCGCCCACGACCGCACCCCGGTCGTGCAGGCCCCGGTCGGCCTCACCCTCGTCACCTACGAGAACCCGCCCGGCATCCACACCGCCGCCGAGCGCGTCCAGGCGTTCACGACCGGCCCGCAGGCCGACTGGTTCCACCACGTCAACGTCAACGCCCACGATCACGGCGGCCACTTCATCCCCTGGGAGAACCCCGACGCCTGGGTGGGCGACCTGCGCCGCACCTTCCACGGCCGCAGGCCCTGAACGTCCCCGCGGGCTCGTCTGGCGACGGGCCTGGGGGACGGGGCCTGGGGGACCGGGGCCGCCGGCCGGCTCGCCGCCTGCTGTTCCAGTCCCCTGGGTGGAAGGAACAGTCCGGTGCAGGCTCAGGTCTGCTGCGGGCGGCGGGCCAGCAGCTGTGCCTGTCGGCCTCGTTCTCCCTCTGCCGGCGGGCGCACCAGCTGGGCGACCTCGACCAGCCCCGCCTGCCCTGCCAGCTCGGTGAGATGGTCGGGTGGCCAGCGGTAGGCGCCGGTGACCCGGTGGTCGTAGGGGTGTACTCCGGCCGCGGGCTCGTCGGTGGCCAGGAAGCCGAGCAGCAGATGGCCGCCGGGTGCCAGGACGCGGTGGACCTCGGCGAGGATGGCGGGGATGTCGGCGGGTGGGGTGTGGATGAGCGAGTAGCGGCACACCGCGCCGCCAAGGACGCGGTCGGGCAGGTCCAGCGCGGTCATCGTGCCCACCTCGAAGCGCAGCTGGGGATGTGCGCGTCGAGCGACGGCGATCATCTCCGGCGACAGGTCCACCCCGAACACCGCCAGCCCCGAGCGGTGCAGGTGGGCCGTCGCGTAGCCGGGCCCGCAGCCAAGGTCCGCGACCGGGCCGGGCAGGGGGCGCACGAGGTCGGCGAACGCGCAGAGCAGCGCACGCTCCAACGGTTGGCGCTCGAGCACGTCGGCGAAACGCTCCGCGTACACCTCGGCCACGTCGTCATAGGCCGCCGCGACGGTCGCCAGATAGTTCGGGGCAGACTCGGTCATGGCCGATCACCCTAGGCCGTGCGCCACACGATCAGCCAGCGTGGGCGGGCACCGTTCACGATCACGATTTCCGGGCGACGCCGCCGTAGATGCCGACCTGGGCGTCGCGCAGGCAGGTGGGCCGGTCGTCGTCGGGCCGCCAGTGGTGGGCGAGGAGCAGGCCCGGTTCGACCAGCTCCAGTCCGTCGAACAGGCGCTCCACCTGGGTGCGGGTGCGGAGCTGGAACGGCAGACCACGCTTGCGGTAGGCAGCCGCGAACTCCTCGGCTTCCGGGTCGACGTCCCCGGTCCCGTGGGTGAGGACGAGATAGCTGCCCGACGGCAACGCCTCGACGAGGCGACGCACGATCGCGTGCGGATCCTCCTCGTCGGCGACGAAGTGGAGGATCGCGACGAGGGACAGGGCGACCGGCCGGGACAGGTCCAGGGTTGCGCGCAGCTCGGGTGAGTCGAGGATCGCGCCCGGGTCGCGGATGTCGGCGTCGATGTAGGCGGTCCGGCCCTGTGGCGTGCCGGTGAGCAGGGCGCGGGCGTGCGTGAGCACGATCGGGTCGTTGTCGGCGTAGACGACGCGGGCCTCGGAGACGATGCTCTGGGCCACCTCGTGCAGGTTCGGTGACGTCGGGATCCCCGTCCCGACGTCCAGGAACTGGCTGATCCCTGCCGCCGTGGCCAGGTAACGCGTCGCCCGCGTCATGAACGCACGGTTCTCCCGGGCGGTCACCCGCGCGTTGGGAAACGCGGCGATCGCCAGCTCGGCGGCCTCCCGGTCGGCCGGGAAGTTCTCCTTGCCGCCGAGGTAGTAGTCGTACATGCGCGCCGGGTGCGGCAGATCCGTCCGCAGCGTCCTGCCTGCCGAGCCCGTGTCCGCACCTCGGTCCGCCATCGCCCTGCCCCCTCACGTTCCTGCGACCAGATGGTCACCCTATCGGCAGGGAACGGGACGGGTCGGACGAATGGTCACGCATCGCCCCGCATCGGCTTCGGTTCCGTGTCGGGCGGAGGTCCACGGATCGGCGGCTGTCCGCCGCGGGTCGTGCGGGCCGGACAACACGCGGGGAATGCCGTCCTGCTCTACCGCCGGGTCGTGCGTGCCTAGCCTTGGGGGCCGCAGCGCCGAGTGGGTTCGTGCGCCGGTCCGATGGAGCACCGTGAACGCCGGTGTGCGCGGTGGCGGAGCCGTCTGGTTCGGCAACTCCGCCGTGAACGTCGGAACACTCGGCGGCACGCGGAGCTCCGCCACCGCCATCAACGACCGTGATCAGGTCGTGGGCGAGAGCACGCTGGCCGACGGTGACACCCACGCCTTCCTCTGGCAGCGGGGCCGCCTCACCGACCTCGACACCCTCGGCGGCCGCACCAGCCACGCCGTCGACATCAACAACAACGGTCAGATCGTCGGCACCAGCGACACCGCCGGCGGCGCCGAGCACGCCGTCCTCTGGGACCACGGCCGGCTCACCGACCTCGGCACCATCCGCACCGACACCACCAGCAGGGCCGTCGAGATCAACGACGCCGGCGAGGTCCTCGTCAGCAGCAGCGACGGCACCGCCACCCACGCCTTCCTCTGGCGCGGCGGGCGCCGTCAGGACCTCGGCGGCCTCGGCGGCGCCGACACGACACCGACGGCGTTGAACCACCGCGGCGAGGTCGCCGGCCGCGCCACCCTGCCCGACGGACGCACCCACGCCTTCCGCTGGTCCCGCGGCACGATCCTCGACCTCAGCGGCCCGGACGTGGTCGACAGCACCGCCACCGACCTCAACGCGACCGGGCTCGTCGTGGGAAGCGCCCGCACGGCCACCACCACCCCCCACGCGATCATCTGGCAGATCGGCCGGCCCTGACCGGGACCCGCCCCTGACCCGACCTGACCGCGCCCGGCTCCCTGCTGCGGGCGGGTCAGGGACCGTAGATGCGGGTGGGGGTGAGGAACACCGCGGTGCGACGCTGTTCGGCCATCACCCGGTCGTAGGTGTGCCAGTCGTCGTGGGTGCCGCCGGCGGCGAGGAACACCTCACGCAGCAGCAGTCGCAGCCGCACCGTGTCGACCCCGTCGCGCGGATCGTCGGGGCCGATGATCTCGGCGGTGCCCTCGACGGTCGCCCACCGCCAGCCCGAGCGCACGGTGGCGCTGGCCTGCGGGCGGGCCCGCAGGTGGGCGAGCTTGACCGCGCCGTAGGTCACGAACGCGACGACCTCGAGGTCGGTCAGCGGATGGCGCATGAACGCGATGTTGACGACGGATGCCTGGATGCCGCCGTCGTCGCGCAGCGTGGAGATGACGGCGAGTCCGCTTTCGGTGCGGCTGAGGGCGGCGGCGTCCTCGAAGCTGGTCACGGCTTGTTCGCCCTTCGTCGCGATGGCCTGGATCCGACCGTGCGGCCTCGTCACTGTCCGTCTTTGTGGTAACGATTTCCACCGTATAGCTCTGCCCGGGGTGACCGGTGTCGCTTGCCGGTCGCGGGGTGCGCGGTGCCGGTGGCGACGGCGGGCCAGATGTGCCGGTGCCTGCGACGACGTAGAAACATCCGGGTGGAAGGGTGCCCAGGGGGCGAGGTCGGGAGGCTGGGATGAGTGGTGTGCACGGCCCGATCGGTGGGGTGCCAGGCCCACGGGTGGTGTCGGTCAACGTGGGTCTACCCCGCGCCGTCCCCCGCAGCACCGGCAGCACCGGCGGTGACGGCGGCGGCGAGGTGATGACGGCGATCTGGAAGGCGCCGGTGGCCGGGCGGGTCGCGGTGCGCCGCGACAACCTCGACGGCGACCGCCAGGCCGACCTGGTCAACCACGGCGGTCCGGACAAGGCCGTCTACGCCTACACCGCGGAGGATCTCGCCTGGTGGGCGCAGGAGTTGGGCCGAGACGTGCCGGTGGGGGCGTTCGGGGAGAACCTGACCATCGCCGGGCTGGACGCGGCCGGCGTCGTCGTCGGCGAGCGGTGGTCGATCGGGTCGGCGCGGCTGCAGGTCGCCCAGCCGCGCATCCCGTGCTTCAAGCTGGGGATCCGGTTCGCCGATCGCAGCCTGCCGCGGCGGTTCGCCGCCGCCGGGCGGCCGGGGATCTACCTGCGGGTGCTGGTCGAGGGGGAGCTCGGCGCCGGCGACGCCATCGACGTCACGCCGGGTGCGCCGGCGGCGGTCGGGGTCAACGCGCTCGCCCGCGCCTACCACCGGCACGACGCCGGGCTGGCCGCGGCGGTGCTGGGCGCCCCCGACCTGCCGGCGTCCTGGTACGCCTGGGCCCGCGAGCGCACCGCGCCACGCCGGCGCGACGCGGCGCGCTGAGGTCGCAACGTTCATGGGAGGTTCACCGTCACGATCCGCATCACCGCGGCGTCGCAGGGGAACGTGTGATCCATGCCTCTGACTCTGATCACCGGGACCTACCGGGTGGTGGGCGCCTCCCCGGACGGCGACTCGGTCCGCTTCTACCCGCACAGCCCGCAGGCGTGGCGCCGGGCGGGCATCACGGTGAAGGCCAACCGGGCAGGTGGGGTGCAGCTTCGCCTGGACGCCATCGACGCGTTGGAAACGCACTACACCCCGCCGCACGGCCGGCAGTGGCATCAGCGGGCCGAGTTCGGCCGGGGCGCCGGTGACGCGCTGTTGCACGAACTGGGTTTCGCCGAGGTCACCCGCGATGCCGACGGCACCGTCACCGCCGCCTCCCCCACCCAGACCGACGGGTACATCCTGACCCGTTTCGCCGACAAGTACGGCCGGGCCGTGGCGATGGCGTTCGCCGGCGCGCCGCCGGCGGGTCAGACCGACGGCGCGGCGGTGTTCCTCGACGTCGACGGGCTGCACCGGTCGGTCAACCACCGGCTGCTGGCCGCCGGCTGGGTGTACCCGACGTTCTATTCGAAGCTCTACGTGGATCTGCGCGCCGATCTCGCCGCGACCACCGCCGCGGCGCGGCGCGCGGCCAGCGGCATCTGGAAACTCGACGCCACCACGGCCGGATTCACCGTCACCTCCCGCGCCCAGCTCACCGACGATCTGGTCATCCTGCCGAAGCTGTTCCGCCGGCTGGCGGAATATCTGGCCCTCGACGAGACCGGCGGGGTGGACCTGGCCGGTTTCGGGGATTTCCTCGCCGCCGGCGACGATGCGTTGTTCACCGTCCCCGCGGGCCATGCCACCGCCCTGGACACCCTGGTCCGGGTGCGGACCGATCCCGCCTCCGGGCAGGAGAAGGTCACCCTCACCGTCGCCCCGGAGCACATCGTCTTCCTCGAGGGCTGACACGGCACGGCCGCCCGCGAGCCGTCGCCGGTGTCCCTGCGACGGCTACGGCCGCCAGGACAGGTGCCGCATCGCCGGGTCCGGCCCGTCGGTCGGCGGCACCGGGGCGACGGCGGCGCCGCCGTACTCGATGCGCCAGGCCCGGGCCCGGGCGAACGCGTTCGCCTCGCGGACGGCCTCCAGCCGGGTCGGCCAGGTCCGCGCCTCGTCCGGGTTGTCGGTCAGCCGCCAGCCGAACACGTCGGCGACATAGCGATGCTCACCGTCCCAGGCGACCCCGATCCGCCACCGTGCGTCCTGCTCCACACCTGCCAGCACAGCACACCCACCCCCACCCTGTCGAACGTAAGTTCGATGCCGCGCTCCCGGGTCCCTCGCCGCGTCTGAGGATGATTGTGCGCAATGGCCCGCCGCGGTGCGACGGGCCCCCGTCATCCCTCGGGTTTACCCACGGGCAGGGGCGGACGATCGGGGCGGGCAGCCCTGTCGGGTCGAGGCCGGTAAACCCCTCGCGGTGGTGGTCGGGCCGGGCTACGGTCCGCGTCGCCGGAGTCGAACGAGACAGGTGAGTGCCATGGGTGTCCTGCGAGCGAACGTCCCGACGCCCTCATCCGGGTCGCCGACCACGCGGGTTTCCTGCCGCGGCGGCCCGGAGCACCATCACCATCTCCGGAGTCGCACATCATGGCTGGCACCTCCCGACGCCTGAGCATTCTCGTCCTCGGCGGCACCCGTTTCGTGGGCCGCGCCTTCGTCGAGGCCGCACTGGCCGACGACCACCGGGTGACCCTGTTCCACCGCGGTCAGACCAACCCCGGGCTGTTCGGCGCCGCCGAGACCGTCCTCGGCGACCGCACCGGCGATCTGTTCGCTCTCACCGGCCGCCGTTTCGACGTCGTCGTCGATGTCGCGGGCTACGACCCGCAGGTCGTGCGCCGCTCCGTCGACGCCCTGCAGAACCAGGTGGGCCGGTACGTCTACCTCTCCTCGGTGTCCGTCCTGGCCGACCAGAGCACCGCCCAGAACGAGGACGGCGACCTGCTCGTCCTCGATGACAACACGGCGCCCGAGAAGACCTACGGGGCACGGAAGGCGGCCTGCGAACGCCTGGTCCAGGACGCCTTCGGGGCGCGGGCGCTGCTCGTCCGCCCCGGCATGATCGTCGGACCGCATGATCCGACGGACCGCTTCGCCTACTGGCCGCGCCGGTTCGCCCGCGGCGGGCGCATCCTGCTGCCCGGCGACCCGAGTGACCTCGCCCAGTTCATCGACGTGCGCGACCTGGCCGACTGGATCCTGCGGTCGGTGACCTCGGGGCTGGGCGGGGTGTTCAACGTGACCGGCCGCCCCCTGCCGTTCGGCGCGTTCTTCGACGCCTGCCAGGCCCTCGTCTCCACCCCGGCCCCAGCGGCCGCCCCGGCCGCCCCACCGGCCATCCTGGCCCCACCGGCGACGGTGGTCTGGGTGTCCAGCGAGCGGCTGATCGCCGCCGGGGTCGACCCGTGGATGGGCGTTCCCCTGTGGATCGCCGCCCCCGGGTGCGAGGCGGTCAACCGGATCGACGTCTCGCGGGCGACGGCCGCCGGACTGACGACCCGCCCCCTCGCCCGGACCCTGGCCGACACCCTCGCCTGGGACACCGCCCGCGGCGGCCCCCCGGACGGCCACGAGGGTCTCACCGAGCAGGAGGAACACAGACTCCTGGGCACGCCCGCGGTACCCGGTCGGGGGCCGCGGTCACAGCAGGTCGGCCAGGCGGCTCACGGCGAGCACGGATAGCGGCGGGCTCGTGCAGTCGAAAGCGGTCCGGCCCGCAGTCACCGCCCATGACTCCGGGCCGGACCGCCTTGAGCGTGACGGCGAGTCGAGGCATCGGTGGCTGAACATCAGCTGCCGCCTCGCATCTGCCTGTCCAGCAGGGCCCGGAAGGTGCCCGGGGGCCGACCGGTGAGACGGTGGACGGTGTCGGTGATGCGGTCCTCCGCCCCTGCGGCGATGGCACGGTCCATGCCGGCCAGCATGGCGGCGAACTCCACCGGGACCTGCGCCGTGAGGCGATCGCGCAGCTGCTGGTAGGACAGCCGGCGGTGGACGACGCACCGGCCGGTGACCTCGGTGATGATCGCGGCGATGTCGTCGTGGCCGAGCGTCTCGGGTCCGGTGAGGACGAGATCGGTGTTGGGGGCCTGCTCGTCGGTCAGGGCGCGGACGGCCACGGCCGCGATGTCCTCGGCGTCGACGAAGCCGACCCGGCCGATGTCGGTGGCGGTCCAGATGATGCCCTCGTCGCGGATGCTGCGAGCGTGCGCGTGCGTGCCGGTGAAGTTCTGCATGAACCACGAGGGCCGCAGTACCGCCCACTGTGCGAACAGATCGGGCAGGGCCCGGTGCACGGTTCCCACCGCCGGGCCGCCCTCGGGGATGGCTGAGGAGCTCAGCAGCACCGCGCGGTGCACGCCGGCGGTGCGGGCCTGACGCAGGAACGGCAGCATGATCGGCGCAGGGTCGGAGTCGCCCACGGGCGGGATGAGGTAGACGCGGTCGACGCCGTCGAGAGCGGCTGGGTGCGAGGCGGGGTCGTACCAGTCGAAGGGGACCGGCTCGACCCCGGCGACCCCGGCGACCCCGGTGGCCTGACGGCTGGCGGCTTTGACGCGGTGGCCCGCGGCCGTCAGCTGCGCGGCGGTGCGGCTGCCGGTGGTACCGGTGGCGCCGATGACCAGAGTGGTGGTGGTCGTGGTGTTGGTGGTGTTGGTGGTCATCGGCTGCTGGCGGTGAAGTCGGTGCCGGGCTCGAGGACGGCCAGGGGGTTCCAGTAGTCGCGGTAGGAGGTGATGTGACCCTCGTGTGCGGTCACGACGGCGATGTAGGTCATGTCGAAGGGAGCGTCGGTCTCCACCAGGCGGCCGACGCCGCGCATCTCGACCACGATGGTCTGCGGATCGGTGGTCTGGTGGATCCGCAGGTCGGGGAAGTCGTGCAGATCGATGTGGTCGGGGTAGTGGCGCATGTAGGCGGCGACGGCCTGCTTTCCCTCCAGCCGCTGGGGCCAGCCGCTGGGAGCGAAGGGGAACTCCATGAGGCCGTCCTCGGCCCACAGGGCGACCCACGCGGGCATGTTCTTGTCGAGCAGCAGTCGCAGGCTGTGGCGGTAGAGATCCGCCGCACAGGTCGGTGCGGACATGGGTGTCCTCCAGCTCTAGAATCCGGACTCTGAGTCCGTTTCGACGATACGGACCATGGGTCCGGTTTGCAACTGGAGGAGCGGCATGCCCGAGCACAGGTCCCGCAAAGACGCCTCCCGTAACCGGCAGGCCGTGCTCGCCGCCGCCGACGCCCTCTTCGCCCGCCGTGCAAGTCCCGCTGACGTCACCATGGCCGACGTCGCTTCGGCGGCCGGCGTCGGCAAGGGCACGCTCTTCCGGGCCTTCGGCGATCGCGCCGGGCTGCTCCGCGCGCTGTACGAGGCACGGCTCGAACCGATCAGACAGGCCGTCGAGGCCGGCCCACCGCCCCTGGGGCCCACGACCCCACCGCAGGATCGTGTGCCCGCCCTGCTCGACGCCCTGCTGTGCTTCAAACTCGACAACCGGCGCCTCGCGCTGGCCCTGGAGGAAAGCGGCAGCAGCAGCCCGTACCAGGCGGAGCACTACCAGCGGTGGCACAGCACGCTGCACGCCGTACTGGAGCAGATCCCCGGCCTGACCGACAGCGGCTTCACCGCCCACGCCCTGCTCGCCGCCACCCGAGCCGACCTCGTCGAGCACCTGGCCGGCGAGGAGCGCCTTGCACGGGAGGGAATGCGGGCACAGCTGGCGACCTTCATCACCAGAGTCCTGGCCTGCGGTCCACGGCCGGGGTGGACCGCCGAGGCGTGATCGAGGATCGGCGCGCGCCGACGTCGCCGCCCTCCAGGCCAACGCGATCCGGCGGCCCTCGTCCGTCTCTTCCGGGTGCCTGCCGCCGCCGTCAACGGGGTCGCCGAGGCGGGATCCCGGGTCAGACCTCGGTTCGCTCCCACGCCGGGGACACCGGCGGCAGCGCGGGACCGTCGCTGCGCCACGCCACCAGGAAGGTGGCCACGAGCCGTGGCCACGCCTCGGTGGCCGTCGCGGCGTCGGCGGCGAGCAGGCCGTTGACCGCGCGGAAAAGCATGAGCAGGTCGCTGCAGTGCAGGTCCGGGCGCACCACCTTGGCGTCGAGCGCGTTCTGCACGATGGCCTGCAGGTCCCGGTAGGTCCGGTCGAGGTCCTCGCGCAACGCGGGGGTGCCCAGCCGGGGTGAGGAGAGGACCTCGGCGAAGGCACGATCGGCGATCTGGCGTTCCACCACGAAGTGGGTGTACGACGTCAGGGCCCCCCACGGGTCCTGGTGGGACCGGGCCCGTTCTGTCTCGGTCCGGGCGGCGTACTCGGCCAGCTGCCGGCCGAGGACGTCCGCGGCGAGCTCGTCTCTGCTGCCGAAGCGCCGGTAGAGCGTCGCGCTGCCGACTCCGGCCTCGGCGGCCACGTCGTCCAGTGACACCGACAGGCCGTTCTTGGCCAGCAGCCGCGCCGCGGCGGCCAGAATCGCGGACCGGTTGCGTTCGGCGTCGGCGCGCAACGGCCTGTTCGGGCTGCCGCCCTCAGGAGTCACGCGTCCAGCGTAACCCAACCGGACGATCTTCCCCACTTCGTGGTAGCTTCCTATCTGGGGGAAGTCCCCCACATAGCTGGGGAGCGAGATGAGCACGAGATGAGCACTGTGCGCGTCGACATGTGGACCGACCTCGGCTGCCCGTGGGGCTACGTGGGGCGTCGTCGCCTGGAGCTCGGGTTCGAGCAGGCGAACCTGGACGCCACGTTGGACCTGAGGCTGCACGCGTTCGAGCTGGACCCGGGTACCCGGACCACGCCGATCTCCATCCCGCAGATCTTCGTGAAGAAGCACGGCGGCACCATCGAGGACGCCATCGCTGCGGAAAGTCGGGTCGCCAGCCTGGCGAAGGAGGTGGGCCTGCCCTTCACGATCGACCGGCTCGCGGCCAACACCCACGACGTCCTGCGCGTCCTGCAGCTCGCCACGAACCAGGGGCTGGCAGCGTCCTGGTTCGCCCAGCTCCAGCGCGGCTATTTCGGCGCAACCATCAACCCGTTCGATCCCGCGGAGCTGACCAGGTCGGCCGTGGCCGGCGGCATGGACGCCGACGAGGTGTCGGACGTGCTGGCCGGCACCCGCTTCTCCGCCGAGGTGGCACGCGACCGCGACGACGCACTCGACCGGGGGGCGACCGGCGTGCCCTACCTGGTCATCGACAACCGTGTCGCGTTGTCCGGCATCGCGACGGTCACCGACTACGCCCGCGCCTTCACCGCACTGACCGCGCGGGTCTGACCACCCAGGTCCGACCATCCGCCTCCGTGCAGCGCCGCCAGGCCAGGCGCGCAGGGTGGCGGCGGCCTCGGGGCGGGGAACGTGCAGCAGCGCGGCGTTGGACCACAGGCCGTGCAAGGCCCGCGTTTGCCGGAGGGGGGTTCGTCCTCCTCAGCTCCTCCTCGACGGGCACCCGGTGCCACGCCCTATCTCGGTGCCTGGAAGCCGCCGATCTTCTGCTCGAGCAGTTCGGCCAGCCGCAGCGGGGTGCGGTCCTCGAACATCGGACCGATGAGCTGCACGCCCACCGGCAGGCCCGCGGGGGACCGGCCCGCGGGTATCGCGGTGGCCGGCAGGCCCGCCAGGGTGGCCAGGCCGGCCCAGACGAGCTGGTCGAAGTACGGGTACTCGACGCCGTCGATGTCGATCCGGCGTTCCCGCGGATCGGGGTGGTGGTCGTGACCGAACGCGGGTGTCGGCGTGATCGGGCACACCACGGCGTCGAACTCGGCGAACAGCTGCCGCCAGCCGTGGCGGTGCAGTTCGCGACGGTTGTTCGCCTCGATCCAGTCGCGGTGGCTGAACACCATGGCGCGCAGCCGCGCCGCGTCGAGACTGCGGTCGTCTGCGCTCAGTCCGGCGGCGCGGGTCCGCAGCTGCTCGTACGCCTCGACGGGAAAACGCGCGACGGAGCCCGAGAACAGCAGCTGCGTGTAGAGCGTCGCGGCGTCGGTCAGGTCGGGCAGCAGGGGACTGTGCCGTTCGACGCGGGCGCCGCCGTTGACCAGCGCGTCGGCGACCCGGTGCACCCCCGCCCGCACGGCGGACCCGGTCGCCAGCAGCGGGTGCTCCTCGAGGACCAGGACCCGGAAGTCGGCGAGGCGCTCGTGGCGCGCGGGCGGCAGCGTCACGTGGTGCGCGACGCCGAACGTCAGTGGGTCCGGTCCGGCCATGACGTCGAGCAGGAGGCTGAGGTCACCGGCGGTGCGCGCCATCGGGCCGACGACGGCGAGGTCGAGGTCGGTCGGCAGTGCCGGTGCCGATGGCGCGACCATGCCGCGGGTTGCCGCCAGTCCGAGTGTCGGCTTGTGCGCGTAGACGCCGCAGAAATGCGCGGGGGTGCGCAGCGAACCGGCGAGGTCGGAGCCGATGGACAGCGCGCCGAATCCGGACGCCAGGGCCGCGGCCGATCCGCCGGAGGAGCCGCCCGGCGTGCGATCGTGATCCCATGGGTTGTTGGTGGTGCCGTAGATCTCGTTGAAGGTCTGGATGTCCTGCAGGCCCACGGGCACGTTGGTCTTGGCGAGCACCACCGCGCCGGCGGCCCTGAGCCGCGACACCTGCACCGCGTCCTCGGCCGGCAGGTAGTTCGCGTGCTGCGGCATGCCCCAGGTCGTGGGCAGCCCGGCGATGTTGTAGGACTCCTTGACCGTCACCGGAATACCGAGCAGCGGCCGGACCTCGCCGCGGGCGCGCGCCTGGTCGGCACCGCGCGCGGCGGCCCGCGCACGGTCGAAGTCCGGCACACAGATCGCGTTGATCATCTTGTCGTCGCGCTCGATGCGGGCAATCGCCTCGTCGGTCAGTTCCACCGAGGTCACCGCGCCGGCATGCAACGCGGCCGCCGACTCTTCGGCCGTCCGAAGACTCCACTCCATGAATGCGACGCTACCGACCCCTGCAGGAGGCCATGAAATGCCGCTTCGCGCAACGGGACAGCTGTCCCAACTCCGCACGGTGCGCTCCGGTCACAGACGTCGGCATCGTTGTTCGGCATCGTTGTTCGGCCGCCCGTCGATGACGGCGGTGGCCGCCCACGCCCCACCCGGAACGAGGTGGCCGACCAGCGCGATGAAGGAAGTCGCGGTGCATGGTCTGGTCCTGGTGATGCTCCCAACGTGGGGTGTCGGTAAGAAACCTGTCACCAGGTGCAAACGGTGATGATCTAGCTGGTCTGTGGTGGGGCGGCGTCGAGCTGGTGGCGGGTCCGGCCGGTGGCGCGGAGTTCGGCGCTCGCGGATCAGGGCGGCTTCGTACTCCGCCATCAGAGCGAGTCCCGCGATGACGGCGACATCGCCTGCGACCGCCGCATCCGCCCGGGCGGCGCGTGCCGAGTTCGGCGACCGGGTCCCGTCAGGGTTTGCGGGCCCCGCCAGTTTGCGATGACGGCCTTGTCTCCCTGGGTGATCGCGGCGTGGGCGAGCTGGCTGCCGGCCTCACCCGCGCCGATGATTCAGATCGTTCTCCTCAGACGCTCGTGTATCCGCCGTCGATGAGCCACTCGGCGCCGTTGACGTGCGTAGCGGTGTCCGAGGCCAGGAGCAGAGCCGCCGACGCGACATCGTCCGGGTCGCCGAGCCGCCCGCTCGGTAGCATGCTCTCCATCATCTTGGCGAAGTCGTCCTGCTGGTCCTCGGGAACGATGCCGAGCAGGCCGGGGGTCCGGACCGCCCCCGGGCTCAGCACGTTGACCCGGAAACCGTTCTCCCGCGTGTTCAGCGTCCAGCTGCGGGCGAAGTTACGCAGCGCCGCCTTGGTCGCGCCATAGACTTCCATGCCCCGGCTAGGACGCGCGGACGTGCTCGACCCGATGAGGATCACCGAAGCCCCCTGCGACAGAAGGGGCATCGCCTTCTGCACCCCGAAGACCGCGCCCTTCACGTTCGTGGCGAACATGCTGTCGAACTGTTCCTCGGTGATGTCCCCGAGCACGGCCGGCACCGCGCCGCCCGCGTTGGCCACCAGGACGTCGATCCGGCCCGAGCGCTGCCTGATGACCTCGTACAGGGCGTCGAGCTCGGCCAGGTTCCCCACGTCACACCGCACCCCGACGGCCTGCGGCCCGAGCTCCGCGGCCGCCGCGTCGATCTGGGCCTGACGGCGGCCGGTGATGAAGACCAGCGCACCCTCGGCGACGAATCGCCGGGCGATGGCCAGCCCGATCCCGCTCGTCCCACCGGTGACCACGGCCACCTTGCTGTCCAGAAGTCCACTCGTCACCTGATCACTCACTCTCGTCGAAGTCTCGCTCTTGGATGAAGTTCTTGAACGAAGCGTCCATAACGTAGAGGGTTATGGACGATGTAGTCAAGAACGCTTAGACTGGCGCAGTGGCGAGGCCGAGAGAGTTCGACGAGGAGAGCGCGCTGAACGCAGCCCGCGACCAGTTCTGGATGACCGGCTACGCGGGCACCAGCATGGATGCGATCGCGGCAGCCACCGGCCTGGGCAAGGGCAGCCTCTACGGGGCGTTCGGCGGCAAGCGCGAGCTCTTCCATCGGGTGTACGACGATCACTGCAACGCGACAATCGACTCAGCTAACCGCCATCTGAGCGGTGCCGACGAGCAGGCGTTCGAGCGACTCACCGCCTATCTGCTGGGCCACGCAACCGCCTGCGCCGAGCGCCGCCAACACGGCTGCCTGGTGGCCAAGGCCACGGCCGAGCTGGCCGAGCACGACGAGGTGGTCTCGGCTCGCTCGCTGACAACGTTCGAGAACGTCCAGCTGGCCCTCACCGGCAACCTCGAGGCCTGTCAGCGCAACGGCGACATCCACCCCGCCGCCGATGCGCAGCAACTCGCCGGACTGCTGCTGACCGTTCACCGCGGCATCGAGGCCCTCGGCAAAGCCGGGACCGACGAGAGCACCCTGCGGAGCATTACCGAGACGGCCCTGGCCGGCCTTCCACGTCCACCCCGGTAGCGCACGCCGCCGGCTCAGATAGCCAACCAGCAGGTCGCGAACTCCGCCGGCGGGGATGGCGTAGCGGTCACGGGCCCACGTTGCGTTCCCGCGCTGAACCGACGAGGTTGAGCGTTCACCGCGGCGCCACAGATCCAACTGCGACCGGACGCTGCCCTTCCGGCACCCGCAGCACCGACTCCCACGCCTGCGCCTGGCCGGCCGTCACCGCCCCCGCGAGCTGGTCGCCCGGCTCGACACCGACCTGGCGGGCCACGTACTCCACGGCCTCGTCCGTCACCTCGCGGCGGCCCCGCGGGAACCGGCCCAGCTCGGGGAAGAACGTCACCATCACCGTGAAGCCGAGCCGCGTCGGCCCGCGCCTGCCAGCGATCAGCTCCCGCTCGTCCTCCAGCAACGTCCAGTGCTCGACGAGCTCATCACGATCCAGCAACCGGGCCACGGACGAACACCACGGCCCGGTGCGTCAGGCGCCAACACCCCCACGCCCACCAGGAGGCACAACTCAAGATCATCCGTGCTTGTACCTGGTGACACGTTTCTTACCGGCACCCCGACGTCCGGCTGGGGGCCGCGCGGAATGGTGGCGCGGGAATGCCGGTCAGGCCTCGTCGTCGTCGCCGGTGCTCAGGGGCCGGGTGGGGTTGGGGTGCGCAGGGTGCGCAGTTCGGCGGCGAGGTCGTCGGCCTGGCGTTCGGCGCGTTCGGCGCGGGTGCGGGCTTCGGCGCGGGCCTCGCTGATCACGGCGAGGCGTTCGGTGGCGGCGTGACGTTCGGCCTCGAGGCGGGTGTCGGTCTCGGTGCGGATCCGCTCAACCTCGGCGGCGGCCTCGGCGCGGAGGCGGGCGGCCTCGGCGCTGGCCTCCGCGCGCAGCCGGTCGAGCTCGGCGCTGGCCTCGGCGCGCAGCCGTTGGGTGTCGGCGTCGGCGCTCTGGCGCAGGCGCAGGGCTTCGGCGCGTTCGGTGCGGATGTCCTCGCGCAGGGCGTCGCGTTCGGTGCGTAGGTCGGTGCGGATGCGGGCGTCGCGTTCGGCGTCGCGGCGTGCGGTGGCCAGCTCGGCCAGTGCCTGGTCGCGGGCGGCGGCCACCGGCCGGCGGGCCAGCGAGGCGGCGGCGACGGCGGCGTTGTCGACGACCCGGTTGATCGCCATCTCGGTCACGTCGTCGGTGACCTCGACCGGGTCGGCGGCGACCGCCGCGATCTTCCAGGCGAGCTGGTCCTCCCGGCCCAGGCGCTCGGCACTGCGATACACGCGGACCTCATGGTCGATCATGCGCTCAGACCTTCTTCCCGGTGGACCCAATTGCAACAACGTTGCAAGAGCGAGATAGTTGCATCGGTACCGATGCCGGGGGGTCGACGGCGCCCTCCCGGCAACCAGGATGCTGCGCAGTGAGGAGACACCTGGTGGCCCACCCAACCCCCGGCACCGGTGAGCCGTCCCTGTCGACGCGGCTGACCCAGTTCCGGCTCAGCCTCACGGGGGCGGACAAGCGGTCCCTGGCGGGAATGGTCACCTTCATCGTCCTACTGCACGCCGTGGGGTTCATCGTCCTGCTCACCCTCGTCACCCCGCACGACTACCATCTCGGCGGCGACCATCCGGTGTTCACCGCCGGCGTCGGCGTCCTGGCCTACACCTTCGGGTTGCGGCACGCCTTCGACGCCGACCACATCGCCGCCGTCGACAACACCACCCGCAAGCTCATCGCCGACAACCACGCGCGACAGGCCGACGGCGCCGGCCCCCAGCGCCGACCGCTCTCGGTCGGGTTCTGGTTCTCCCTCGGCCACTCGACGATCGTCTTCGCGCTCGCGTTCCTGCTCTCCGTCGGCGTCAAGTCCCTGGTCGGCCCGGTGGAGGACGACTCCTCCAGGCTCCACACCATCACCGGGGTGATCGGACCGTCGGTCTCGGGTGTGTTCCTGTGGGTGCTGGGAATCCTGAACTTCGCCGCCCTGCTCGGCATCCTCAAGGTCTTCCGCGAGATGCGCAACGGGCGGTACGACGAGCAGGAACTCGAACGGCGGCTGGACTCCCGCGGCTTCATGAACCGCTTCCTCGGCGGCCTGACCAGGACGGTCACCAGACCCTGGCACATCTACCCGATCGGCGTCCTGTTCGGCCTCGGGTTCGACACCGCGACCGAGGTCGGCCTGCTCGTCCTCGCCGGCGGCGCCGCCGCGTTCAACCTGCCCTTCTACTCGATCCTCGTGCTGCCGATCCTGTTCGCCGCCGGCATGTGCCTCATGGACACCATCGACGGCGTCTTCATGAACGCCGCCTACGGCTGGGCCACCGCCCGCCCCGTCCGCAAGGTCTTCTACAACCTGACGATCACCACCATCTCCGTGATCGTCGCCCTCGTCATCGGCACCATCGAACTCGTCGGCGTCCTCGCCGACCGGTTCGCGATCGAATCCGGGCCACTCGCCTGGATCGCCACCATCAACCTCGACTACACCGGATACGGCATCGTCGGTCTGTTCTTCCTCGCCTGGGCCATCGCCCTCGCCGTCTGGTACTTCGGCCGCATCGAGGAACGCTGGACCGCCAACCTCGCCAGCGAAACGACACCCTCAGCCGAATCCACCTGACGACGCCGACACGTCCTGACCTTCGGCGAGCTCACCACGGCCGCTCGCCACCGTCGGCGGGTCCGGTCGCGGTCCACAAGCACGGGGATCATCCGACAGCCGCCATCCCGCGGCCTCCAACGCCTGCCAGGGTGGGTTCATCGGACCGTCCGCCGATGCCGTCGATTCCGGGCGAAGGGAAGCACCTCAGGGTGCGGGTGCCGTCGATGCGGGGGCCGCCGACGCAGGGGTCGTCGGTGCGTGGGTCGTCGGTGCGGGGATCGGTGGGCCGGCCGGGACGCGGCTCGCGTCGGCGTCGGCGTGGCGGCGGCGGTAGTTGGCGGAGGCGGTGCGTTCGCCGCAGCGCTTCATCGAGCACCAGCGCCTGGCCCCGGAGGGGGAGCGGTCGTAGAAGGCGAGGCCGCAGCCCTCGCAGGAGCGCAGGCGGCTCGGCTCGCTCGTGGTCAACAGGTGGATCGCGTCGCGGGCGAGAACGGACAGCACGCCGGCCAGATCGGGCTGCGGGACCTCGACCCGCGCCCACGCATCCCCGCGGAGGAAGAACGTCGGCGTCGGCGGCGCGGCGCAGGCGTTGAGGTGCCCGGCGTCCTCGGGGTCGGGGCCGGCGCCGGCAAGCCGGGCCTGGACGAGGCGGTCCACGGCGGCACGCAGTACCTGGACCCGGTCCAGGTCACGCGACGTGAGCCCGGCCGCGGGGGTCGGCAGGTCGAAGGCGTCGAGCCACGCCGTCGTGTCGGCTGCCGTGGCGAGCAGGTCCGGGCCGCCCGGCGTGCGGGTGGCGACGAGGTCGAGGCAGAGGCTGCCGGTGTCGACCGGCTTGGGACGGCCGGACGTGCGCATCGGGGCGGGCTCGGCCGCAACGGAGGTGGACACGTGACTCCTTGGACTGCGGGACCTTGGAGGTCGTCAAGGGATGATGTCATGAGATCTGGGGCGGCGTGGCGGGAAACTGCGGGTGTTGTCTGATCGAAATCATTACAACATGGGTTGACATCGCCGCCTTGGCAAGCTTTGATCAGTCCCGTGACGATCGAGGAACCGAGGGCGGGCGCGGCGGACCTTCGCGCGCCCATGCCGCTCGTCACCTGCCGTGAGGTCGACCTCATGCGTACCGGTAGCGCCCGCTGTCGATGAGTACCGGGGGCCGGTCGGCGCCCCCGAGCGTGAGCGCACCAATCACGACCCATACGTCATCTTCGCGGGGCCGGTCCAGGATCGTCCGCGACACCATCCCTGACGACTCCGAGTAGTCGTCGACCTCGGCGACGGGACTTCTCTCCCGTCGCCCGGACCATCGCGCCCATCGCACCCAGCCTGATCGCACCCAGCCTGATCGCACCCAGCTCCATCGCGGTCAGCCTCATCGCGCCCAGCTCCATCGCGGTCATCCCGCCCGTCATGCCCAACGCGCCCTCGTGCGACGACCGCCGGTGCAGCCACGGCGGTACCCGAACGATCCCCCGATCGGAGAGAAATGATCAGAACGAGGAAGAGACGCTTCGGCGTGCTCACCGCACTGGTAACGGCCGGCGCGCTGCTGGCCGGATGCGGGACCAGCGCGGCCGCCGGCGGGGGGAGCGGCTCGGACACCGTCCACTGGGGGACCAAGCAGATCCCGACCGCCTGGGACCCGGTGGTCACCGGCTCGACCGCGGCGACGAACTACCTCACGCCCATCTACGAGTCGCTGTTCACGCTGAACGAGAAGCGGGAGGTGAAGCCGGCCCTCGCCGAGAGCTACTCGTACAACCAGGCCGGCGACCAGATCACCATCCGGCTCAAGCCCAAGCTGACCTTCCAGGACGGGACGCCGGTCAACGCCGAGGCCGTCAAGTTCAACATCGACCGGATCAAGTCGCAGCAGAACTCGGCGCTGAAGGGCTCGTACAACAACGTCAGGTCGGCGACGGTGCTCGACGACCTGACGGTGCGGCTCGATCTCGGCCAGCAGGACTACCAGATCCCCTACCTGCTCTCCGTGCGCGGCGGCATGCTGCCCAGCAAGGCCGCCGCGCAGGCGGACCCGGTCAAGCTCAGCCAGACGAACCCGGTCGGCGCCGGTCCGTACAAGGTCGTGGAGATCGTCCCCGAATCGAAGATCGTCCTGGCGAAGTGGGACGGCTACTGGGACGCGGCGAACATCCACGTCAGGCGAATCGAGATCAACTTCGGCATCGACGCGAACACGCTCGTGCCGGGCCTGCAGTCCGGGGTGTACAACTTCGCCCAGATCGACGGCTCGCAGATCCAGCAGGCGCGCGGCGCGGGTCTCGACATCCTGGCGGGGGTCAACCGCCAGTGGGGGTCGACGTTCCTGAGCCTCAACGTCAACAAGGCGCCGTTCACCGATCCGAAGGTCGTCGAGGCGATCCGCTACGCCGTCAACCCCGCCGAGTTCGCCACCAAGCTCGGGTTCGGTGAGGGCGAGCCCAGCCACCAGCCCTTCCCCAAGGGGCACCCGGCCTACGTCGACGCGCTGAATTCCGAGCACCCCTACGATCCCGCCCGGGCCCGGGACATCCTGGCGAAGGCCGGCTACGCGGACGGTGCCGTCTCCTTCGAGATCGCCGGCCTCGCGAACAACTTCGACCAGGTCGCTGAGGTCCTCCAGGGGCAGCTCAAGGCGGTCGGCATCCGCACGACGATCAAGCTGACCGACTTCGCCAACTGGAGCAAGGGGTACTACGGCAAGACCCTTGCCGCGTCGATCTTCGGCTACGTCGGCCGTGACTCCCACGTCCAGGCGCTGACCGAGCACTACGACACCGGGGGTGTGCTCAATCTGAGTTCGCCGTACACCTCCGCGCCCTTCCAACAGGCGCTCAAGGCGGTCCGGGCCACGCCCATCGACTCGCCGGACTACGCACCCCGCCTGCAGGCCGCCGCCAAGGCCGGCTACGAGAACGGCTCCACGGTGTCGCTCTACACCTACGCCTCCGCCATCGCGAAGAAGAAGTCGCTGTCCGACCTGCCCGCGATCGACGGCTTCCTGAGCTGGAAGGGCGTCACGTTCAACCACGGCGACTGAGCCGACTTCAGCGGTGAACGAGTAGCCCGCACGACGCACGACGAACGACGCACGACCAACGCCGCAAAGGCACGACGGGAGTAGAAGCCAGTGTCCGCACCGCCACCCGCGCTCACCGCGCCGCCTGCCGCCCGCCGTGGCCCAGCCGCCCGTCGGGGCCCCGCCACCCGTCGTGACGTGGTCGCCCACCGAATCGGCCGGGCGGTCGCCTCGACCGCCCGGCTGCTCGCGATCCTCGTCCCGGTCTTCCTGCTCGGCACCTTCCTCACCTACCTGCTCGGGCATCTCAGCGGGCGCAGCCCGGCCTACCTGCAGCTCGGCGACGCGGCCTCCCCGCAGGCCGTCGCAGCCATCGAGCACAAGTGGGGCCTCGACCGCCCCTTCCTCGTCCAGTACGGGGACTGGCTCGGTTCGGTCCTGCACGGCGACCTGGGCACGAGCTGGTACAACGGGCTCAGCGTGGCGCACGCGCTCGGCCAGCGGGCCGCGATCACGCTCTCGGCGGCCGGGGTCGCGCTCGTCCTCGGCATCGTGTTCGGGTTCGCACTCGGCGCGCTCGCCGCCCACTTCCACACCCGTTGGCCCGACCGGGCGATCACGACCTTCACCACGGTCATCTCGGTGCTCCCGCCGTTCATCGTGGGGATCGGGCTCGCGGCGGTGTTCGCGGTCGGCCTGCAGCTGCTGCCCGCCGCCGGTTACGTGCCGATCCAGGCCGGGCTGGGTCCGTGGCTGAGCCACCTGATCCTCCCCGCGATCGCGCTCAGCTTCGACACGGCCGCCGACGTCGCCCGGCAGTTGCGCAACGGCCTGGTGTCGGCCTACCGCGGGAACTACGTCACCGGTGCGATCGTGCGCGGCCTCGACCCGCGCCGGATCTTCTTCGTGCACGTGCTGCGCAACGGCATCGCGCCGGCGTTGGCGGTCCTCGGCCTGAAGTTCCCCAATCTGCTGGGCGGCGCGGTGATCATCGAGGCGATCTTCGGGCTGTCCGGCTACGGCGTGTACGCCAGCCAGGCGGCGGTCCGCGGCGACGTGCCGGCCGTGCAGGGCGTGCTCGTCGTCTCGGTCGTCCTCGTCGTGGTGTTCAACCTGCTCGTCAACATCGTGCTCAACCGCGTCACCCCCGACGCCGACCGGGGGGTCTGAGGCGTGATCAGGACAGTGTTGCGGCTCACCAGCGCGCGGGTCGCCCTCGTGCTGCTCGCGATCATCGCCGTCGTGGCCGCGCTGGGCCCCGTCCTGGCGCCCCACGACCCGCTGAAGGGGAGCGACCGGACGCTCGCCGGGCCCTCGGCCAGCCATCTGCTGGGCACCGACTACATCGGCCGCGACGTGCTCAGCCGCATCCTCGCCGGCGCGCCGCTGAGCATTCTCAGCGCGCTGGAGGTCGCCGGGATCGCCCTGGTGCTCGGGACGATCCCCGGCATCCTGTCGGTCTACCTCGGCTCGGCGTTCGAGTGGCTGAGCCTGCGGATCGTCGACACGTTCATCGCCCTGCCGTTCCTCGTCTTCGCGGTCGCCATGACGGCGCTGCTCGGCAACGGCATCACCCAGGCCATGATCGTCGTCGGCATGCTCCTGGCGCCCGTGTTCTACCGGGTGAGCCGGGCGGCGACGATGACCGTCGCCCGGTCGCAGTACGTGGAGGCGGCCGCCATCGCCGGGGCGTCGACGAGCTGGATCGTCCGCGGTCACGTGTGGTCCAAGGTGCTGCCGTCGATCGCCGTGACCGTGGCCAACACCCTCGGCATCGGACTGGTGGTGATCTCGAGCCTGACCTTCCTCGGGATCGGGATCCAGCCGCCCACCCCGACCTGGGGCGGGATCCTCGCCTCCGACCTGGGCTACCTCGCCCAGACGCCGTACGCGCCGATCTTCCCGACCGTGCTCATCCTCATCGCCGTCCTGGCCTGCAACCTGCTCGCCGACGCCATCCGGGACGCCGCCGGCGAGACCGGCCGCGCCCTGATCGGCGCGAAGACCGCCAGGTCCAACCGGACCCGGCGGCTCGCGGTCCTGGCCGACCCGGCCGACCCGGCAGATTCGGCCCGGCCATGACTGACGTCCCGGCCATCACTGACGTCCCGGCCATGACTGAGGAGCAACCGATGACGCCGAGCGCACCTGGTCCCGCCGACCGCGTCGCGGTGCTCACGCTGACCGACCTGCGGATCCACAACGACGCCGCGGACGAGGAGCTGGTGCACGGGGTGAGCCTGCGCCTCGCCCGCGGCGGGGTCGTCGGCATCGTCGGGGAGTCCGGCAGCGGCAAGTCCCTGACCTGCAAGGCCGTGCTCGGCGTCCTGCCGAAGCACATCGAGGTCGCCGGCGGTTCGATCGAGCTGCTCGGCCGCGACGTCGCGGGCCTGTCCCGGCCGCAGTGGACGGCCCTGCGCGGCACCTCGATCAGCGCGGTCTTCCAGGACCCGGCGTCGTACCTCAACCCCTCGATCCGGGTCGGCAAGCAGGTCCAGGAGGTGCTGCGGGTCAAGCAGGGGCTCGGCCGGGCCGCCGCGAAACAGCGGGCCATCGAGCTGCTCGACGCCGTCCACCTGCGCGATCCCGGGTACGTCTACGAGCAGTACGTGCACGAGCTGTCCGGCGGGATGCTGCAACGCGTCCTCATCGCCATCGCGATCTGTCTCGATCCCGAGGTGCTCATCGCGGACGAGGCGACGACCGCCCTCGACACCACGGTGCAGGCCGGCATCCTCGACCTGCTCGTCGAGCTGAAGGAGCGGATCGGGCTGTCGCTCATCGTCGTCTCGCACGATCTCGCCGTCGTGGCCCAGCTCTGCGACGAGGTGCTGGTCATGCGTGCGGGGCACGTCGTCGAGCAGGGCCCCACGGCCGAGATCCTGCACGCCCCGCGGCACGAATACACCCAACTGCTGGTCGCCGAGCACGAGCAGTACGGCCTGCGCGCGGCTGGCACCGGTGCGCACCTGCCGGCAGCGGCGTCGGTGGCGGCAGCGGCGCCGGTATCGGCGTCTGGGCAGGTACCGGTGCAGGTGCAGGTGCAGGTGCCGGAGCCGAGGAGTTCGAGCGCGCCCGAGTCGGTGGAGCCGGTCCTGCGGGTCGACGGGCTCGGCGTCCAGTTCGGCCGCGGCCGCGGCCGCAAGCAGGCGCTCGAGGACGCCTCCCTGGTGATCCGCCCGGGCGAGACCGTCGGCGTCATCGGCGAGTCCGGGGCGGGCAAGTCCACCCTCGCCCGCGCGGTGCTCGGCCTGGTGCGGGCCTCGACCGGCTCCGTGCACGTCGGCGGGCGGGACGTCACCGGCCTGTCGGGACGGCAGCGGCGGGCGTTCGGCCGCGAGGGCGTCGTCCAGTACGTGTTCCAGGATCCGCTGCGCAGCCTCGATCCGGAGCACACCGTCGCCGCGTCCGTCGCGGAACCGCTGCGCATCCGGGGCGGGCTCGACCGGGTGGCGATCGACGACGCCGTTCGTCGCCAGTTCCGCGCCGTCCGGCTCGACGAGTCGCTGCTCGACCGGTTCCCCGGCGAGCTCTCCGGCGGCCAGCGTCAGCGGGTGGCGATCGCCCGGGCGCTCATCGGTGAGCCGCGCCTGCTGATTCTCGACGAGCCGGTGAGCGCGCTGGACTCGGCCAACCGCGTCGCGATCCTCGAGCTGCTACGCGAGCTGCGCTCCACTCTCGGCGTCGCGATGCTGTTCATCTCCCACGATCTCGGCTCGGTCGCGGGCATCTCCGACCGGACGATCGTGCTCTACCGCAGCCGGATCGTCGAGGCCGGCGACACCGCGCGCATCGTCAACGCGCCGTCGCACCCGTACACCCGGCTGCTCGTGGAGTCGGCGCCGACCCTCACCTCCCGACCGGCCGACCGCGAGCAGCGCGAACGCCTGCGAGCCGGCCTCGCCGTCTCCTGACGCCGACGACCTCCTGACGCCGACGACCTCCTGACGCCGACGACCTCCTGACGCCGCGACAACCACAAGGAAGGCCCCCGTGACACGACAGGTGCGACTGTGCCTGAACCTGCAGGCGACCGGCCGCCACGACGCGGCCTGGAAGACCCTGCCGCCGACCTCGGACTGGATCGCCGGCATCGACTACTACACCGAGATCGCCCGGCTCGCCGAGCGGGCCCGCTTCGACGCGATCTTCATCGCCGACCGGCTCGGCTCACTCGACGCCGCCTCCTACCGCCGGCCGTGGCGCGGGACGGATCCGACCGTCCTGCTCGCCGCGCTGGCATGCGAGACCGAGCACATCGGGCTCGTGTCGACCAACCCGGCGATCCACGGCAACCCGTTCCTGCTCGCCCGCTCGATCGCGACCCTCGACCACGTCAGCAAGGGACGCGCCGGCTGGAACATCATCACCAGCCAGGAGGACGTCACCCGCGCCGCGCTCGGTGTCGACGAGCTCCTCGAGCCGCAGGCGCGCTACCGCAAGGCCGAGGAGTTCATCGCCGCCGTCGACGCGCTGTGGGCCTCGCTGCCCGAGGACGCGGTGGTCGCCGACGCCGCCGCCGACGTCTACATCGACGCACGGCGCACCCGGCCGGTGGACGTCACCGGCGAGTTCTACCGGACCTCCGGGGTGCTCCCGCTGCCCGGTGGCTACCAGGGTCGCCGCCCGGTGCTGTTCCAGGCCGGGGCGTCGAGGCAGAGCAAGGAGCTGGGCGCCCGCTGGGCGGACGCGCTGTTCACCTCGCAGCGGCTGCCGGAGCTGTCGCGGGAGTTCTCGGCCGAGGTCAAGGGGCTCGCGGCGGCGAACGGTCGCAATCCCGACGACCTGCTCGTCCTGCCGGGCCTGTTCACCGTCCTCGGGGCGACCGAGGCCGCCGCCCGCGAGCGCAAGCGGGAGCTCGACGAGCTGCTCGCCGTCGGGCCACTCGTCGAACTGCTCACCGCGCAGTTGGAGTTCGACGTGTCCAGGCTCGACCTCGACGCGCAGCTTCCCTACGCCGAGCTGGCGCAGCGTGCCGCCGCACCGGCAGTGACCGCGCGCCGGGATCAGCTCGTCGCCGAGGCGCGGCGCCGCGGGCTCACCATCCGTCAGCTGCTGTTCCACAACCTCTCCGGCGGCCAGCGGCTGATCGTGGGCACCCCGGAGCAGGTCGCCGACGACATCATCGAATGGGTCGACACCCGGGCGTCGGACGGCTTCGTCATCAACATCGACGTGCAGCCCGCGGGCTTCGTCGAGTTCATCGACGGCGTGGTGACGCAGCTGCAGGACCGCGGTCGCTTCCGGCGCGAGTACGCCCACGACACCCTGCGCGGCAACCTCGGGATCGCCGGTGCGCTCCCCGGCGGTGGTGCCGGTGGCGGTGGCGGCGGCGTGACCGCGACGGGGGAGTCCCGCGGTCCGGTCCACGACGGGGAGCGACGGTAGCCATGCCCGCACGCAACGAGATCACCCGGGGAAAGCGGCAGGTCGACGCCCTCGCCTTCCCGCGGACCGAGCCCGCCGAGTGGGTGGACGTCCTCGTGGTCGGGGCCGGACCCAACGGCCTTGGCACCGCGCTCGAACTCCACCGGCACGGGGTACAGGCCGCGGTGGTGGACGCCGCACCCGGCGCGACGCTGGTGCGGGCCGGCGCCGCGGGCTACACACCCCGCGCGCTCGAGGTCATCCGCGGCTGGGGGCTGCTGCAGCGGATCCAGCACGCGTGGACCTTCCCGCCGGAGTGGAGCACCGGCAATCTCCTGCTCACCTCGCTCGCCGGGCACCAGCTCGCGGGGACCACCCTGCGGTCCTTCGGGCTCGGCGGGACCGGCCGGTACTCGACCGAGACGATGCTGCGCCGGCCGCAGACGGTGCTGCAGCGCGTCTTCCTCGACCGGCTCGCGGAAGTCGGCACCCCGGTCTCGGGCGGCTGGCGGGTCGAGGAGCTGGCGAGCGACGCCGACGGTGTGACGACGACGGTGGTCGAGGTCGAGACCGGCCGGCGGCGCACGATCCGCTCCCGGTACGTCGTCGGCGCCGACGGCGGGACGAGCACGGTCCGCACGCTGGCGCGGATCCCGCGCTCGGGCAGCTACGCCGAACAGCGGCACTTCCGGTTCGTCGTGCGGACCACCTCGGACACCTCGGCCGCGCTCGGGGCGTTCCCGCCCGCCACCGCGGTCATCTACAACGACCGCTACTCCGGCTTCCTCGCGGCCCTGAACGAGACCGACTGGCGGGCGTACGCCGGGCCGTACCCGCTCGACCGGGACCCGACCACGGACGAGCTGATCGCGCAGGCCCGGGCGGCGTTCGGCTTCGACGTCGAGCTCGAGGTGGTGTCGCTGACCCCGTTCTTCAAGAGCACGCGCATCGCCGACACCTTCTACCGCGACCGGATCGCGCTGGTCGGTGACGCGGCGCATGTCCGCACGCCGGGAGGCAACCTGTGTGAGGGCTTCGGCGACGTGGTGAACCTCGGCTGGAAGCTCGCGGCCGTGCTGCGCGGCCAGGCCGGTGAGGCGCTGCTCGACTCCTACGACGAGGAACGACGCCCACACAACTGGCGGATCGCCGACTACGCCCTGGCCGATGACCGCCGGCACACGGCCGCCTACGAGCGCGTCCGCGCCCTCGGGGTCCCGGACGACGCCGACACCAGCCCGGACGCGGCGCGGCGGCGCGCCGAGATCGGCGCGATCCTCGGGGAGGGCCGCAGCCTGCCGCTCGGAGTCGTCTTCGACGAGCGCTACGACGTCTCGTCGGTCATCCGGTACGAGGACGGGCAGCTCGAGGCCGAGGCGCCCTGGGACGCCTTCGCGTACGCCGACGACGCGCGACCGGGACACCGGGCGCCGAACGGCAACCTCGACCCCTTCGGGTTCACCCTCTACGACCGGATCGGCTCGCACGTCGCGCTGCTCGTCCTCGCCGACGACACGACCGCCGTCGGCGCCTTCGAGGCGGCGGCCGATGCCCGAGGCATCGAGCTCGAGGTCATCCACCTGCCGGATCCGGCGGCGCGCGAGCTGTACGGCGCCCCCTACGCGCTCGTCCGGCCGGACCATCACGTCGCCTGGCGCGGCGACGGCGACGGCCGCGGCCTTGACGGCCTCGACGGCCTTGACGCGGGCGCGGTGCTGGACCTGGTCTACGGCCGCAGCCAGCTCCCGGCCCAACCGCCGGCCCGGACCCGCAGCGCGGGCTCGCGCCAGCTCCTCGACTCGCCCGAACGGCAACTCGTCGACTCGACCGAACGGTAGAACGCCCGCCGCTCGCGGTCCGTTTCCCGGGCGCAGGTCGGCGGCCCGCACTTCACCACAATCCCGCATTGGAGGTCCCGACGGTGACTGTCGACGTGACATCGCATCCGGTGACATCGCATCCGCAGCGCGGCCTGTCGCTGTTCCTGACGATCCCCGCGGACGGCGAGCCCGCCCGCACGTACAGCCAGTCGCTTGAGGTCATCCGCCTCGCGGAGGAGCTCGGCTACGAAACGGCGTGGGCCGCGGAGGCGCACTTCACCCTCATCGGTCTCCCGTCCGCGCTCACCTTCCTCGCGGCGGCGTCGCAGACCACGACGACGATCAGGCTGGGAACCGCGGTGGTCCCGCTGACCTTCGACAACCCGATCCGGTTGGCCGAGACGGCGGCGCTGGTCGACGCGCTGAGCGGCGAGCGGCTGGAGTTCGGCGTCGGCAAGGGTAACGGCGGGGGCTTCTCCACCGTCGCCTTCGAGGCCTTCAGCCTGTCCGAGGACGACCGCGAGTCGCTGTACGCCCACGCGCTCGACGATCTGCGCCGGGCCCTCGGCGGCACGATCGCCGCCGGGGACAAGGAGGTGAGCCTGTACCCGCCGCCGGCCGGGCTGCTGCCGCGGCTGTGGCAGGCGACCGGGAACCCGCGGACGGCCGCCGAGATCGGGCGCGCCGGTGACCGGCTGCTCCTGCACCGCCTCGTCCCGTCCGGGGACGCCGGCGAGGTCCAGGCGGGTCTCATCGGCGACTACCTCGGCGCCCACACCGGCGAGCGCAGCCCGCGGATCGGCATCTCCCGCGTCCTGCTCCCAGCGGACTCGCAGCGCGACGCGATCTCCCTGCTCGACTCCGAGCTGCGCCGCAACCCCGCCCAGTTCGTCACCCCCGGCGGCCCGCCGGCCACGGCGGAGGAGTTCCTGGCCAGGTCGAACGTGAAGTACGGCGCCCCGAACGACATCGTCGAGCAGCTCCTGGCGGACGCCGCGTTCACGCGGTCGACCGACTACCTGTTCAGCCTCCCGCTGCCGCAGTCCTCCCCCCAGTTCCGCGCCGGACTCCGGCTGATCGCCCAGGAGATCTTCCCGCGCCTCCCCGCGCACGACCGGGCAACGAGCGCGTGACCGCCCACCACGCCACCGCACTTGGACCATCGAGAGTGAGGACCCGACCATGACCTCCGCAATCGAAACCGCGCCCGAAACCGCGCCCGAAATCGAGACCGCGACGGCGGCCGTGACCGTGACCGAAACCGCGACCGAAACCGCGACCGAAACCGCGACCGGGACGGCGTCTGGCAGCGCGGCCGCCGTCGCGGCCGCGCGAGCGGAATGGGACGCCGGGCGGGAGACCTCGGAGCAGCAGCGGCGCGAGCCGTACGGCTTCCTCGCCTACAGCGCGCTGCACTTCCTCGACGGCGAGCCCCGCCGCGTCGAGGGCTTCCCGGGACGGTGGGCCACGGGCGAGCAGGGGCCGGTCGTCGATCTCGACGCCGGGGAGTCCCTCACCGTCGACGGCGAGACCGTGACCGGGCGCCATGTCTTCGGCCCCGTCCGCGAGCGGGAGTTCCGCCGGGCGGCGTCGTTCGGCGACGTCGTCGTTGAGCTGTCCCGCCGCGGCGGGCACGACCTGCTGCGCTCGCTCGATCCCCGGCACCGGCTGCGCGAGACCTACGTCCGGACGCCGGCGTTCGACTACGACCCCGCCTGGGTGATCCCGGCCGAGTTCGCGCCCTATCCTGCCCCGCGCCCGATCGAGGTCGCCGCGGCGGTCGACGGCATCGTGCACACCCACGAGGCCGTCGGCGAGGCCGTCTTCGCGCTCGACGGCGCCGAGCTGCGGCTGATCCTCCTGCGCGCCGAGCATCTCGCGGGCGCCGGACTCATCCTGTTCACCGACGCGACGAGCGGCGTCACCACCTACCGCGCCAGCCGTCGGCTGCTCGTCACCCTGCCCGCCCCCGGCAGCACGCAGATCGTGCTCGACTTCAACCGCGCGGGAAACCTGCAGTGCGCCTACACCCCGTACGCGCCCTGCCCGCTCGCCCCGCCGCAGAACCGCCTCACGATCCCGATCGAGGCGGGCGAGCAGATCCCCACCTTCCGCCCCGAGCCCGCCGAGACCGAGTAGCGCCCCGCGTCCTGATGACCGGAACCGCGCAGGACGGTCACACCATCGTGGCCGCTTTGCGGAGAAGGACCGCTCGTTCGCGGGCGTTGCGGCACAGGCGGGCGGCGAGCTCCAGCTCGGATCGGGCCTCCGTCGTGCGGCCAAGCCGGCCGAGCAGCTCGCCGCGCACGCTCGGGAGCAGGTGCGACCCGGCCAGCCGGTCGGTGGCGACGAGGTCGTCGACGATGGCCAGGGCCTGCTGCGGTCCCTGCGCCATCGCGACGGCGACGGCCCGGTTGAGGTCGACGACGGGGGACGGGGCGACCCGGCCGAGTGCCTCGTAGAGGAGCACGATCCGCTCCCAGTCGGTCTCCGGGACCGATGGCGCCGACGCGTGGCAGCCGGCGATCGCCGCCTGCAGGCCGTACGGTCCAAGGCCGGCGGCCCCGAGCGCCGCGGCCCGGTCGAGGGTGGCCAGGCCGCGGCGGATCGCCGAGCGGTCCCACCGGCGCCGGTCCTGCTCCGCCAGGAGGACGGCCTCGCCATCGGGCCCGGTGCGGGCGGGGAAGCGGGCGGCGGTGAGCTCGAACAGAGCGAGCAGCCCGTGGACCTCCGGTTCGGCGGGCAGCAGGGCGGCCAGCGTCCGGGCCAGTCGGATCGCCTCGTAGGCGAGGTCGGGGCGCAGCAGGCTGTCACCGGTGGTCGCCGTCGAGCCCTCCGTGAAGATCACGTAGAGCACGCTCAGGACACCACCGAGCCGGCCGCGTCGCTCCTCGGCCGGCGGTAGGGCGAACGGCACCCTGGCCGCGCCGAGGGTCTTCTTCGCCCGGGTGATCCGCGCCTGGACCGTCGCGACCGGTACCAGAAACGCCCGGGCGATCTCCTCGCTCGTCAGCCCGCCGACCGCGCGCAGCGTCAGAGCGACGCGGGCCTCGGGGGAGAGCACCGGGTGGCAGGCGACGAACATCAGCGCGAGGACGTCGTCGTCGACCCGGTCGGGATCCCACGGCAGGTCGTCCGACGGGTCGGCCAGGGGCACCGCGCCGCAACCGGAGCCCGAACCCGAACCCGGAGCGGGGCCCGAGCCGCCCGAACTCGTCTCGCCCTCGGCGAGCTGACCGGCGAGCAGCGCGTGGCGCTCGTCGAGGGCCGACCGGCGGCGGAAGCCGTCGATGGCGCGCCGCCGGGCGGTCGTGAGCAGCCAGCCCACCGGGTTCGCCGGCACGCCGTCGCGCGACCAGGTGACGAGCGCCTGGGCCACCGCCTCCTGCGCGACATCCTCGGCGAGGTCGACGTCGCCCGTGTAGCGGGCCAGCGCGCCGACGATCCGGGCGGAGGACATCCGCCAGACGGCCTCGACGGCCCGCCGCGCCGACTCGTCACGGGCCGACTCGTCACGCGCCGACTCGTCCCGCGGCGGGCCATCGACGGCCGCGGGCATCAGAGCTGGCCGGTCCGCTCGCGCCACGTCCGCTCCCTGATGATCCACTCGTTGTCCGGCGGGAACTCGTCGATGGTCGGCACCCGGCGGATCTCGCACTTCGCGCCGGCACTCGCCGGCAGGCGTCGGGCCCACTCGATCGCCTCCTCCTTCGACGCGACGTCGATCAGGTAGAAGCCGCCGAACAGCTCCTTCGTCTCGCCGTAGGGGCCGTCGGTGACCACCGGAGTCTCGCCGCTGAAGTCGACCACCACGCCCTGGGCCGGGTCCTCGAGGCCCTCGGCGGCGACGAGCACACCGGCCCGGATCAGTTCCTCGTTGAAACGGCCCACCGTCTCGAGCATCTCCTCGAAGGGGGTCGACATCATCTTCGCCAGGGACTCGTCCGTGGCCCGCATGATCAGCATGTACTTCGCCATCGTTTGACCTCCTCGATCACGGGTCGCCTCCCGACCCTCTCACCACCAGGTCGAACGGCACAGCCGCCGATCGACACGGCACCCGGACGAAGTTCGACGCCTGCTCCGCGGCCGGTTCCGCGGAACCGCGGAACCGCGGCGAGGCTCAGGTCGGTTCGGGTCGAGCCGCCACCGATCGCCTCCGCCGGTCGAGCGGTCAGCGAGCGGGAAGGGGCCGTCGCACCGGCTGAGAACGTGCCTGCCCGGTTGCTGTGGGGTAGGAAGACGCGGGCCGTGGACGGGGGCCGCGGCCCCCGCGGCCGACCTGGTGCGATTTCCTCCAGGCGGGACACTGACCTGCCAGTTCTTCGTCCGCAGAAGACCGTCAGGTCACGCGGCGCGGCGGGGAGGGCTGGTTCGCGTGGACGAACGGGCCGGCGCCGAGCAGGTGCAGGGTCCGGGCGCGTTCCTCGGCCGTGCCGACCAGGCTCACCAGCACGTCGGTGGCGCCGAGCGCGGCATAGGCGGCCAGCTGGTCGACGACCGCGCTCTCGTCGCCCACGACGGCGATCGCGCCTGGCCGGGTGAAATCGTCGCGGTCGAGAGCCGTGCGGTAAGACGGCAGCGTCGCGTAGTCGGCGTACTCGGCGTTGAGCTCGGTGCGAATCCGGTCCGGTGTGGACGTCACCGCCACCGGCAGCCCGACGACGACGCGCGGCGCCGGCCGGCCGGCATCCCGAGCGGCCGCGCCGATCATCGGGACCACGTGGTCACCGATGGTGCGGGGCCCGGCCAGGAAGGTGATCGTGCCGTCGGTGCGTTCCCCGGCCAGCCGCAGCATCGTGGGGCCGAGAGCGCCAAGCAGCACCGGGACGCGGACTTCCGCGCCGGGCACGGCGCTGCCGGCGGGGTCGGATCCGATTCCCGTGGCGCCGGGAACACGGCGTCCGTCGAGGATCGGCAGCAGGGTGTCGAGGTGGGTGCGCAGCGCGGCGACCGGCCGGTGGAACGGCTGCCCGTAGATCTCCAACAGGCCGGGGTGGCTGACGCCGAGCCCCAGGGTGAACCGGCCGTGCGCCGCGGCCTGCGCTGTCAGCGCCTGCCCGGCCAGCACCCGGGGATGGCGCGGCTGGACGACGACGACGGAGGTGCCCAGCTCGATGCCGGGCACCTCGCGGGCCACCGCGGTCAGTACGCCGATGGAGTCGTAGCCGTAGCCCTGCGGCAGCCAGGCGGTGGACACCCCGGCGGCGGCCACGGTCCGGGCGATCGCCACAAGGTCGTCGATGAGGTTGCCGGAACCGGGAGTGCCGAGGCCGGCAGCAAGGTTGACGCCGATACGAATCACATCCGCCAGCCTGGTCGAAGGTTGGGTACGCAGACCAGGAGCCTGCTGATGGTGCCAGTGGAAGTGACACCTTGGACGGCCACGACGGCCACGACGGCCACGACGGCCACGACGGCCACGACGGCTGCTCGGCGACGAGAGCTCGGGGCCTGCCTGCGGGCGTACCGCAGGCTGGTCGAACCGGTCAGTGTCGGACTCCCCGCCGGTGGGCGTCGCCGCCTCCAGGGGCTGCGCCGCGAGGAACTCGCGTCCCTGGCCGGCGTCAGCCTGACCTGGTACACCGGGCTGGAGCAGGGCCGGGCGACGGCCTCGGCGCAGGTTCTCGACGCTGTCGGCCGGGTGTTGCGCCTCGACGAGGTCGGCCGGCGGCACCTGCGCCGGCTGGTGGCGCCCGAGCCGCCGGCGACCGCCCCGCCC
>NZ_JAMQQF010000059.1 GCF_023716945.1 Frankia sp. AiPs1 | reverse complement strand
CCCCCCCCCCCCCCCCCCCACCCCCCCCCCCCCCCCCCCCCCCCCCCCCCCCCCCCCCCCCCCCCCCCCCCCCCCCCGGCCGGCCGGTCGTCTGGTCGCCGGCCCGCCGTTGCCCGGTCGTCTCCGGGCCGGGCGGACCGTACGGACCGGTCGTGGCGACCGCTCTCGGGATGCTGGTCCACTCGGCGATCACCTCGTCGGTGTGCTCCCCGAGCAGCGGCGCGGGCCGGCGGTGGACGAAGGCGGGTTCGTCGGCGATGACCCGCGTAGGGCCCGGGCAGCCGGCGACGACGGGTGCCGTCACCGACCTCAACCCAGAAGCCGCGTTCGCGCCGCGTCGGCGCCCGCGTGCAGGAAGGCCTGCGGCACCGAGATCCGCACTGGCGGGCGGTCGCCGTCACGGTGGGGTTCCAGCGGTCCCCCGGCGGCCCAGACGGTCAGGTCGGACGCCGGATAGCCGGCCTTCGGGCCCGAGCTGCCGAAGGCGGTGACCGAGACGTAGACCAGCTCCGGGTTCACCTGGCGCAGCTCCTCCCAGCCCAGCCCACGCGCGCCGAGGTAGCCAGGGTCGGCGGACTCCAGCAGGAAGTCGGCCGCAGCCGTCAGGTCGCGCACCCGCCGCTCCTGGCCCTCGGCGCAGTCCAGGTCCACCGCCACACCACGCCGGTTGGCCGCCAACGCGTCGAACAGCAGCGAGCCTGCGCCGCCGCCGGGCAGCGGCGGCACCCGGCGGGCTCTGCCGCCGGCGGGTTCGACGAGGACGACGTCGGCGCCCAGGTCCGCGAGTAACCGCCCCGCGATCAGACCCCGGTCGTCGGTGAGGTCCAGCACCCGGTACCCGTCGAGCATGCCCCTGTGGTCTCCTCTGTCAGAACGACCGGGTCAGGGGCGCGTCTGTGCCGCCGCAGCGGGTGCGCACGCGGCGCGTCCCGCCGAACGGCGGCCGAGAGCCAAACTATTACTGGCGAAAGTGTCGGCAACCGGTCCACCGGACCACGCCCGTCGCGATCGAGGGAGGTGTTCCGATGACCGACGGTGGGACGCGGGGCAGACCGGGGCGCCGCCGCAACGAGCTGGCCGACCAGCGAATCCTGGACGCAGTCCTGTCCGTCTTCACGACAGACGGCTGGCGTGGGTTCTCTCTCGACTCCGTGGCCCGCGTCGCCGACATCGGCAAGGGCACCATCTACCTGCGGTTCCCCACGCGCGAGGCACTGATCCACAGCATGATCGACAAGGCCGGGTTCACCTTCGACGAAGACCCGGCGGCCGATCTTCGGTCCGAGCTCCACCGGCTGGCCACCGCTTACGCCCGGTGGCTCGACGGCCCACACGGCCCGTGGGGCGTCCGGCTTTTCGTCGAATCACGGCTCAACCCCGACTTCGCCGCGATCGCCAGGACCCACAGCATCCAGTCGATCAAGGCGGCGCACCAGATCGTGAGTCGGGCCAAGCTACGGCAGCAGCTTCCCCCGAACTGCTCGGCCGCCGTCGTGCTGGACTCCGTGCTGGGCGGAGTCATCCACCACCCGATGTCCTCTCCGGTGCCGCCCGGCACCCTCTACCGCAGTCCAGCCGGCGTCCAGTTCCTGGCGACGCTGGTCGACAGCGCGATCTCGGGCGCCCTGGCGCGGGGTACCGACCGGCGAGAACACCTCCCGACGCCGGACGGTCACCACTCCCGGTCGCCAGACGAGGAGACCTGACGCCGGAGCACGTCGGGCTTCGTGCCCACACCGCGGCCTCACCGAGGCCGCCCAGCGCTTTTCAGTCGCCCGCCACTGCTGCCACCCGGGAACCACCGGCCCATCGATCAGCAGGAAGCGCATCGGATACCGACTATCCCGGGTCTGAAGCCAGTGCGTTGCGCTGGCTTCTGACCGGCAGCTCCGGCATGAGGCCGCGGCCGCCGTCCGGGTACAGCCGGATCACGGCGGACCGCCCGGAGATGACATCGCGCGATAGATGGCGGGCCATGTGCTGATGCTGACGCCAGATCCGCTCGGCGCGGTCCGGCTCGCCGGCTTCGAGCGCGTCGGCAAGCTGGGAGTACCAGACCAGCGATGAGTCGATGACGGCTCGGGTCACGCTGGGATCGGCGTCGGCCAGGGTGCGCTCGTAGGCATCGGTCAGAAAGTCCCGCAGCATGCCGGCCACCATCTGCAGGGTGATGTTCCCCGAAGCCTCGATGAGGGCGAGGTGGAAGCGGGCGGCCGGGCGCGCGAACGCGACGAGCGTGGTGCACGCCGCGGCCTCACTGATGCAGTCGCGCATGACGGCGAGGTCCGCCTCTGTGCGGTGGGTGGCGGCGAGCCGCGCCGCCCCCGGCTCGATGACGGTCTGCGCCTCCATCAGATCGAACAGCGGGGTGTTGCGGGTGGCAAGGTAGTGGCCGGCCCGTCGGGCGAGTGGGGCCGCGGTGACCTGCGTGACCACGGGCCCCCCTCCCGGCCCCTTGCGGATCTCGATGAGCCCGTCCGACTCGAGCAGGCGCAGGACCTCCCGCATGGTGGGCCGGGCGATGCCGAAGTGCTCCATCAGCGCGGTCTCGATCGGCAGGCTGTCCCCGGGGCGCAGCCGCCCGTGCGCGATCATCGCCCGGATCTCGTCCGCCACGGCCTCGGACGCCTTCGGGCTGCGCGGACGTGGCGCGCTGGCAGTGGACACGGGGACTCCTTCGGTGGGGCTGCCCGCGGCGGGTCCGACGCCCTGAGAGCCGCTTGGGCACCAGCGGAACACGGCTACCACACAGGACTTGCCAGCGGCATGACCTCCCGAAACAATACGCTAGCGGTTCTGAGTCCAGGGCACGACCTCAGTGGCACCACTTGCGCCGGACCAGCGAAGGGGGTCCTCCCCATCCCGCATGCTGCTGGCCGCGCCCGCGCGCGGGCGGGCAGTATAGCTAGCGGTATTTGACCTCAGCTCGACCGGGCAGCGGCCGGTGGATGCCGTCCTAACGAGGAGAAACTCTGGTGCCAGCTCCGCCGTTCGCCAGGATCTCGGCGCCCGCCGACGACACGCTGCGAGTGCCGAAGACCGCCGAACTGGTGGCTCGCCAGCTGCGCCGGATGATCGCTTCCGGCGGGTTGCGCGACGGCGACCTCCTGCCGGCTTCAGCCGAACTGGAGGGGCGCTTCGGCGTCGCCCGCACATCACTGCGTGAGGCGTTTCGGATCCTCGAAGCGGAGTCCCTGCTGACGGTCCACCGCGGCTGCGCCGGCGCGCGGGTTCAGCTGCCGGGTCCGGCCGCGGTCGCCCGGCCGGCCGGGCTGTTGCTGCAGCAGGCGGGCACGACACTCGCCGAGGTTCTCACCGCCCGTCTGGGCCTCGAGCCGCTCGCCGCCGGACTGCTCACCCGCCGCGGCCGGGACGAGCCGGTGCAGGCGCTCGCGCACATGGTCGACGCGATGCGGGCGGATCTCGCCGCCGATCGCACCCTTGCCGCCGCCAGCTCGGCGTTCCACCGCAGCGTCGTCGCAGGCGCCGGCAATCCGGCGTTCGATGTCCTGGCGGGGATGCTGCACGAGATCATCCTGCGGCACGTGGCCAACGCCCGCCTTACCGACCGACTCGACCCGGCCGAGCGCCAGCATCAGCGCGAGCTGGCCGTCCATTCCTGCGACCAGCTCATCGTCCTGATTCGCGCCGGCGATGCCGACCGGGTCGAGCGGTTCTGGCGGCGGCGACTCGCGACCGCGAACGCCGCCCTGCTGC
This sequence comes from Frankia sp. AiPs1, assembly GCF_023716945.1. Lineage (GTDB taxonomy): Bacteria > Actinomycetota > Actinomycetes > Frankiales > Frankiaceae > Frankia. The sequence goes on along the minus strand of NZ_JAMQQF010000059.1, from coordinate 16,839 downwards.
GGCTCGGGCCGCCGGCGGCGAAGCTCGACGTGGTGGACTAGGTGGGGGTCAGCCGGCGAACAGCTCGGTCGCGTCGTAGATCTTATAGTCGGTCCCGGCGATCCCCTTCAGCGGCGAGATGAGCGACTTGGCGGTGCAGATCGCCTTGAAGGCCGGGATGGCCTTGCCGTCACAGGTGAACGTGATGCCGTGGCCGGCGGGCAGCGGCACGTTCTTCGCCGCGCTCAACGCCGTGCTCATCGATGCCGGGGTGATCTCGCCGGTGATGCCGGCAACGGCCCGGACGAGTCCGAGGACGCTCTGGTAGCCGGTGACCGCGTAGCCGTCGGGCGCCGTCTGCGGCCGGTACTTCGCCATGACCGTCCGGTACAGCCTGGCCTCGGGATCCTCGGAGTTGATGTCGGACTGGGTGAGCAGCTGGGCGCCGTCGAGCGCGTCGGGGTCGGCATCGAGGAGAGACTTCGCCGCGCAGGGCTGAATGACCAGCCTCGGCTGGGTCGCGCCCACGGCCTGGAACGCCTTGAGCACAGCGGTGCAGTGGGTGACCTCGCCGATCACGCCCAACGCACCGGGGTCCTTGCCCATCGCGGCGGTCACCTGCGAGGTGACGTCGGGGGTGCCCGGCGGGATCGCGACAATGTCGAGCCCCACCCCGGCCTTGGCGAACGCCGGGACCCCGAGCGCCCGCGCCCCCGCGGTGGCAGCCGGGACGTCGATGACGAACAGGGCCACCTTCTTGATGCCGTGCGCCTTCGCGTACTCGGCCATCGCGCCGAGACCGGAGGGCAGGCCGCCTCCCCAGGAGTAGGAACCCTGGCTGGTGTACTCGGCAGCGCTGTTTCCGGACGGGGTGATGTACGGGATGCCGGCGCCGGTGATGACCGGAACGATCGTGTCCCCGAGGCCGGTCGTCCCGAGGGCCACCGCGGCGACCTTGTCCTCGACCATCTTGTTTGCGCAGGCCCGGGCGGCGGCCGGATCCTCCGTCTCCTTGCAGACCACCAGCTCGACCGGCCGGCCGGCGATCCCGCCGAGGTAGTCGTTGGCGTAGGCGAGCGCCGCCTCGGCGCCGCCGCGGACCTCCGGCGTCGAGATCGCGCTGCCGCCCTCCGACGAGATGAAACCGATGCGGACCGGGGATCCGGTCGCCTTCTTCCCCGGCGGCAGGGTCGCCGTCGACTGCGCGGCGGCGGTCTGCGTCCCCCCGCCGCCCCCGCTGCCGTCCCCGCCGCTGCCACAGGCCGTCAGCAGGCCCGACCCGGCCAGGACGAGGCCTAATGCGGCGCCGACCGCCGTGGCTCGTCGCGCCCTCGACCGCATGCGGCCCCAACCACTGATCATCACTACGACACCCTTCCGATCGTCTGCGGCGAAAGCGCGCCGCCGGAAGTCCCCTCTCGCTCCGGGAGAGACGACCCGGTACCGACGAGCGGTACACCGCCACCAGTAGCGCTAACTGATCCTCAGGCCAGTGCGCGAGGTTTGTAAACTTAGTGAGACAGCAGCCCGCGAGCAAGGGTGAGCCGGGAGCACGCACCACCGGACGCCGATCCCCACCCTGCCACCACCGCCGCAAGCCCTGTTCGCACTGGTACGACACACTTCTCTGCGCTACCCTCGTCGGCCGGAGATGACCCGACCCGCCGGCCGACGGGCTCGCCGAAGATGGGAGGAGTGCCGGCGATCCCGGATCGAGCAATATAACGCTTGTCACATCCGGCGCCGCCAGCCAGAATGTGGCTAGCGTTACCCGTGCCACCAGATCGGCAAGATCAGCTCTGCGCACCCGGCGAGCGGGGGCGTCCGGTCGTTCCCGCTGCCACCGGCTCGGGCTCCGACCCGCCTCCACCACGTCCTCTCCCCGGACGACCGCGCGACGCCCCGTCGGTCGACCCGCATGCTCCCCGTGCCTCACCGAACCGGAGGATGAACGATGCCTCTCCAGCCGCACATGAAGCTGATCTCCGTGGACGATCACATCATCGAGCCACCGGATCTGTGGACCAGTCGGCTGCCGACCGCCCACCTCGACGCCGGCCCTCGGGTGATCGAGGTCGACGGCGCGGTCACGACCGAGATCGGCGCCGCCGCCACGGCAGCCGGAACACAGATGTGGACCTTCGAGGGGCAGCCGTTCCCGAACATCGCGCTGAACGCGGTCGCGGGCAAGTCCCACGAGGAGTTCGGGCTTGAGCCCGTGCGGTTCGACCAGATCCGTCCCGGCTGCTACGACCCGGCCGAACGGGTCAAGGACATGGACATCGACGGCGTCCAGGCCCAGCTCGGATTCCCGACCTTCCCCGGGTTCGCCGGGCGGGTCTTTGCCACCGCCAAGGACAAGGAGCTCGCGCTGCTCTGCGTGCGGGCCTACAACGACTTCATCCTCGACGAATGGTGCGGCCCGCACCCCGACCGGCTCATCCCGATGGTCATCCTCCCGCTCTGGGATGCCGAGCTGGCCGCCGCCGAACTACGGCGCACCGCAGAACGGGGCGCGAAGGCCGTCGCCTTCCCGGAGAACCCCGCCGGCCTGGACCTGCCGTCGTTCCACAGCGGCGGCTGGGATCCGCTGCTCGCCGTGGCCGAGGAGGCCGGCACGCCGCTGTGCATGCACTTCGGCACCTCGACGCGGATGCCGTTCGTCGCGGCGGACGCGCCGTTCCCGGTCACCATCGCGCTGATGGGCACCAACTCGATCAACACGCTCTCCGAGTTGCTGTTCTCCCCGATCTTCCACGCCTTCCCCCGGCTGAAGGTCACCCTGGCCGAGGGCGGTGTCGGCTGGATCCCGTGGTTCCTGGAGCGCATCGACCTGACCTGGGAGCGCCACCGCTTCTACAACGACGTCAACAAGGAGGTGCGGCCCTCCGCGCTGTTCCGCCGCAACGTGTGGGGCTGCTTCATCGACGACACCCCCGGCCTGCTGCTGCGCGATGTGATCGGCGTCGACCGCATCACCTGGGAGGGCGACTACCCCCACAGCGACTCCTCCTGGCCGCACTCGCGCAAACGGGCCGGCGAGGCGTTCGTCGACGTGCCCGACGCCGACGTGCACCGCATCGTCGAACTCAACGCCCGGGAACTGCTCTCGTTCGACGCCGATCTGCATGGCTGAAATGCGCACGCCGCTGCCGCACTCGCTCGGCGCCCCTCGAGCCACCCCATCCCCGATGAGAGATGTGATCTTATGACCGTCAGCGACGATCAGGCAGCGGTCGCCGCGGGCGGCGCCCTGCTAACGGCCGGTCCCGGCGAAGACCGACGAGCCGTGGGCGCAGGTCCATCGACCGCCTGGTCGCCTGCGACGGTGACTTCGAGCTGATCTCCATGCGCTCAGCCAGAACGACCGTTACGAAATCGAGGCTGTCTGTCCCTCGTTCGCCATCTCCGTCTCGGCCGGCGACGCCGAACCCCCACTGACGCTTCAGGAGTACCGATCCATGGGAAAGCTGGACGGCAAGGTCGCGTTCATCACCGGAGTGGCCCGCGGACAGGGTCGCTCCCACGCGCTGGCACTCGCGGAGGAGGGCGCGGACATCATCGGCGTGGACATCTGCGCCCAGGTGGACACCGTCAACTACCCGATGTCGACTCCGGACGATCTCGCCGAGACCGTGAAGCTGGTCGAGGACCGCGGCCGTCGCATCATCGCCCGCCTGGGCGACGTCCGAGACCTGGTCCTGCTGCGCGACGTCGTCGCCGAGGGCGTGGCGGACCTCGGCCGGCTCGACATCGTGCTGGCCAACGCCGGCATCATGACGCACGGTCTGGACCCGGCCGACCGGTCGGTGCAGGCCTGGGACGACGGGATCGGCGTCATTCTCACCGGCACCTGGAACACGTTGCAGGCCACCGTGCCGGCGCTGGTCGAGGGCGGACGCGGCGGGTCAATCGTCATCACCAGCTCGTCGGCGGGCATCAAGGCCGGCTGGACCGACACCCACGGCGGGTTCGACAGCTACATCGCGGCGAAGTTCGCGGTGGTCGGGCTCATGCGGGCCTACGCCGGGCGCCTCGCGGAGCACAGCATCCGGGTCAACACGGTGCACCCGACCGGCGTGGCGACGCCGATGGTGGTCAACGAGTTCTTCTCCGCCTACATGCAGCGCTACCCGCACATCGCCGGCCGTTCCCAGAACGCGCTGCCCGTGCCGGTCATCGAACCGATCGACATCAGCCGGGCGGTGCTCTACCTGGTCTCGGACGACGGCCGCTACGTCACCGGCACCACCCACGTCGTGGACGCCGGCATGACCAGCGTCGCGAGCTGAAGGGGACGGGGGCATGCCAGAGGAGCGGGGCACCCCCACGGCGGCTGCAGCGCCGACACCGTCGCCTTCGGCCACCTGCGGGCCGCCGGCGATGTCGGGCCGGTTCGTCGAGGGCATGCGCCCCTACCTGCGCAAGGACGTCGCGGCGGTCGAGGAGATGTTGACCGCGATGGGCCTGGACGCCAACGCCCTCGCCGACCTGGTGCACAGCGGACCGGTACCGCTGCTGCCCGCCGCCGGCGAGGGGTGAGCCGCGCTCCCGTTCACCGTCACCGCGGAGCCTCGTGTCCCCCGCGGCCGCAGACACCATTCCCGTCCCGTCACGGCAAGGTTCGGAGATCATCCATGGGGCAACGCCTGCGGGGGAAGGGCGCGCTCGTCACCCGCGCAGCCGCCCCGAAAGGTCAAGGCCGCGCGAAGCGGTCCGGCTCGCCGAGGAGGGCGCGGACATCATCGGGATCGACGCCTGCGCCGACATCCCGACCATCGACTATCCGATGCCCACCCCCGACGACCTCGCCGAGACCGCCCGGCTCGTCGAGTTCACCGGGCGGCGCGCGGTCACCGCGCAGGTCGACATCCGGGACCGGGACGGCCTGGCGAAGGCCCTCGCCGCGGGCGTGGCGGAACTCGGCCGGCTCGACATCGTCGTCGCCAACGCGGGCGTCGTCTCCTACGGCCGGCTGTGGGAAATCACCGAGGAACAGTTCCGCACCATGGTCGAGGTACACCTGGTCGGCACCTGGAACACCCTCACCGCCGTCGTCCCGCTGCTCATCGAGCAGGGCACCGGGGGTTCCATCATCGTGACCAGCTCCGTCGCCGGGCTGCGCGGCCTGCCGTTCCTCAGCCACTACGCCGCCACCAAGCACGGCGTCACCGGCATCGCGAAGAGCCTCGCCAACGAGCTCGGCGAGTACGGCATCCGTGTCAACACCGTGCACCCGCACGGTGTTGACACCGGGATGTCGGCGGACCAGACCATGTTCGGCCTGCTCGACGCGCATCCCGGGCTCACCCCGATCTTCATGGGCGCGTTGCCGGAACCGACGGCGACCGCGGCGGACGTCGCCGCGACCGTGGCCTTCCTGGCCTCCGACGACGCGCGTTTCATCACCGGATCCCAGCTGCGCGTCGATCTCGGGACGCTCAACCGCTGACGTCGGGCCGGGTCATCGCACACGTGAAGACAGACATGCACTGACGAAGCCCGGTCGCGACCGCGCCGGGCGCGGGAAAGGGATCCGCCCATGCTTGCGAACTCCCAGCTTCTGCTCGTCGACGGCGAGCTTGTCACGGCGTCCGACGGCGCCGTGTACAGCAACATCAACCCGGCGACCGAGGAGGTGATCGGGGCCGCGCCGGCGGCGACGCGCGACGATGCGGTCGCCGCGATCGCCGCGGCGCGCCACGCGTTCGACCTGAGCTCCTGGTCGCAGGATGCGGATCTGCGGCGCGAGAGCCTGCAGGCGTTCGCCGACGGGCTACGCAAGATCTCCGAGGATCTCCGGACGGTCATCGTCGCCGAGTCCGGGTCGCCGGTGGCGTTGACCCGCTCGATCCAGCTCGACGGCCCGCTGGACTACCTGCAGTACTACATCGACCTCATCGCGGCCGACGAGGTCGAACACCCGCTGCCCGCCAAGGAGATCTTCGGGGTTCCCTCCCGGCGGATCATTCGCCGGGAGCCGATCGGCGTGGTCGCCGCGATCACGCCGTGGAACTATCCCTTCTACCTGAACATCGCCAAGATCGGTGCCGCGCTCGCCGCCGGGTGCACGGTCGTGCTCAAGCCCGCTCCCGAAACTCCCTGGTCGGCGACGTTGATCGGCGCCGTGGCGGCCGAGACCCTGCCACCCGGCGTGCTGAACGTCATCACCACCCCGGACAACAGCGTCGCGGAGATCCTCACGACGCACCCGGACGTGGACGCGGTGACGTTCACCGGCTCGACCGCGACCGGGCGGCTGGTGATGGCGAACGCCGCCGGCACCGTCAAGCGGGTCCTGCTGGAACTCGGCGGGAAGTCCGCGGCCGTGCTGCTCGACGACGCCGACTTCGCCGCCGCGATCCCCGGAGTCGTCGGGGGCACCTGCGGCCACGCCGGCCAGGGCTGCGCCCTGCTGACCCGCCTGCTGGTCCCGCGTCACCGCCTCGCCGAGGCCGTCGGCCTCGCCGAGGCCACCATCGCGGCCATCCCCTACGGCGACCCGACCGACCCGGTGAACATCATGGGCCCGCTCGTCAGCGCCCGCCAACGCGACCGCGTCCTCGGCTACTTCGACCTCGCCCGGGAAGAGGGCCGGGTCGTCGCCGGCGGCGGGCGGGCCGAACAGTTCGACCGGGGCTACTACGTCCAGCCCACCCTCGTCGCCGACGTCGCCCCCGACGCGCGGATCGCCCAGGAGGAGATCTTCGGACCGGCCGTCGTCGTCATCGGCTTCGACGACGACGCCGACGCGATCCGCATCGCCAACGGCACGATCTACGGACTGTCCGGCGCCGTGTTCGGCTCACCGGACCGCGCGCTGGGCGTCGCCCGCACGCTGCGGACCGGGACCGTCGCCGTGAACGGCGCCGGCTGGTTCGACGTCGAATCCCCCTTCGGCGGCTACCGCCAGAGCGGCAACGGCCGCGAATGGGGTGCGGACAGCCTCCGCGAGTTCCAGGAAACCAAGACCATCAGCCACCCCTGAAGCTCGGGCCGCCCCGAGCTTTCGGCCGCGCTCACCGGCGATCGCCGTCTCCCCATCAGGGCGATCGCCGTCTGTCGATAGAAAGGCACCAGGAAGTGCATCAGCCCATGCAGGGTGTTCGCGTCCTCGAGGTCGCGCAGTTCACCTTCGTTCCCGCCGCCGGCGCCGTTCTCGCCGACTGGGGAGCCGACGTCATCAAGGTGGAACACGCCGAGAAGGGCGACGCCCAGCGCGGGCTCGTGCGACTTCTCGGCCTTGATGTGGCGAGCAAGGGAATCTCCTTCTTCCCGATCATGGAGGGGCCGAACCGGGGCAAGCGCAGCATCGGCCTCGCTCTCGACAAGCCCGAGAGCCGGGACGTCCTGGCCGAGCTGATCCGTCGCAGCGACGTGTTCCTGACGAACTACCTGCCCGCCACCCGCGCGCACCTCGGCATCGAGCTCGACGACGTCCGCAGGATCAACCCCGACATCATCTACGTGCGGGGCAGCGGGTTCGGCCAGAAAGGTGACGAGCGGGACAAGGGCGGCTACGACTCCACAGCCTTCTGGGCCCGCGGCGGCAGCGGCGCCGCGGTCACCCCACCCGGCGCCGACCGCCTCGCGGACATGCCGGCCGGCGCCTACGGGGACTCCATCGGCGGCATGACGATCGCCGGCGGCATCGCCGCCGCCCTGTTCGCCCGCGCCACCACCGGCGAGACCTCCGTCGTCGACGTCTCGCTGCTCGGCGTCGGCGCCTGGTCGATGCAGTTCGGCGTCAACCTCGCCCTGCTCGCCGGCGCGCCGCTGCCCCCGCCGCCGCGGCCACGACACGGCTCCGCCACCAACCCGCTCGTCGGCACCTACGCCACCGCCGACGAGCGCTGGCTCATGCTCACGATGCTGCAGCCCGGCCGATACTGGCCCGAGTTCTGCGAGATCGTGGGACGCCCCGAGCTCGCCACCGACCCCCGGTTCGACACCACCGAGAAGATCATGGCGAACGCGGCCGAGGCGGCCGACATCGTCGCCGAGATCCTGCGTGCACGTCCCTACCCCGCGTGGATCGAGGCCTTCCGGTCGATGCGCGGCCAGTGGGCGGCGGTGCAGAACACCTACGAAGTCGGCCAGGACCCGAGCCTGCGCGCGAACGGGCTCATCGCCCCGGTGACCGACGCCGACGGGGTCGAGCGCGAACTCGTCGCCAACCCCGTGCAGTTCGACGAGACCGCGGCGCACATCACCCGGGCGCCCCAGTTCGCCGAACACACCGACGAGATCCTGCGGGACCTCGGACTCACCGACGACGAACTCATCACCCTCAAGATCGCCGGCGCCATCACCTGAAACAAGGCTGGCCCAGGCCGACCCGGCCTGGGCCAGCCCTCGACACCTCGACAGCGAGGAGCTGCGATGACCACGACGACTCCGCCGGAGCCGCTCACCTCGGCGTCCGTCGGTCCGCCGCCGCCCTTCGACCCGGAACTGGCGGCGACGCTGCAGCTCCTGGGCAAACAGATGTCGCCGACGGTGACCGCGGAGCTGATCCCCGTCATCCGCACGGCGGCGGGAGCGACCCGGGTCTCCGACGAGGATCTACGCCGGGGCGGCGCGTACGACGTGCGGGAGCTGTCCGTGCCGGGCCCGCCCGGCGCACCGCCGATCAGCCTGCTCGTGTGCCGGCCGACGGCGGCCGGAGCGGGCACGCCGGCGATCTACTACGCGCACGACGGCGGAATGATCCTCGGCGACAACCGGCTCAAGTCGCCTCCCGCACCATCCACATCCTTGGAGTCACCGCTCACCCGGACGGCCCGTGGACCACCCGACAAGCTCGGAATCTCCTCATGGACCTCGGCGACCGGATGGCCGACTTCCAGTTCCTGGTCCGCGACCGGGCCGGGCGGTGCACCGCCTCGTTCGACACGGTCCTCCCCGACGCCGGCATCACCACCCGCAAGATCCCACCCCGGGCTCCGCGGGTGAACGCCTACGCCGAACGGTTCGTCCGAATCGTCCGGGCCGAGGTCGCCGACCGGATGCTGATCGCCGGTGAACGGCACCTGCGCACCGTCCTGGCAAAGAAATTCACACCCAAGAAAAAAGGCTACCCTAGGTATCTTTTTGATTATTTAGAGTGTCCGAGGACGGACACACGTCGACGCATCCACCGATCATGATCGATCGGCAGCTCGGTCAGGGCGGACATCGCCGAGGCAACAGTGCCGCGCAGGGCGCCTCGGCAGTATCACCGTCGCTTTTCAGGGCAGTTTGGAATGATCGCCAAGTCGGTGCCAGGTGCGGTTGTGGTAGACGAGGGGCTCAGCCGACCCGGCGTCCGCTGATGGATCACCGACCGGTGGGGCGCCGGTCTCGACTGCCTGCACGACGACGAGCGTCGAGGTGCCTGCGGCCATGCGGTTGACGATCCGGCCGCGTATCCATGCGTGGGCGCGGGGGAAGTACGGCTCGCCGGTGCGCATCCGTCGCCACAGCGAGGTGTCCGCGAAGCGGTCGATGCCGCTGGTGGCTCCGAGCTTCGCGATCTCCAGTTGACCTGCGCCGAGCAGGTGCACGACGACGGTGTCGGCGCACAGGATGCTCGGCGCCGCCGAGGACTGGGCGGAGATGGAAAACACCAACAGCGGTGGCTCGACGCTGACCGAGAACACCGAGGTCGCGGTCATGGCCACCGGCCCGTCCCCCGGGTCGGCCGTGATGACGGCAACCCCGGCGGGGTGGTTGCGAAAGGCCGACTTGAACTCTTCGGCGCTCACGGACGGTTCGGCGAACGATTGTGCTACCAGCGGCCGCCAGCTCGGCGCCTGATCATCGAGCGCTTGATCATCAAGCTCGCCCGCAGCGTCCGCTGAGGTCGAGGTATCGGTTGCCCAGGCGTGCATCGGCTTGGTCATCTCCTCTGTCGACTGGTATCGATCCCAGCAGGTGATGTGCCACACACCATGTCGCGGAACGCGACAGGTGGCCGGGGATGGCGCTGCCCACGATCTGTGAGCAGCCGGGCGGACGGCCCGCACCCAGTTCGGAGGAGACTCACGTGGACTACATACCGCTCGAGTTCGGGGCCTTCCTCGCGCCGTGGCACAAGGTCGATACCGACGCTCACCTCGCTATCCGCCAGGACATGGTGCTGGCCGTGGCGATGGATCGTCTCGGCTTCTCGGAGTTCTGGATCGGTGAGCATCCCTCGGGTGGATTCGATATTGTCGCAGACCCGACGGTCTTTCTCGCCGCCGTCTCGCAGCGCACGTCGCAGATCAGGTTGGGCCTCGGCGTGGTGTCGCCGCCCTACCACAATCCTTTCGTTCCGGCCGACTGCCTGGTTCTGCTCGATCACATCACGCGCGGCAGGATGATGTCCGGTGCCAGGCCCGGTCAGCTGCTCGATGACGCGCGTTCCATCGGTATCGACCGCTCAAGAATCGGCGCAAGATGGAGCAGGCGCTCGACGTCATCACCCGGCTGCTCGACGGTGAAACCCTGACCGAGAAGACCTTTCCAGAAACGTTCCCTGCTCCGGTAGAGAAAGCGCACCCGGTCGTCAAGCTTCACCGTCATCCCTTACCCATGCCCGCAGGCCGTTACCTACGTCGGTTGTGACGGCGGTAACTGCATGATGCGAAGCTACTGACATGGTGTTAATAGAGCGCCGGGACCGTCCCCGGCCATGGGGGCCCCGAGGCTACGTGGTGGGGCTCTCCGCGCCGGTGCCGTTCCCCGCGGCCGGGAGGAATACGGTCGCCGTGCCCGCGATGGCACGCCGGCCTCCGACGACGTCGGCCCACACATCACAGCCGGCCAGGACGCCGCCCTCGGTCGGCTCGACCGAGGTGACCGTCCCCCCGACCGCGACATCGTCCCCAGCGACGACGTTGCCGCGGAAGGAGCAGGTGATCCTTCGGACGGCGGAACGTGCCCCCGCCCACTCGATCAGATGGTTCATGATGTACGCCATGGTGGCGCCGCCCTGGTTGACCGCCCGATCCCCCAGCCCCGCCCGTGCGACCGCGTCGAGATCGAAGTGGATGGGGTTCGAGTCGCGCAGGATCAATGCGACCAGACGGATGTCGTCGTCCCGAACGTTCGTGGTGATCCTGGTCGGCAGCTCCTGCCCGACCTCGGCGGCGGCGGTTCCGGTCACGTCGCGACTCCTCGCTTGAACAGATATCTGCTGGTCACCTCGCCGGCCCGGGCGGAGCCCGGCAGCGCGGCGATCTCGACGATCACCTCGATGTGGTCGAGGCGCGAGCCGTCACCCGTGGTCCGGCTGCCCACGTCGCCGATCCGGGCCTGGGTGACGTACCGTCCACCCACCCGCAGCGGCTCGTCCTGAACGACCTCGCAGCTGCCGAACAGCAACGTGTCACCCGGCAGTTGACCGGCCAGCTCACACAACTGATCAACCGAGATACCCATGCCCCGCAACGACGCGATGACGAACCAGGCGGGGTGAGCGACGCCGGGATCGGAATCCGTCGCCCGCAGCGCAGCGTCGCCGATGGCCGCCTCGTACGACTCGATCACGATCTCCCCCGCCGGTAACCGGAGGTCGGATAATGCCTTGCGCATCGTCTCGACACCGATCGTCACCTCGCCGCTCCTCCCACGGTCGTTCCGCAAGCCCAGTAGACCGCAAGCTCAGTAGTCTGCAAGCTCAGTAGTGTGCAAGCTCAGAAGACGGTGTATCCACCGTCGACGACGACTTCGTTCCCGGTGTGGTATGTGAGTGTCGGATCGGCCAGGAAGGCCGCGACCTCATGGAATTCGTTCGGTTGCGCCCACCGTCGCGCCGGCGTGCGCGCCGTGGTGGCGCGCAGGAATGCCTCGTCCTCGCGCAGGTGGGTGTTCATGTCGGTAACGACCCAGCCCGGCACGAGGATGTTGACGCGGACGCGGTGGCGGGCCAGCTCCACCGCGAGCGTGCGCCCCAGCCCGACCAGCCCGCTCTTGCTCGTCGTGTAGGCGGCCTGGCCCGCGCCGCCGTAGCGGGAGATGGTCGAGGAGACGACCACCATCGCACCGCCCTCGCCCCGCTCGATGAAGTGTCGGGCCGCGGCGCGGGTGCACAGGAAGGTTCCGTCGAGGTTGGTGCGCAGCACCCGGTGCCAGTCGTCGAGCGAGGTCTCGGCGTAGGGCGCAGCCGCCGCGATCCCCGCATTGGCGATCATGCAGTCGACGGCTCCGTACCTGCTCGTCGTCTCCGCCATGGCCTTGTCGACGGAAGCCTCGTCGCTCGTGTCGCAGGCGACGGCGCTCGCCCGCACGCCGGCCTCGGCCAGGGCCGCGACGGCCTTCTCGTTGCGGGTGGCCGTGCGCGACCAGATGACCACCTGTGCCCCGGCGCGCCCGACGCCCTCGGCCATCCCGAGACCGAGACCATTGTTACCACCGGTGACGACGACCGTTCGTCCAGTCAGGTCGGTCATCAGTACGACCTCGGCAGTCCGAGAGTGTGCTGGGCGATGTGGTTGAGCACCATCTGGGTGGACACGGGAGCGATCTGCTGGAGCCGCACGATCCCCCACAGGTCGGCCAGGCCATACTCGTCGGCCAGCCCGTTGCCGCCGTGCATCTGGATGGCCGTGTCGAGCGCCTTGAGCCCGGCCCGCGAGGCCAGGAACTTGGCCATGTTCGCCTCCTCGCCGGCCGGCCGGCCGGCGTCGAACAGCGCGGCCGCGCGCCACACCATGCCCCGGGCGGCCTCGAGCTCGATGGCCGCCTCGGCGAGGGGATGCTGCACCCCCTGGTGGGCCGCGATCGGGACGCCCCACACCTGCCGCTGCGTGGTGTAGGCGACGGCGCGGTCGAGGGCGTAGCGGGCGACGCCGGTGCAGATGACCGCACTGAGCACACGCTCTGGATTGAGGCCGTCGAACAGTGGACGCAGCCCGTGCCCCACCTCACCGACGACGGCGTCGGCCGGCAGCCGCACCCCGTCGAAGAAGAGGGTGAACTGACGCTCAGGAGCCTGCAGCGCGGTCGGGATCGGCTGACGCTCGAGCCCCGCGATGTTCGGGTCGTCGACGATGAACAGGGTCAGCTGGGCGCGACCGGTCGCCTCGTTCCTGCCGGTGCGGGCGACGAGCAGGAAGTGGTCGCAGTGATCGATGCCGGAGATGTAGTACTTGGTTCCGCGGATCACCCACTCGTCGCCGTCCAGCTGCGCCGAGGTGGTCACGTTGTGCGAGTTCGACCCGGCATCCGGCTCGGTGAGCGCGAAGACGAACTTCTCCGCCCCGCTGGTGATGCCGGGCAGGTACCGCGCCTTCTGCTCAGCGCTGCCGTGCAGCGGCAGGATCGAGCCCGCGATCCCCTGCGACAGCACCATCGCGAGCTCGGGGCAGCCGCCGGCGGACAGTTCCTCCAGGACGATCGCCAGCTCGGTGAGACCGGCGCCCCCACCGCCGTACTCCTCCGGGATGTTCAGGCCCAGGAAGCCGCTCTCGCCGAGCAGCTCCCACAGCTCCCGCATCGGCTCGCCGCTGCGCGAGCGCTCCATGTAGTAGCTGTGCCCGAACCGGCCGACAATGTCCCTGACCGTCGAGCGCAGGACGCGCTCCTCCTCGGTCGGCTCGAGTGGCAGGACGGCCGTCCGGTCCACCCGACCTGCAGACGTGATCGTCATGCCAGGCTCCTTCTCGTTCGCGGACGGCACCACTGGATCAACGAGGATCGATGAGGACGAGATCGATGAAGACACGTCCGACGAAGGCGATGCAGCCGTAGGCGATGCAGCCGTAGGCGATGCATCAGTCGGCCACGGGCGGCAGGTCCACGAGCGCCCCCACCCTGCGGCGGTGCCACCCGGCGGTCCCATGTGCCAGCGCGTCCGCTCGGGCTCTCTTGAGGTACAGGTGGGCAGGGTGCTCCCAGGTGAAACCGATGCCGCCGTGCAGCTGTACGCATTCCTCGGCTGCCTGCTGGGCGACGGCGGAGCACACCGCCTGCGCGAGGGACGCCGCGACCGGAAGGTCCTCGTCGTCGACGGCCGCGCACGCGGCGGCGTAGCGGGCGACCGCACGCGCCTGGGCGATAGCCGTCCACAGATCTGCCAGGCGGTGCTTGAGCGCCTGGTAGGACCCGATCAGGCGACCGAACTGGCGGCGCTGGCCGACGTACTCGACTGTCATTTCCAGGCATCGCTGCGCCAGGCCGAGTTGCTCGGAGGCCAGCAGGGCCGCGCTGACGGCCGCAGCCCGCGCCAGCGCCGCGGGCACCGCGTCCCCCTCGGCCAGCATCGTGGCGGCGACACCATCGCCGAAATCGAGGTCGGCGACCCGGCGGGTCATGTCGAGCGCAGGCACCGGCTCGATCCGCACATCGGCAGCGGCGACTCGAACGACGGCCCCGGCGACCGGTACGAGCAGGACGTCCGCCTCGGCGGCACCGGCAACCGCGGGAACGTGGCCGCGGATCCGGCCCACCGCAAAGCGCGGCGGGTCGGAGACCGGGTGGTCGAGCGGCTGGGTGAACGGGACCGCCACCGCTGCGACGGCGCCGGTCGCGAGCTCGGCGAGCAGCTCGCGGGCGCCGAGGGCCTCGGCCAGCGCGGTGGCCGTCACGGCGCTGGTCAGATAGGGGACGTCGCTGACCGCCCGACCCAGCTCCTCAAGGACGACCGCGACCTCACGCCAGGAGGCACCCGCGCCACCCACGTCCTCGCCGAGGGCGAGCCCGGCCAGCCCCAGGTCGTCGGTGAGCAGGGTCCACAGCTTGCGGTCGCCCGCGACGTCGCCATCGGTACGTTCCAGCACTCGGGCCCACGGGCTGTGGCTCTCCAGCATGGAGCGGACCGCCGCCCGCAGGTCGTCCTCGACGTCTGTGTACAGCAGCGAGGGGACGTCACTCATCGCGGCAGGTCCTTCCACGGGGTGTCACGGTCCGGGCGGTTCTCGGCCGGCAGGCCGAGCACGCGCTCGGCGATGATGTTGCGCATGACCTCGGAGGTGCCGCCCTCGATCGAGTTGGCGCGCGTCCGCAGATACCAGAAGCCCGGTACGCGGTCCGGCGGCGTTGTGAAGTCGGGGCGGCGCATCGACCAGTCGTCATAGCGCAGCGCGTCGGAGCCCGCCAGGTCGAGGTGCAGGGACGAGGCCGCCTGGGCGAGCCGGGCGAAGGCCAGCTTGAGACCCGATCCCTCCGGCCCGGGCGCGCCGACCTCCAGCTGCTGGCCCAGCCTGGCGCTGGTCAACCGCAGCGCTTCCGCGTCGACCCAGAGCCGCAGCAGCTCGTCGTAGGCGGACGCGTCCCGGCGCTGCGGGTGCTCCCGCCACTCACGTGCCACCGGCCCGATCGCGCCCTCCTCCCGGGGGGCCACCGCACCGCCGATCGCGACACGCTCGTTCATCAGCGTCGTCTGGGTGACGCGCCAGCCTTCGCCGACCGCACCAAGCCGGTTCGCGTCCGGGACACGGACGTCGTCGAGGTACACCTCGTTGAACTCCGCCTCGCCCGTCAGTTGCCGCAGGGGGCGCACGTCGACCCCGGGGGTCGCCATGTCGCACACGAAGTAGGTCAGACCGCGGTGTTTGGGCTGGTCCCGGTCGGTGCGCACAAGCAGCAGGGCCCACGTGGAGTCGTGGGCGAGCGAGGTCCAGACCTTCTGCCCGTTCACGACCCAGTCGTCGCCGTCGCGCCGCGCGGTGGCGGCGACGGCGGCCAGATCGGAGCCGGCGCCCGGCTCGCTGAACAGCTGGCACCAGATCTCCTCGCCGGTCCACAGCGGGCGCATCCACCGCTGCTGCTGCTGTGGCGTGGCGTAGCGCAGCAGGGTCGGCGCGGCCATACCGAGGCCGATCACGTTGCCCTGCGGCCGGTTGTCCGGTGCTCCCGCGGCGGCGAGGGCCGCGTCGACGACCGGCTGCAGGGACGGGTCGAGCCCGAGCCCGCCCAGGCCTTCGGGGAAGTACACCCAGGCCAGGCCGGCGTCGAAACGCGCTCGCAGGAAAGCCAGCCGGTCGGTGCTGGCGGGCGGATGGGCGGCGAGAAGCTCGTCCACCCTCGTGGCCACAGTCGTGGGGGACGCAGCGGTGGGGGACACGGACATGGCCCGACTGTCGCACCGAGCCCGCCTGCCCCGATGTCTCGATCTGCGCCACGGTCACCCGCCGCCGCAGCGCTGTCCCGCGATGGGACACCCGGCCGCGCCCGGCCGGACCTACTGTGACGACGTCTCGAGCCCTGAGGAAGTGAGATGCCCCCACGCCCCCCGCGGCCGGTTCGACGGATGGCACCGGTCCATGTCGTCGGCCTCGCCGCTACCCCGTTCCTGCCCGAGCAGGACGCCATGCTCGACGAGCTCGTCTTCGACGTGACGTACGCGGCCCTGCGTGAATGCGGCCTGCGCAAGCAGGACCTCGGCCTGTCGGTCATGGCATCGCTGGACGTTCTCGACGGCCGCAGCATCTCCAGCGGCCTTTACACCGCGGCGGCCGGCGGCTACCTGAAGGACTCGTTCCGGGTCGAGGGCGACTCCGGTCTCGCGGTGATAGCCGCGGCCGAGGCGGTCGCCGCGGGTGACGTCGAGGTCGCGGTGGCGGTCGGCGTGTACAACCCCGAGGTCCGGTCCGCCGACCGGGAAACCCGGCGGTCGTTTCTCGCGCAGGTGTCCAACCTGGGCTTTGAACCGCACTTCGACCGCCCGGTCGGCCTGACCGCCGACATCGTCTACGCCCTCCACGCCGCGCACACGCTCGAATCCGGCGGCGAGGACCTCGACGCGTTCGCCCGGCTGGCCGCCGAGGAGATCACCCGCGGCAGCGAGCGGCCGCGCTCCGCCCGGACCGCGCCCGTCACGGCCGGGGAGGTGCTGGCGTCGGAGCAGGTGGCCGCGCCGCTGCGGGAGCTCATGCTGCCCGCGCACTCGACCGG
>NZ_JAMQQF010000599.1 GCF_023716945.1 Frankia sp. AiPs1 | reverse complement strand
GCCCCACCGACTCGGCCCCCGGCAACGGCGCGGCCAAGCCGTCCGCGGCGTCGAGGCCCACTGCTGGTCCGACGAGTGGCGCCCCCGCCGCCCCCGCCCACGACCAGTAGCAACGCACGGGCCGCGACGCCGGACCCGCCGCGGAGCGCGGCGCCCTCCCGCGATGATCGAGACCGCCGACAACCCTCTCGGCGCGACACCGGGTGCGTCGGGTACGAGTGCCCTACCCGTCGGTAACCGCTGCCGTAGGCTAGCCGGTGCCGGCGGCGTCCACGCCGGTGCTGACCGCCCGCACGGTCCCTCGGGCCGGCGCGGGCAGTCGGTGTCCCACGGCGAGGTGCCGGTGGCCGCGAGCCGCCGGTGGGGAGGCCACCGTGTTCGGTCCAGCCCGCGGTGCAGTCCGCGACGTGGTCTTCGTCGACGGCGTGCGTACGCCGTTCGGCAAGGCCAAGGGCGTGTACGCCGAGACCCGGGCCGACGACCTGATCGTCAGGGTGATCCGGGAGTTGCTGCGCCGTAACCCGTCCCTGCCGCCCGAGCGCATCGACGAGGTGGCCGTCGCGGCCACCACGCAGATCGGCGACCAGGGCCTGACGATCGGCCGCATCGCCGGCGTGCTGGCGGGGCTGCCGGAGTCGGTGCCCGGCTACGCCGTCGACCGGATGTGCGCCGGGGCCGTGACGGCGGTGACCACGACGGCGTCGTCGATCGCGGTGGGCGCCTACGACGTGGCCGTCGCCGGCGGGGTGGAGCACATGGGCCGCCATCCGATGGGCGAGGGCGCCGATCTCAACCCGCGCTTCGTCGCCGAGCGGCTGGTCGACCCGTCCGCGTTGATCATGGGATTGACGGCGGAGAACGTGCACGACCGTTTCCCGGCGATCACCCGACAGCGGGCCGACGCCTACGCCCTGGCCTCCCAGGAGAAGGTCGCCAAGGCCTACGCGAACGGCCAGATCCAGCCCGATCTGGTCCCGATGGCCGCCCGCCACGTCGACAGTGGCTGGGAGCTGGTCACCGCCGACGAGCCGCCGCGCCCGACGACGACCCTCGACGGGCTGGCCGGGCTGCGCACCCCGTTCCGGCCGCACGGACGGGTCACCGCGGGCAACTCCGCCGGGATCAACGACGGCGCCACCGGGTGCCTGCTCGCGGCCGCCGAGGTGGCCGCGGAGCTGGGGCTGCCGGCGCGGATGACGCTGGTCGGCTACGGCTTCGCCGGGGTCGCGCCGGAGGTCATGGGCGTCGGCCCCATCCCGTCGACGGAGAAGGCGCTCGCCCGCACCGGCCTGACGATCGACGACATCGGGCTGTTCGAGCTGAACGAGGCATTCGCCGTGCAGGTCCTGGCCTTCCTCGACCATTTCGGCATCGCCGACGACGACCCCCGGGTCAACCAGTACGGCGGGGCGATCGCGCTGGGCCATCCGCTGGCCTCCAGCGGGGTGCGGCTGATGACCCAGCTCGCGAGGCAGTTCGCCGAGCATCCCGAGGTGCGCTACGGCATGACGGCGATGTGCGTGGGCCTCGGCATGGGTGCCACCACGATCTGGGAGAACCCCCACCACAGCGCCGCGACCACGGCATCGAGCTGACCGGACCCACGCGAGCATCCGAGTCCCACGAGAGGGCGACATGACGGGCGACCTACCGATCGACGAGGTGACCCTGGACTACCCGGACGAGGTCGTCACGGCGGCGCACGTCCGGTACGTGACGCTGCCCGGGGTGGTCGGCCCGGTCGCCCTCGTCACCCTCGACAACGGCCACGATCACACCCGGCCGAGCACCTTCGGCCCGGCCGGGCTGCGCCGGCTGCTCGCCGCCGTCGACGAGATCGAGACGCACGATCCCCCGGTCGCCGCGATCGCCGTGACCGGCAAGCCGTTCATCTTCAGCGTCGGCGCGGATCTGGGCTTCCGGTCGTCGATCACCGAGGCGGCGAAGCTGCGCCCGTCGCTGGACGCGCTCGGCCGGCTTGGGCACGACGCCTTCGCCCGGCTCGGCTCCGGCCGCCTCGGCGGGCGCCGGGTCCCCACCTTCGCGCTGGTCAACGGGGCGGCGCTGGGCGGCGGCCTGGAGCTGGCACTGCACTGCGACTACCGGGCGCTGTCCGCCGGGATTCCGGCGATCGCCTTCCCGGAGGTGTTCCTTGGCCTGGTGCCGGCCTGGGGCGGCACCCAGCTGCTGCCTAACCTGATCGGCGCCGACCGGGCGGTGTCCGTCATCGTCGACAACGCGCTGAGCCAGAACCGCACCCTGCGCGGGTCCACCGCGTTCGAGTTGGGCATCGGGGACGTGTTGCTGGCTCCGGCCGACTTCCTGGAGGAGGCGCTGGCCTGGGTGGGCCGGGTGCTGCGCGGGGAGATCGACCCGGTTGCCGAGCGCCGCCCGGTGCAGCGAGGCGCCGAGTGGGCCGAGGCCGTCGCCCGCGGCCGGACGCTCGCCGATGCCAGGCTGCACGGCGCCGCGCCGGCCGCCTACCGGGCCCTGGACCTGATCGCGCTCGCCGAGACCGCCGATCGCGGCGACGGCTTCGCCGCCGAGACCCAGGCGCTCGCCGATCTGTCGGTCAGCGGCGAGCTCGCCGCCGGACTGTATGCCTTCGACCTGGTCCAGAAGCGGGCCAAGCGGCCGGTCGGCGGCCCGGATCCGGCGCTGGCCCGCCCGGTCACCAAGGTCGGGGTCGTCGGCGCCGGGCTGATGGCCGCCCAGCTCGCCCTCGTGTTCGCGCACCGCCTCGAGGTGCCGGTCGTGCTCACCGACATCGACGCCGGGCGGCTCGACGCCGGGGTCGCGAACGTCCACCGGGAGATCGACAACCTGCTGCTGCGCCGCCGGATCTCCCCCGACCAGGCCAACCGGTACATGGCCAACGTCACCGGCTCGCCGACCTTGGCCGCTTTCGCCGACGCCGATCTGGTCATCGAGGCGGTCTTCGAGGACCTGACGGTCAAGCAGGCGGTCTTCGCCGACCTGGAGGCCGTGGTGGCGCCCACCGCGGTGCTGCTGACGAACACCTCGGCGCTGTCGATCACCGAGATGGCCGCATCGCTCGCGCATCCCGAGCGGGTCGCCGGCCTGCACTTCTTCAACCCGGTGTCGGTGCTGCCGCTCGTCGAGGTGGTCCGTGCGGCCCGCACCGACGACGCGACGGTCGCGACGACGCTCGCGGTCGCCCGGAACCTGAAGAAGGACGCCGTGCTCGTCGCGGACGCGCCCGCGTTCGTCGTGAATCGGCTGCTCACCCGCTTCCTCGGCGAGGTGCTGGGCGCCGCCGAGCAGGGGACGCCGATCGAACAGGTCGATCACGCCCTGGATCCCCTGGGGCTGCCGATGTCGCCGCTCGTTCTGCTGTCGCTCGTCGGCCCACCGGTGGCACTGCACGTCGCGCAGACGCTGCACGTCACCTTCCCGGACCGGTTCCGGGCGCCGACGAGCCTTGCCCGGCTGGTCGAGGCGGGCCGGGGCTCGGTCTACACCACCGGCCCGGACGGCACCCAGATCGTCGACCCCGAGGCCGCCGCCGCCCTGCGAGCCGCCGTGGACGCGGCACCGGCGGGAGGCACGGGCGGTGGCGCAGTGGCCG
>NZ_JAMQQF010000598.1 GCF_023716945.1 Frankia sp. AiPs1 | reverse complement strand
GCGACCGGCCGCCGGGCCGGGCCGCGCCGAGGGGCGGCGCAGCGCCGTCAGGCGGGCGGGCGGGTCGCGTCCGACAGTTCGGTTGCGAGCGCGACCAGACCCGTCAGGCGGCGAGTCAGGTCGTCGGCGTCGACGAGCGTCAGGCCGGGATAGGCCTTGTTCAGCTGGCGGGTGAGCTCCTCCTCGACGAACTCGAAGATCGGCGCGATCTCCGCCGTGCTGCGCGCCCTGATGTCCGTGGGCTTCGGGTCCTGCCTTTCGTCGATGCCATGGGAGAGCGGGTGCTTGTTGCGGTGGCGCTGCAGGCCGCCGAGGACGACCTCCGGCCGCGTCGCCCCCCCGGTCCGGCCGGATCCGCGCACGTCCGGGGGCATGCCCGAGGGCTTGTCGTCCGACGTCCGCATGCCCTCCCACGGCGCGAGCGTCGGCCACTGCTGGAGCCTGCCGCTGGGCCTGGTTGGCGCGGCGGCGACCGGAACCCAGCCGAGCCGTCCGGACAGCACGACCCGGCCGATGCCGGGCACGTCACAGGTGTCGCCGTTGTGCCGGCAGGGCGGCATGCGGAAGGTGTGATCGAGGATGCTGGCGGCCAGGTAGGCGGCGTCCCAGGGATGCCGGTCGACGATCGTCCGGCACAGCCGTAGGCGGGCGACCGCGAAGGCGATCTCCGCCGGCGAGGTGTGGGTGGTCGTGCCGTGCTCGCCCGGCGCGAGGTCGACGATGCCGTTGAAGTCCCGTTGCAGGGAGGCGATGCCGGCCGCGAGGTGGGTCAGCCGCGACGAACCCCGCCGGGCCAGATCGTGGGCAAGGCCCAGGTCCAGATCGCCCAGCGCGGTGGACGCCAACCTGGCCAGCAGCCGGTCCTGGCCAAGCGCGGCCAGCGGCCGGCCGGCCTCGGTCGGCTGAGAATCGTCCGGACGTGAGCCGATCGGCGGCGGTGCCGGCAGGGTCGCCGGTTCCCGGTCGAGGGGCAGCTCGATGACCCGCAACGGAACCCCAAGGTGGATCGACCACCGGACGGCCGCCAGCATGGCGCCGATGGCCAGCGCCTTGAAGCCGAGCGGCAGCAGCACGGCCACCTCGTCGACAAGGTCGGCCTCGATGCCGGCGGGGTCGTCTCGGTCTGCGGCGATCGCGCGGAACATCTTCTCGGCGTAGTCGACGACCGTGCTGGGCTGGATGTACTCGATGGTGCGGGCGTCCCCACCGGTTGGAACCCGTCGATAGCGGACGCCGTCGATGTCGTCCGCGTCGGGAACCTCCGGGCCGGCGAACTCGACGAGGATGCTTTCGCGGCACCGCAGTTCAGCCCGCCCGCGGTCGAGGACCCGCTGGTCGTCCGCCACAAGACGCGACGCCGCGGAACGGCGGACCCGCAGCAGCAGGACCCGGCGCTGCGCGGGCGGCGGATCAAGGACCGGCCAGGCCGGAAAGTCGGCCAGCGGCGCGCTGGCATGCTCCTCGTCGACCCAGAGCTGCGCGCGGGCGCGGATCTGCGCGGGCAGGTAGGTGACCGCGTGCAGCCCGCCGTGGCTGGCGGAGACGATCCCGCGATACCACTCGACGACGTCCTCGGTGAGCAGCGCGTACAGCGGGTCGTCGGGGGTCGTGACGTCGTCGGGGGCGAGCGGCAGCCGGTCCTCCCTCGGGAAGCCCAACATGCGGCGTGCCTTCGCCCGACGCCCGTCGGCCGCGGACGCGGGTTCGCCCGCTCTGGGCTCGGTGAGGGCGTCGACGAGGTCGGAGAACCAGATCCGGGCCGCCGCACCGTCGGTGACCTCTCCGCGGGCCAGGCCGCCGAAGAACGACGACTCGACCGCCCGCCGCAGCACCTCCAGCGGGGTTCGGGGTTCGGGATCATCGGCGGTGCCGGCAAACGGCCAGACCTGAAGGCTCGTCGGGTCGCCGGCCTTCTTCGGGACCGTCGGGTAGTCCCGCAGCAGCGCGCGCACGTCGATGGACTGCCGCTCGTGCAGGCGTTGCCACGGCGCGCCGTCGGCGTCTCCCACGAGCTGGGCGAGGGCGCCGTAGTAGCGGTGCCGGACGAGCCAGCGCCGCAGGTCGTCGACGGTGACGTCGTGATACGGCGAGATCTCCCGGCCGTCGGCGTCCGCTGCCCGCAGGAGCACCCGCCGGCCGCGGACCAGCAGCTCGTACAGCACGCCGAGCAGGATGCCGGTCGCTCCGGAGCCGAGCAGCACCGTCCAGTCGGCCGCCTCGGCCAACTCGGCCGGCGTCAGATCATCGAGAGCGGCGGCGAGGCCGGACCGCGCCTGCGTCACGGTCGGTTCGAGCAGGGGGATAACCCGTGGCCGGTCGGCGAGCGTCACGGCGTCGCCGAGGTAGGCCGCCACCTTCTCGGCGATCGGCATGGTGTCGCGGTGGTCACCGCCGTTGGTCGCGAGCAGGATGACGCGAGGGCGGGGCACGAGGGTGCGCAGGTGCCGGGCGAGGGCGCCGGTGGGGTTGGCCGCGAAGAACGCCCCGCGGTCGTCGCCGGTCAGGTGCTCCAGCCGGGCCAGGTTCGACGTCGCCTCGGCCGCCAGCGTCTCCGGCGACTTGTGTTGTGACCGGCCGGCCGGCTGGCGGACGTTGATGTCGGCCTCTCCGACGACGTGGACCAGCGTCCGATACGTCCGCACATCTTCCCCTCCGGTCGATGTGGGTCCGTCGGTCACGCCGCCACCAGTGCCAGTGCCGCCGCCAGTGCCGGTGCCAGTCGCTCGGGCTCCGAAGGCGGCGTCGGGGTCACCGGCTTGGCCAGCAGCAGCCGGGCGACGCGGTCCCCTTGGGCCAGCATGATCTGCAACATCAACCGAGCGTCGCCAGGTCGGAAGGGGCGCCGCGGTGGTGGGGCGTCGCCGGGGCTCCACACAGCCGGTGTTTCAGGGGACATACGCAGCAGCCTGACGGACTGGCCGGGGCGTTGAGGAGTCGGCACACTGCCGAGTTTCTCGGCTTAGGTTGCAGGATCTGCCACCCCGGACCGGCGCGTGGGGGGCGTCAGGATGCCTGGTTCGACGGCCATGGGAGAGTCGTCCGCGATCGGCGTCAATGCGATGAGTGACCCACCCGGTGCGGGGGGTCGTTGTTCTGTCTCGCGGTTCCTCCACGGTCACGGCAGTGGTGCGGGCGACGTGGTTTCCGGCAGGACGTGGGTTTCCGGCAGGGCGTGGTTTCCGGCAGGAGGAGGTCAGGTGTCGACGAGTGCAGGGGGGAGCGGCGGGCACGCCGCCGTCGAGGCGAAGGGGCCGCCCGCCGAACCCAAGCCCGCGACTGCGGGTTCGGGCTCGGACGCGGGCGGCTCGGAGGCCGGTGACCTGGTCGTCGTGACGATCCCCGGGGTGCAGCAGTTCATCGGCGAGGCGCGCACGACCGCGGATCTGTACGCGGCGAGCCGGATCATGTCGCTGCTCACGGCCCGGATGGCCGCCGTCGCGGCCGAACTCGGCACGCTGGTTCTGCCCGCGATTCCGCCGCTGTCCGTGCCCGACGACCCGGTGCGGGCGGGCATGACGGAGCGCTCCGCCGCTGGGCTGCCCAACCGGGCCGTCGCCTTCGCCGAGGCCGGCGGGGGCGGCCGGCTCGCC
>NZ_JAMQQF010000597.1 GCF_023716945.1 Frankia sp. AiPs1 | reverse complement strand
ACCCACCGCCGCCCGCCAAGGTCACGGCGTGGCGGGGCGGGCGGGGTCGCAACGATCCGCGGTCGGCTGGCGGGGAATCAGGCCACCCGCCGGGGCGACGGTGGCGGCCGGGATGTCGGTGGCGGCGGTGGCGACGGTGGCGGCCGGGACGACGACAGCCGCGGTGGCGGGGACGAGGACCGCCTCGCGGGCCAGCGCGGCGAGCTCGGCCAGCACCTGTGCCGGCGGGGCCCAGGGGTCGAGGGCGAGCGCCCGGGTCGGGTCCAGCGCGGGCACATCGACGTGCGAGATCAGGGGATGGTGCGGGCGGTGGTCGGTCTCGCCGTCGCCGAACAGCTCCTCGTGCAGCTTCTCCCCGCGGCCCAGGCCGGTGTAGACGATCTCGATCGGCTTCTTCTCGCGCGCCGCGAGCCGCGCGGCGACGTCCGCGATCCGCACCGGCTCGCCCATGTCGAGGACGAGGGCCTCGCCCGCGGCGCCGAGGGCGCCGGCCTGCAGCACGAGTTGCACGGCCTCGGGGATGGTCATGAAGTACCGGGTGACCTCGGGATGGGTGACCGTGATCGGGCCGCCGGCGGCAAGCTGGCCGGCGAAGACGGTGAGCACGGAGCCGTTGCTGCCCAGCACGTTGCCGAACCGCACGCTGACCAGCGTCCCGCTGGCCTCCTGGGCCAGGTGGGCGGTGAGCCGTTCGGTGATCCGCTTCGAGTAGCCCAGCGCGCTCACCGGGTTGGCGGCCTTGTCCGTCGAGATGTTCACCAACCGCTCGACGCCGCAGGCCACGGCCGTCCGCAGGATCGCCAGGGTGCCCCAGACGTTGGTCTTCACCGACTCGCCAGGGAAGCGTTCGAGTAGTGGGAGATGTTTGAGGGCCGCGGCGTGGAAGACGACCTGCGGGCGGCGCTCCATGAACAGCGTGGTGACGAGGTCGAGATCGCGGATGTCGCCGAGCACGATCGCATCGTCGTCGAGCATCGCGCGACCCGTGATCGAAAGCTGCACCGCCCGCAGCGCGGACTCGTCCCGGTCCAGCATGATCAGTTCGGCCGGGCCGTAGCCGGCGATCTGCCGGCACAGCTCCGATCCGATCGACCCGCCCGCGCCGGTCACCAGCACCCGGCGTCCCACCAGGTAGCTCGCGGCGGCGGCCATGTCGGTGCGGACCTGGCGGCGGCCGAGCAGGTCGGCGAGGTCCAGGTCGCGGATGTCGCCGACGCCGACCCGTCCGTCGATCAGATCGCCGACCTTGGGCAGGACCTTCACGGTGAGACCGGCGCTCTCGGCGATTCTGCTGATGTCCCGGAGCAGCCCGGCGTCCGCGCTCGGGATGGCCACCAGCAGGGTCCTTGCTCCGGTGGCCGTCGCGACCGGACCGATCGACTCCCGTCCGCCGAGTACCCGAACCCCGAGCAGGCGCAGGTTGTGCAGGTTCGGGTCGTCGTCCAGCAGGGCGACCGGGTAGTAGGGGCTGTCCTGGGTGCGCAGCATCGCCGTGAGCACCCCTTCGGCTCCGTCACCGGCGCCGAAGATCAGTATCGGCTCGGCGCTGTCCCGGTTCGGCCGGCGTAGCTGCTCCTCCACCAGCCGCCACAGGTAGCGCACGCCGAACATCACGACCAGGGTCACCGCGCCGCCGAGTGGCGGCACACTCAGCGGCATCGGGCGCGGCGAGCCGAACGCGGCGATGACGACGAGCACGCCGACGTTGGTCAACAGCACCGCCACGAGTAGCCCGAGGACTTCCTCGAAGCCACCGAAGCGGTAGCGCCCCAGATAGAGGTGCAGCGCCGTGCCCAGGAAGTGGAGCAGGCAGACCGCCAGGGCGCAGATAACCCAGAAGCCGAGGTCGGCGACGGCGTCGTGGGTGAAGTCGAACCTTCCGAGCTGGGCCGAGGCGAGACCGAGGACCATTGCCGCGCTGTCCAGGGCGATCTGCAGTCCGACCCGTTGGCGGAGGTTCAGCCTCAGGACGCGCCGCGCGAGGTGCGCTGTCCGCCGCCGGTCGGCTGTGCCGTCTACTCTACGTCTCCACATGGGGTCATAGAGTAAGCGTGACTGAGAGTAAAATAATCGCTACTCATCAAGTATGTTGAGGTGGTCCTCGATGACGGTGAGTGGTCGGTACATACATCCCGGAGGGTGGTCGACGAGTGGAACTGCGTGACTATGTCCGCGTCCTTCGCCGCAGCTGGATGCTCATGGTGGCCTGTCTGGTGCTCGGCGGTCTGCTTGCCGCGGCCTCGACCTGGCGGGCGACGAAGGAGTACGCCGCGTCCGTGACCATGGTCGTCTCCTCGCCCGACAACGCCGAAGGCGCTGCCTCGGCCTACCAGGGCGGGCTGCTCTCCCAGCAGCGGGTGAAGTCCTACGCGAACCTCGTGGCCAGCGAGCGGGTGGCGGCCGCGGTCATCGACCGGCTCCACCTGAAGTCGACCCCGCAGGCGCTGCGGGGGCAGATCTCCGCGCAGGCCGTCCCGGACACCGTGCTGCTGCGCGCCATCGTCCGCGACCGGGTGCCGAGAAGAGCCCAGTCGATCGCCGACGCGGTCGGCGAGTCGTTCTCCGTCGCCGTGGCCCAGATCGAGGCGCCCGCGGACGACGAACCGCCGTCGGTCCGGGTCAGCGTCTGGGAACGGGCCAAGTTGCCGGTCTCGCCGGTCTCCCCGCAACCGACCCGCAACATGGCCCTCGGTCTGCTGCTCGGGCTGATGGCCGGCGTGGCGGCCGCGATCATCCGGTTCCGCCTGGACACCAGCATCGCCGGGGAGGAGGACGCACGGGAGGCGACGGACCTGCCCAACCTGGCCGTGATCGCCTTCGATGCCGACGCGGCCCGCCGACCGCTCATCACCAACGCCCGGCCGCACTCCGCCCGGGCCGAAGCCTTCCGCCAGCTTCGCACCAACCTGCAGTTCGTCGATGTGGATGCCGGCCCCCGGTCGATCCTCATCAGCAGCTCCGTGCCGGGGGAGGGCAAGACCACCACCATCTGTAACCTGGCGATCAGCCTGGCCCAGGGCGGTGCCCGGGTCTGCCTGATCGAGGGCGACCTGCGCCGCCCGTCCTTCGGCGACTATCTCGGCGTCGAGTCCGCGGCGGGCCTGACCTCCGTCCTCATCGGCGCCGCCGACCTCGACGACGTGTTGCAGCCGTGGGGCGAGGGCCGGGTGGGGGATGGCCGGATCGAGGTGCTCGCCTCTGGACCGGTCCCCCCGAACCCCAGCGAGCTGCTCGGCTCCAAGGGCATGGCCGATCTCATCGAGCTGCTGCAGGTCCGGTTCGACATCGTGCTGATCGACGCCCCGCCCCTGCTGCCCGTGACCGACGCGGCGGTGCTCGCGACCCGGGCCGAAGGGGTACTGCTGGTGGCGCGGGTCGGCCGGACCCGCCGCGAGCAGCTCCGCCGCGCCACCGAGGCGTTGCGTGCGGTGGACGCCCGGATGGTCGGCACGGTGCTGAACATGGTCCCGACGAAGGGGCCGGACGCTTACTACTACCGCCAGTACGGCAACTACGCGCCGCGGGGCCGACACGCCCGCTCGTCGGCGGTGCGGGCGGCCAGCGTCCCCGCGCCGGATGCCGGCGTCGGGCC
>NZ_JAMQQF010000596.1 GCF_023716945.1 Frankia sp. AiPs1 | reverse complement strand
CCCCGGCGGCGAGCGGAGTTACCGGCGGCGCAGGGCGTCGCGGGACCGGTCGACCAGCGACGCCAACGGGCCGAGCGCCCACTGGGCGAGGGGAGAGCCCACCGTGCCCGGGTGGGGGCGGGTGGGCGCCAGGCTCTGGACCGCGCGCAGCTGCCGGCCGAGCTTGCGCCGCTCGTCCTGGCTGGTGGCCGCCCGCACCGCCGGGAACTCCTCGAGCTCCTCGCGCACGGCGTGATCGGACACCGCCCGCTCGAGCACCGCGATCTCGCGGTCGAAGTCCGGGCCGGCGACGTCGAGCTTCTCGAGCCCGGCGAGGAGCCTCGCCGCCTGCTTCTCCTCGTGGTTGCGGGCCCGCCCGACGTCGGGACCGGCCGATCGGCGCGACACCGGCCGCAGGACCATCTCCTCGCCCGTCTCGTGCACGGCGAGCAGCGCCCGCAGTTCGTCGAACGGCTTCCTGCGGTGCTCGCCGCGCCGCACACCGATCTCCGCGAACAGGTCGCGGATCCGCGCGTGCTGCGCGAGCAGAAGTCCCACGATGTCGTCCTCGGGCAGCGTCGCCGCCTGTGCGCGCTCCCGCTCCGCCAGCTTGCTCGCCATGCCAGGTCTCCGTCTCGCTCCGGGATGGGCCGACCGTTGCCGTCCCGGGGGGAACCCCGCGGCCGGCCCGGCCAGGGCCGACGGGTGAGCGCTACCCGATCCGGCGGGCACCACACTCCCGCGCCACCCTCGAACCCCTCCTATCACCCTCCTGTTCACCTCCCACAACCCTCCTGCGCCGCTGCTTTGCCCCTCCTACGGCACTGCTGCGGCACTGCTGCGGCACTGCTGCTTAGGCGTCCCCGCCTCGATCGGGGCGCGACGCCGCGTCAGATTCCCTCGATCCGGCGTTGTCCATCCCCCTTGCATGGCGTCCGAAGATGTGACGTACTTGTCAGAAGGTCGGACTTCTCCACGGAGGGGATTGGCCGTCGTCCCATAGGAGGACCACATGCTGCCCGCCAATGCCCAGATCGTCTCGGTAGACGATCACGTGATCGAGCACCCGCGCGTCTGGCTCGATCGCATGCCCGCGAAATACCAGGACGCCTGCCCGCGCATCGAACGCGCCGAGGACGGTAACGACTGGTGGATCTACGAAGGCCGCCGGGCCGGCAACTTCGCCCTCAACGCGGTGGCCGGCAAGAGCCCGAAGGACTTCGGGCTCGACCCCCGCAGCTATGACGATATGTTACCGGGCTGCTACAAAATTGCGGATCGCATCCGGGACATGGACGAGGAGGGCATCCACGCGCAGCTCTGCTTCCCGAACTTCGCCGGCTTCGCCGGCAGCGTGCTCGCCGCCTCGCAGGACCTGGCGCTCGCCACCGAGACCGTCCGGGCCTACAACGACTTCATCCTCGACGAGTGGTGTGCCGCCGCGCCCGACCGGCAGATCCCGCTGATGATGGTGCCCTACTGGGACGTCGAGGCCGCCGCCGCCGAGATCCGGCGGACCGCCGCCAAGGGCGCGCGCAGCATCACCTTCCCCGAGCTGCCCGACCGCCTTGGCCTGCCGTCCTGGCACACCACCCACTGGGACCCGGTGCTCGCCGCGGCCAGTGAGACCGGCATGCCGATCTGCCTGCACTTCGGCTCCGGCGGGTCGCCGCAGTGCTCCCCCGAGGCGGCCACGACCAACTTCACCGTCGCGATCTCGCTGTTCGCCCTGAACTCCATGTCGGCGACGTCCGAGCTGCTGCTCTCCCCCGTCTTCCACCGGTTCCCGCAGATCAAGATTGCGCTGTCCGAGGGCGGCATCGGCTGGATGCCGTACATGCTCGAGCGGATCGACTACGTGTGGGAGCGTCACCGCTGGTACAACGACGTGAACACCGAGGTGCGGCCCAGCGAGCTGTTCCGCGACCACATCTACGGGTGCTTCATCGTCGACGAGGCCGGCATCGAGGCACGCCACCGCATCGGCGTCGACAACATCATGTTCGAGAGCGACTACCCGCACTCCGACAGCAACTGGCCGAACACCCGCAAGCTGCTCGCCGAGTCGCTGATCAACGTGCCCGACGACGAGGCCCTGCGGATGGTCGAGACCAACGCGCGGACGCTCTACAACTTCCCCCGCACCTCCTGAACTCCCCGCACTTCCCGAGCTCCCAGCACCTCCCGAAATACCCCGCACTTCTTGAAATACCCCGCACCTCCCGAGCTCCCCCGCTGCTGACGGTTCGGCCTCGGTTCGGGGCGGGGCGGGCCGGCGGCGACGGACTTCGGTCCGCGGCCGCCGGCCCCGCCCCGCCCCGCTCGTTCGTCGAGTGCCGCCGCCCCATCACCGGCGCGGCGACTGGCACCAATGCCCGCCGGTCGGGCGTGGAACCCGCCACAGCAGGACAGTCCGCCCGCCGGCCCCGCCGGTGAAGGTCCTGGCCGCGGTCATGACGTCGGTGACGTGAAGGACGTCCCACCGCGACGGCCCGAGGGCCGCACGTATCCCGGATGTCTGTCCGCGCGGCGAGCGTCATCGGTTTGCGACTCCGCCCGTCGGCGACGGCAACGCGCGCGCCGCGCCCGGCGAACACCCGCGCTGCCGCCCCCGGCGGCCGATTCCTCCCGCGCGGTTCGCGGCACCAGGAGAAAAGGCGAACCGATGAGCCAGAAGATGTTCACCACGCAGGAGATCAGCGACTTCGTCGACGAGTTCCGGGCCAACGGCGGCCGACCCGCCGGAAAGTACACGGGAGCCACGCTGCTGCTGCTGCTCAGCGGCGCGGAGGCCGACGGGGCACCGCATGTGAGCCCGCTGAACTTCTACGCCGACGCCGACCGGTACTTCGTCTACGCCGTGAACCCCGGCGTCGACGAGGACCCGCGCTGGCTGCACGACCTGCGCGCGGACCCGCAGGCCACCATCGAGGTCGAGGGCCGGACGCTTCGGGTCACGGCCACGGAGGTGCACGGCGCGAAGCGCGACGAGATGTACGCCCGCCAGGCCGCCCGCTACCCGCAGTTCACCGAGCTGCAGGCGGCCGTGACCCGCCTCATCCCCGTCGTCGAGCTCCTGCCCACCGGCTCCTGATCCCTCGGGAAGCCCGCAAGCCGCGCGCCGGGGCACGCCCCCGGCCGCGGCCCGCCAGCATGCTTCGCCAGACCACGGCCATCGGCCGGCTGCAGGGCTAGAGGCTCGCGGCGAGCAGGACGGTACCGAGGAGGAGCACGCCCAGCGACAGGGCGTAGCGGGCGACGAACTGCCAGCTCCGGGCGGTGTGCCCGGACGCCGCAGTGATCGAGCGCAGCTCGACGTAGGGCCCGGGGGCGCGCAGGAACCAGCCCGTGACCAGCACCTCCTCGTCCACGAAGGCATCGGCCCCGGTCAGCCCGAAGAAGGTCCGCGCGCCGGGGAACGGCTGAAGGTAGACGATGGGCACGATGCCGCTGTCGTCGGCGAGGACGAGGTCCGGGGAGGCGACGTAGCCGCCCCGGCCGACGATCCGGCCGCGCAGGCTGACGGGCACCGCGCCGACCGGGCCGGCGTCGAGGCGTTCGAGCAGGCTCGCGGCCTCGTCCACCGGCTCGGGCGCGCCCAGCGGGCTGCGCAACGC
>NZ_JAMQQF010000595.1 GCF_023716945.1 Frankia sp. AiPs1 | reverse complement strand
GCCGGCAGCAGCCCGCGAAGCGCTGGAGCCAGCCGTTGTTCCCGGGCGGCGGTCCGCAGCGCGCCCAGGTCGAAACGGGCCGGTACCACCACCGCCGGCCCGGCCGCCAGCGCCGCGTCGAACAGCGCGAGCCCGTCGCGTTCGGGCAGCGCGAGCACGCCTGCCCGGGCGATGCGGGCCAGGTCGGCCGCGGACAGCGCCCCGCCCATGCCCTCGGCGTTCTCCCACAGCCCCCAGTTCAGCGAGACGGCCGGCAGACCCTGGGCGCGTCGGTGTTCGGCGAGCGCGTCGAGATAGGCGTTCGCCGCCGCGTAGTTGGCCTGGCCGGCGTTGCCGACGACCGCTGCGACCGAGGAGAACAGCACGAACGCCGCCAGCCCGGCGTCGCGGGTCAGCTCGTGCAGCAGCCAGGCCGCCTGCACCTTGGGCCGCAGCACCGGGTCGAGGCGGTCGGCGTCGAGCGTCGCGAAGGTGGCGTCGGCGGTGATCCCGGCGATGTGTACGACGGCCGACAGCGGGTGGGCGACCGGAACCGTCCGCAACAGCCGGCCGAGCTGGTCGGGATCGCTGATGTCACAGGCCAGCAGCAGCACCTCGGCGCCGAGCTCGGTGAGCTGTTCGACCAGGGCACCGGCGCCGGGGGCGGCGGGGCCGCGGCGGCTGGCCAACAGCAGGCGGCGGACGCCGTGCTCGGTCACCAGCCGCCGCGCGACCAGACCGCCGAGGGCACCCGTGGCACCGGTCACGAGGACCGTGCCCTCGCTGGGGATCGCGCCCGCCAGGCCAGCCTGGCCGCCTTGGTCGGCCTGGTCAGCTCGGTCAGCTCGGCCAGGTTGGGCGTTTTGGGTGGTTCGGGTGGTTTGGGCGGCTCGGTCAGCCTGGTCGGATCCGGTCGGCGGGGCTGGCAGCGGTTCCAGCCGGGGCAACAGGATGCGTCCGCCCCGCAGCGCGAGCTGGGACTCGCCGGTGGCGACCGCGGCGCCGAGTGCCCGCGCGGACGCCGGGGTGGCATCGGTGTCGAGCAGGGTGAACACGCCCGGATGCTCCGTCTGCGCCGACCGGCCCAGGCCCCACAGCGCGGCATGGGCGAGCCCGTCGACCGGATCGCCGGCGCGGGCGGCGACCGCTCCGCGGGTGAGCAGCACCAGCCGGCTACCCGCCAGCCGCTCCTCGGCCAGCCAGCCATGCAGGACGGGCAGCGCGGCCAGCAGTGTGGCCCGGGCCGCCGCGGGCGAGGCACGGTCGACGGCTTCGGTGGCGACGGCTTCGGTGGCGACGGCTTCGACAGTCGGGGAGTCCCCGACGTCCAGCACCACCACCTCGGGTGCCTGCGCGCCGGCCGCGATCGAGGCCAGCAGGTCCTCGACCTGTCGCCAGCCGGTCAGCACGTGCGTGGTCGGGCCGACCGGCGTCGGGCCGGTCGGTGCAACCCAGGCCAGCCGGTGCAGCGCCCCCTCGACGCCGCGCGTCGCGGCCAGCCGAGACGGATCGGCCACGCGCACGACCAGGCTGCCGACGGCCAGTACGGGTCGGTCCGCCGAGTCGGTGAGCAGCAGCCGCACCCGGTCCGGGCCGACCGGGGAGATCCGCGCCCGTAGCGCGAGCACCGGAGCGTAGCCGGCACCGGCCCGCACCCCGTGCCAGGAAAACGGCACCCGGATGCCGTCCCTGCCCGGCCCGGGCGGTCCTCCGTCCGAGTCGGCGGCCGGCGTCGTGGCGCCGGTCTCGCCGGTCGCGCCGGCAAGGGCGAGCGGGTGCAGGGCCGCGTCGAGCAGCGCCGGGTGTGGCGCCGAACCGTAGGGCGCCTCCTGCGGCAGGACGACCTCGGCGAACAGCTCGTCGCCGCGCCGCCAGCCGGCCCGCAGACCCTGGAAGAGCGGGCCGTAGCCGTAGCCGAGCCGGGCAAGGCTGTCGTAGCCGGCCTCGGTGTCGATCGGTTCGGCGCCGGCCGGTGGCCACGGCCCCGGCTCCAGCCCTGGCTCCGGCTCGGCGAGCGGCTCGCCGGCCGGGTCGGGACCGAGTAGCCCGCGGGCATGGACGGTCCAGTGGCCGGCGCCGCCGTCCGGGCGGGAATGGATGTGCACCGGGCGTCGCCCGCTGTCGTCGGCCACGCCCACCGCAAGCTGCAGCGTGACGGCACCGCGCGCGGGGACCGGCAGCGCGGCGGTGAGGGTCAGTTCCGCCACCTCGCCGGCCCCGACGACCCGGGCACCGTGCAGGGCGAGGCCGAGCAGCGCCGTGGCCGGTACCACAGCCGACCCGCCGATCTGGTGGTCGGCCAGCCACGGGTGACTGCGCAGGGAGATCCGCCCGGTGAACACCGAGCCGGCGCCGTCGGCCAGGTCGACCGTCGCGCCCAGCAGCGGGTGCTGCGCGGAGTCCAGGCCGGCCGCGCCGAGACCGTCGTCGCCGGTGGTGGCCGGGGGGTCCAGCCAGTAGCGGGACCGCTGGAACGGATAGGTGGGCAGGTCCACCCTGGGCCCGGGGCCGAAGTAGGTGGCCCAGTCCACCCGTCCGCCGGCGGTGTGCAGGGCGCCGAGCGCCGCGGCGAGAACTTCCGGCTCGGGCCGGTCCCGGCGCTGCGTCGCCAGCGTGACGAACTCCGCGACCCGAGCCGTGTCGTCTGTGCCGTCCGTGCCGTCCGTGCCCGCCGTCGACAGCTCGGTGAGGGTGTCGGCGGCCATCGTCGCCAGGACCGTGTCCGGCCCGAGTTCGAGGAAGCCGCGGACACCCGCCTCGTACAGGGCCTGGACCGCGGGGGCGAACCGCACCGCCTCCCGGGCATGGCGCACCCAGTAGTCGGCGGTGGCCAGGGTGGCCGCGGTCACCGGCTGGCCGGTCAGGTCGGAGACGAAGACTGCGGTCGGTGCCGACATCGTCAGGCCGGCCACGGTGTTGTGGAATTCGGCGAGCATGGGTTCCATCAGCGGAGAGTGGAAGGCGTGGCTGACCGGCAGCCGGCGGGTCCGCGCGCCACCGGCCGCGGCGCGCCGCACGACCTCGGCCACGGCCCGTTCGTCGCCGGACACCACGGTCGCCCGGGGCCCGTTGACGGCGGCGATCGTCACCGTTCCCTCGACGCCGACGAGCAGCGCACCCGTGTCGTGCGCCGAAAGGCTCAGCGCGGCCATCGCACCGCCCGCCGGCAGCCCGGCCATCAGCCGGGCCCGGGCGCCGACCATCGTCGCCGCGTCGGCCAGGGACAGCACGCCGACCGCGTGGGCGGCGGCGATGGCGCCGACGGAGTGACCCAGCACCGCGTCGGGGCGCACCCCCCACCCGGCCAGCAGGCGGAACAGGGCGACCTCGTGCGCGAACAGGGCCGGCTGGGCCCAGCCGGTCGAGTCCAGCAGCGCCGCGGCCGGACTGCCCGGCGCCGCGAACACGACGTCGCGCAGCGGCCGGTCCAGGTGCGGCGCGAAGGCGGCGCACACCTCGTCGAAGGCGGCGGCGAACGCCGGGAACATGTCGTAGAGCTCGCGGCCCATGCCGGCCCGCTGGCTGCCCTGCCCGGTGAACAGCAACGCGGTCCGCAGCGGCCCGGTGACCCGGCCCAGGGCCCGGCCCGTGCCGGCCTCGTCCCGGGCGAGCAGGTCCAGCG
>NZ_JAMQQF010000594.1 GCF_023716945.1 Frankia sp. AiPs1 | reverse complement strand
CTGCGGCTGGGCCCCGGCATCGAGGCGGACACCACCATGGGCCCGGTGGTGAACACCTCGCAGCGCGACTCGGTGCTCGACCACGTCCACCGGGCCCGCGCCGAGGGCGCGACGCTGCTCGCCGGCGGCGGCACCCCGGCGGACGCCGGCCTGAGCCACGGCTGCTTCGTCGAACCGACGATCCTCGGCGACGTCACCCCGGCGATGTCGATCTGGCGCGACGAGGTCTTCGGTCCCGTCCTCGCGGTGCGCACGGTCGACGGCTTCGACGAGGCGGTCGACGCCGTCAACGACTCCGTCTACGGGCTGTCGGCGTCGCTGTTCACCCGGGATCTCAGCGCCGCCCACCTGTTCCTCGACCGGGCCGACGCCGGCCAGGTCGCGGTGAACCTGCCCACCTCCGGCTGGGACGTGCACCATCCCTTCGGCGGCTTCCGCGAGTCCGGCTCGCCGTTCAAGGAGCAGGGCCTCGAGGCCCTGCACTTCTACCGCCGGGCCAAGACCACGGCGATCCGGTTCCGCTGGTGACCGCCGCCCCGAACGATCCGGGCCCACCAGGCGATCCAGGCCCACCAGGCGGTCCGGGGCCGACGAACGGTCCGAGACCGCCAGGCGGTCCGGGGCCGACGGCGACCTCAGGGCCGCTCGCGGGGCGCACGGTGCTGGTCACCGGCGCCGGGCGGGGCCTGGGGCGGGCCATGGCGCTCGGCGTGGCGGGGGCCGGTGCCACGGTCGTCGCGGTGGCCCGCACGCCGGGCGAACTCGCCGAGACGGCCGCACTGGCCGACCCGGGCCGCATCCACGTGCTGCCCTGGGACCTCGCCACGCCCGACACCGCCGACGACCTCGTCGCCGGCGCGCAGCGGCTGGCCGGACCGCTGCACGGCGTCGTGCACGCCGCCGGGATCCAACACCGGGCGCCGGCCGTGGACTTCGCCGTCGACGACTGGGCGCGAATTCTGACGGTCAACCTGAGCGCGCCGTTCTTCCTGAGCACCGCGGTGCACCGGGCGCAGGCGGCTCGGGGCGAGGCCGGCAGCCACGTGTTCATCGGGTCGTTGGCGAGCTCGATCGGGCTGCGCGACGTCGCCGCGTACGCCGCCAGCAAGGCCGGCGTCCTCGGCGTCGTGCGCACGCTCGCGGTGGAGTGGGCGGGCAGCGGCGCCCGGGTCAACTGCGTCGCCCCCGGCTACATCCGCACCGCGCTGACCGCGGACCTGTTCGCCGACGCCGAGCGGGCCGCCTGGGTCGCCGGGCGCATCCCCATGGGCCGTCTCGGCGAACCCGCGGACCTCGCCGGTGCCGTCGTCTTCCTGCTCGCCGAGGCGTCGGCGTACATCACCGGACAACTGATCAACGTCGACGGAGGGTGGCTCGCCGGATGAGCGTGTCGGAGGATCACGGCGCCACGGCGTCGAGCACGACCGGGAACGTCACGACCAGGAACGTCACGGCCACGAACGTCACGGCCGCGAACGGGTCGGGGACGGTCGGGCGGGCGACGTACGGGGTCGTGGGCGGCGGCATCATCGGGCTGGCCGTGGCCCGCGAGCTCGCGCTGCGCCACCCCGGCGCCGAGGTCGTCGTCGTCGAGAAGGAGCCGCGCCTGGCGGCCCACCAGACCGGGCACAACAGCGGCGTCATCCACGCCGGGCTGTACTACCAGCCCGGCTCCCTCAAGGCGACGCTGTGCCTGCGCGGCGGCGCGCTGCTGCGGGAGTTCAGCCAGCAGCACGGCATCGCCTTCCAGGAGCTCGGCAAGCTCGTCGTGGCCACGAACGACGCCGAACTCGAACAGCTCGCGGTCATCGAGGACCGCGCCCGGCGCAACCAGGTCCCCGACCTGGTGCGACTCGACCGCGCCGGGATGACCGAGATCGAGCCGCACATCACCGGGATCGCCGCGCTGCACTCCCCGCACACGGCGGTCATCGACTACCGGGCGGTGTGCGAGGCACTGGCGGCCGACCTCGCCGCGCGGGGCGGGCGGGTGCTGCTGTCCAGCCCCGTCACCGCCATCCGGGACGAGGGTGACCGGGTCGCCGTCACCGCCGGGGGGCAGACCCTGCGCGTCGACCGGCTCGTCGCCTGCGGCGGGCTGTCCAGCGACGCGCTGGCGGCGATGGTCGGCGACCCGGGCGACGTGCGGATCATTCCGTTCCGCGGCGAGTACTACCATCTGCGCGAAGGTCTGCGTGACCGGGTTCGCGGGCTCGTCTACCCGGTGCCGGACCCGCGGTACCCGTTCCTCGGCGTGCACCTGACCCGCGACCTGACCGGCGGCGTCCACGTCGGCCCGAACGCCGTGCTCGCCCTCGCCCTGGAGGGCTACCGCTGGCGCGACGTCAACCCGCGCGACCTCGCCCGGGTGCTGACCTGGCCGGGAATGCGCCGGCTGGCCCGCGAGCACTGGCGCAACGGCCTGGCCGAGATGGCCGGCTCGCTGTCCCGGCGCCGCTTCGCCACCGCGGTGCGCCGCTACCTGCCGGAAGTGCAGGCCGGCGACCTCACCCGGGCACCGGCGGGCGTGCGGGCGCAGGCCGTGCGCCGCTCGGGCGAGCTCGTCGACGACTTCGTGATCCGTACCAGCGGGCGGGTCACGGTGGTCCGCAACGCCCCGTCCCCGGCCGCCACGTCGTCGCTGGCCATCGCCGAGCACATCGTCGGCCAGCTCGTCGGCGCCGAGGGCAGGCCCTGACCGGTCGGTGACGGTCCGGTCGGTGACGGTCCGGTCGGTGACGATCCGCTGTCGCCCGGACGCGCGTCCCGCCCCGATGGTTGGCAGGATGTCGCCATGACCGGACACACCGCGGGACCGAGCGCCCCCTCCGACGCGGCGGACAGCCCCGCGCACGTCCGGGGCGCCGCGCTCGCCTACACCGACGCCGGCACGGGTCCCCTCACCGTCTACGCCCACGGCGTCACCCAGAGCCGGGCGTCGGAGGCGGCGTCGGGCCTGTTCGACTGGGCGCCCGTCGTCGCCGCGGGCCGGCGGCTGGTCGCCTACGACGCCCGGGGCCACGGGCAGTCCACCGGCGACCCGGTCCCGGCGCAGTACACCTGGCCGCAGCTCGCCGAGGACCTGCTCGCGCTGCTCGACCAGCTCGCCGGGGCTTCGCCGGTGGCCGGGATCGGTTCGTCGATGGGCACCGGCACGCTGCTGCACGCCGCGGTGGCCGCGCCAGGCCGCTTCGACCGGCTCGTGCTGACCGCTCCCCCGACCGCGTGGGCGTCGCGCCCGGCCCAGGCCGACCTCTACCGGCGCGGCGCCGACCTGGTCGAGACCCGCGGCCCGGGACTGTTCGCCGAGCTCGCCGCCAGCGCTTCCGTGCCCGCCGTCTTCGCCGACCTGCCCGGCTACCCGCCGGCCCCCGACATCAGCGAGAAGCTCTTCCCGTCGGTCCTGCGCGGCGCCGCCGACTCCGATCTTCCCTCCGAGCAGGCGCTGGCCAGCATCGACGTCCCGGTCCTGGTCCTGGCCTGGGCCGGCGACCCGGGCCATCCGGTCTCCACCGCCGAACGGCTCGCCGCGCTCATCGGCGGCGCGCGGCTCCAGGTCGCCGAGACCGGCGCGCAGCTCGCCCGCTGGGGCACCCTGGCCGCGGACTTCCTCGCCCCGGGCCAGGCC
>NZ_JAMQQF010000593.1 GCF_023716945.1 Frankia sp. AiPs1 | reverse complement strand
GACGCGGGCCTCCGTGGGTGGGACCGCCCGGCACTCGCGGCGTACCCCGGCCCGTGGGGGCACGAACGATCGCGTCAGCCCGCGGCTGCGCGCCGGCGGAATGCGGCGGTGGAGGGCGGCGGTGGAGGGCGACGGCAGGCGCAAAGCCGGCCGGTGGCCTTCTTCGCCACCGGGCCGGGCCGGCGGGCAGTAGCGTTGGCAACTGTGTCCTCGTCTAGAGAACCCGGTCCGGTCGGCGCCGCCGCGGTGAGGTCGGCCCTGCCGGCATCCTCCTATCCGATCGAGCGCACGCGGCTCGACAACGGCCTGCGGGTCCTGCTCGCCCCCGACCGCACGGCGCCGGTGGTGGCCGTCTCCGTGCACTACGACGTGGGCTTCCGGTCCGAGCCCGAAGGCCGCACCGGTTTCGCCCACCTGTTCGAGCACCTGATGTTCCAGGGCAGCGCGAACGTGGGGAAGGCGGAACATCCCAAGCACGTCCAGGCCGCCGGGGGAATCTTCAACGGCTCCACGCACCCCGACTACACGGACTATTTCGAGCTGCTGCCGGCCGGGGCGCTCGAACTGGCCCTGTTCCTCGAGGCGGACCGGATGCGGGCGCCCAAGATCACCCGGCAGAACCTCGACAACCAGATCGCCGTGGTGCAGGAGGAGATCCGGGTCAACGTCCTCAACCGGCCGTACGGCGGATTTCCCTGGATCAAACTGCCGCCGGTGGCGTTCGACACCTTTCCCAACGCGCACAACGGATACGGGGATTTCTCCGAGTTGGCGGCGGCCGGCCTCGACGACGCGGAGGACTTCTTCGACAAGTACTACGCCCCCGGTAACGCCGTGCTCACCATCGTCGGCGACTTCGATCTCGGTGAGGCGCTGACCTTCGTCGACCGGTACTTCGGCGACATCCCCGCCCGCGCGGTGCCGCCGCGGGCGAGCTTCGCGGAGCCGGTGCCCGCGACGGAGCGCCGGGCGGTCCTCACCGACCCGCTCGCCCCCCGCGCGGCGCTCGCGGTCGGCTACCGCGTCCCCGACCCGACCGCCGACCTGCCCGCCTACCTCGCCTACTACCTGCTGACCGAGGTGCTCAGCGACGGCGATGCCAGCCGCCTGGAGCGCCGCCTGGTCCAGAAGGACCGCTCGGTCATCGGGGTCAGCGCCTACCTGGGTGCGTTCGGCAATCCGTTCGACCAGCGCGACCCGCTGCTGCTCACCCTGGAGGCCCGCCAGTCCGAGGAGTCCAGCGCCGACGTGGTCCTCGCGGCCGTCGACGAGGAGCTCGCCCGGCTCGCGGGGGACGGCCTGGTGGCCGGTGAGCTGGAGCGGGTGCAGGCCCGGGTGGCCTCCTCGCTGCTGCGCGAGGCCGACGACGCCCTCGGTCGCGGGCTGGCCATGGCCGTGCACGAGCTGCACCGCGGCCGACCCGACCTGGTGAACGAACTGCCGGCGGAGCTGTCGGCCGTCACCGGCGAGGCGGTTGCCGCCGCCGCCGGTTCCCTGCTCGACCAGGGCCGTTCGGTCCTGGAGCTGCATGCTGGCGCCGCTTCATGATCGGGAGTGCTGTGACCTCGACATCGACGAACTCCGCGCGTTCGGGGCCGCCGGCGGCCACCGCCACCCCGGCTGCCCCGGCGGGCGTGATCCCCGCCGTCCGGCCGACCGAGCCAGCGGCGCTGCCCGCCGTCACCGACCGCACCCTCCCCAACGGCCTGCGGGTGCTGGTGGTGCAGCGGGGCAGCGTGCCGATCGTCGAGGTGCGGCTGCGTATCCCGTTCGCCGGGCACGGGCCCGCCTACCAGGCCCGCGCCGAGGTGCTGGCGGAGACCCTTTTTACCGGGTCCCGGCGGCTCGACCGGGTGGGGCTCGCCACGGAGGTTCAGCGCCTCGGCGGCTCGCTGTCCACGGGGGTCGACAGCGACCGGCTCTCCATCGGCGGCTCCGCGCTCGCCGCGAACCTCGAGCCGCTGCTGGAGATCCTGGCCGACGTGCTGCTCGGCGCGACCTATCCCGACGACGAGGTCGCCGGCGAGCGCGACCGGATCGTCGAGGACACCGCGGTCGCCCGTAGCCAGCCCGCGGTGATCGCCCGCGAGGCCCTCCTCGAGCGGCTGTTCGGCGACCACCCCTACGCCACCGCCATCCCCGACCCGCAGGTCGTTGGGCAGGTCGGCCCGGCGGACGTGCGCGGCCTGCACGCCGAACGGGTCTCGCCGGCCGGGGCCATCCTCACCCTCGTCGGCGACGTGTCGCCCGAACGGGCGATGGCGGCGGTCACCGCGGCGCTCGGGGACTGGTCGGGGCGGCCAGCGCCGAGCGCACCGCCGTTGCCCGCGCTGCGTACCGGCCCGATCGTCATCGTGGACCGTCCCGGCGCGGTGCAGACGAACATCCGCCTCGGTGGGGCGGCCCTGGACCGGTCCACCCCCGGCTACCCGGCGCAGCGGCTGGCCAGCACGATCTTCGGCGGATACTTCAGCTCCCGGCTGGTCAACAACATCCGCGAGGACAAGGGCTACACGTACTCGCCGCGCAGCTCGATCGACCACTACCAGGTCGGATCGCGTTTCACCGTCGCCGCGGACGTCGCCACCGAGGTGACCGGCCCGGCCCTGCTGGAGATCCGCTACGAGCTCGGGCGGCTGGCGGTGCTCCCGCCGACCCAGGACGAGCTCGACGCGGCCCGCCAGTACGCCGTCGGCACACTCGCCATCGGTAGTGCCACCGCCGCAGGGCTCGCCTCGACGCTGTCCGCCCTGGCCGGCGTCGGCATCGGCGTGGAGTACCTGCGCGACCATCCGCGGGCGCTGGCCGAGGTGACGGCCGCCGACATCCAGGCCGTCGCGGCCGACCTGCTGGCGCCCACCGGACTGATCACGGTGCTCGTCGGCGACAAGGCCAAAATCGTCCGAGCGGTGGGTGCCCTCGGGCTGATCGAGTCCTGAGGCCCTCCGTCGGGGTGTGACCCGGGTCTGGCAGGTTCCACTGGCGAACCCGCGGCACGGGGGCCGTGAGCGCCGGCGGGTCGGCGTCGGCCGGTCAGTGGCGGCCGGATGTGGATCGCGGTGGTGCCGGGCGGGGAGCACCGCCCGGTCCCGGGCCGGGCCCCGGCGTCGCGCCGGAGGGACCGCCGCCAGCCGGGCCGCCCCGGCCACCGAGCTCGCCCGGGAGCACCGCTCGCGGGTCGCCGACCGAATCCACGACCTGTCGGGCCAGGTCATGGACGCGACGGCCCATGCCTCGCGCCGTGCGCCGCAACCGCTCGAACGCCTCCCGCGGCCGGATCTGATTGCGTTCCGCCAGTACGCCGATGGCTTGTTCGACGATCACCCGGGATGCCAGGGCGTGCTCGAGCTGGACGACGGACAGCCGGAGCTGCTCGATCTCGCCAAGGTCACGCTCCGCCCGTCGCGGGCGACCGGGCGGGGCGAGGTCCTCGGCCAGCAGGTCGGCGAGAACCATCGCGGAGATGAGATCACCGACCGGGCGGACCTCCGGCCCCGGACCCTCCACGACCCAGCCGGCGGGCGTTCGCCGCAGCCGCATGTCCGCGGTGGAATGCCGGGAGACGGCCGAAGCCGGTCTGGCGGCGCCGGTGGCCGCGGCGCCGGTCGGTACGGTGCCGGTCCCCGCCGGGCC
>NZ_JAMQQF010000592.1 GCF_023716945.1 Frankia sp. AiPs1 | reverse complement strand
GCTCCGCTGCTCGACCCGCAGGCGCGCCGGCCGCGCGCGCGGCCGGCGGACCAGCCGCCCCCTGCGCCGGCGAGACGGTCGACGGACCGAGCGTCGAGGACCTGGCCTGGATCGAGACCTGGCGGGCGGTCTACGACCACGCCCATACCGGCACCGATCGCCCGGCAGTGGGAGCGGACTTCACCGGCTGGAACTCCAGCTACGACGGCACCCCGATCCCCGTCGACGAGATGCGGGAGTGGCGCGACGCCACCGTGGCGCGGATCCGGGAGTACCGGCCTCGACGGGTGCTCGAGATCGGAGTGGGCAGCGGCGCGCTGCTCGTGCCGCTCGCGGAGCACTGCGAGCACTACACGGGCACCGATCTGTCCTCGGTGGCGCTCGACGCCCTCGACCGGGATCTGCGCGAGCAGCGTCCCGCCCTGCACCGCCGCGTCGAGCTGCGCGCGCAGCCGGGCCACGTCACCGACGGCCTGCGCACCGGTGGCTACGATCTGATCATCCTCAACTCGGTCGTGCAGTACTTCCCCAGCCGGGACTACCTGACCGAGGTCCTCGACGTCGCGTTGGGCCTGCTGACGCCCGGCGGACACATCTTCGTCGGCGACGTGCGCAACCTGCGGCTGCACGATCATCTGCGGGCCGCCGTCAGGCAGCACGCACCGTCGGCGGCGGCCGTGGCCGGCGCCGAGGAGACCGAGCTGCTCGTCGACCCGGCCCTGTGGGACTCCCTGGCCCGGGACCGGCCGCAGATCGTCGGTGTCGACCTGCGGGTGAAACGCGGCCGGGCGCACAACGAGCTCACCCGCTACCGCTACGACGTCGTGCTGTCGACGGCCCCAGCCCCAGCCGAAGCCGAAGCCGAAGTCCCAGCCGAGGTCCGATCGGTCATGGCGATCCCGGCCGTGGCCTGGGGCTCCCAGTTGACCAGCCTCGACCAGCTGTCCCGGTTCATGGCGACGGACGTCCCGGCGCCGCTGCGGGTGACCGGGGTCCCCAACCGCCGGCTGCACAGCGGACCGCGCGCCGACGCGGCACCCGATCCCGAACAGTTCCACGTGCTCGCCGCCCGTCACGGCATGTGGGCGGCCCTGACCTGGTCGAACGAGGACGCCGAGTTGCTCGACGTCGTGCTGCTCCCCGCCACAACGCGCCCGCCGCTCACCGGGCTGCTCACCCGCACCGGACGAGACGACGATCTCACGTACCGTCCGCTGACCAACTCCCCGGCCGCCCGGACCGTGTCGACGTCCGGGAACGACCGCCGCGATCTCGCGCCACCAGGGAAAGGACGGTGACCCACGTGTTCGACGGCCGCCGCCGCGTCATCCACGAGGTTGCCGCGCAATGCGCACGATTCGTCCGGCCACAAACATGCCGGGGTGGGATCGGCCATGACGGGGAATGCACTCTTCCGGTGACCGCGGCGACGGGTGGCGCAGACCGTGTGGCGGGCGGCCCGACCGGGGGGAGGGCCG
Organism: Frankia sp. AiPs1; assembly: GCF_023716945.1. GTDB lineage: Bacteria > Actinomycetota > Actinomycetes > Frankiales > Frankiaceae > Frankia. The sequence continues at coordinate 2,155 of NZ_JAMQQF010000592.1, read as the reverse complement.
GGCCGCCCGCGGGGCCCTACTTCACGTAACTGGCGATGAAGGGCGTGTCGGCCTTGATCTTGCCGAGACGGGTGGCGCCGCCGGGCTCGCCGAGCGGCTCGTCCCGGCCCGGGAGGACGTCGGTGAAGAACGCCGCCTCGCTGTCGAGGAACTCCTGGTCCTTCGCCTTGATCCGGTCGTCACTGAGGACCGCGCCGACCGGGCAGGAGACTGCGCAGGCGCCGCAGTCGGTGCACTCGTCCGGATTGATGTACATCTTGCGGTCGCCCTCGTAGATGCAGTCGGCCGGGCATCCCTCCAGGCAGGAGCCGTCCTTCACATCAATACACCCGGCGGTGATGACGAATGGCATGAGGTCCTCATTTCCGGATCGACGTTGCGGGCCGCTGCTGGGCGGTCGGCAATCGCGTGGCTGGCCTACGACTTTCGTTCCGGCTGGTGGGCCGGGGCGGGTGCCGTGCGGCGAACCCGAAAGGAATCGTAGCGGCCAGGGCGAGGTCGAAACGGCGCGCGCTGTGAATCTCATGTAAACAAATAGCGCGCGGGAAAATCGGCGTCAATATTTCTTGGGACCTGGAAAACAATAATGCCAAGGATAATGTCGACGATGAAGTTATCCTGGCTCTTTTTCGGTCGCGCCGGGTCGAGGTGCAGGTCAGCGCGGCCGGCCGATGCGGCCACGGCCGGACGGCCACGGCCTCATCTACCGCTGGGTCCGGGGCTATTCCTGGGTCAGGGTGGCGATGTCGATGACGAACCGGTAGCGCACGTCGCTGCGCAGCACCCGCTCGTACGCCTCGTCGACCTCGTCGGCCCCGATGAGCTCGATCTCCGAGGCGATGCCGTGCTCGGCGCAGAAGTCGAGCATCTCCTGGGTCTCGCGAATGCCCCCGACGCTGGAACCGGCGAGGCTGCGCCGCCCGCCCAGCAGCGAGAACACGCTGAACGAGCTCGTCTCGGGCGGCGCCCCCAGGTTGACCATCGTGCCGTTGATGCGCAGCAGGCCGAGGTAGGCGTCCAGCGGCAGGTTCGCTGACACGGTGTTGATGATCAGGTCGAACGAGCGGCGCAGCGTCTTGAACGTCGCCTTGTCGCCGGTGGCGTAGTAGTGGTCGGCGCCGAGGCGCAGGCCGTCGGTCTGCTTGCTCAGCGTCTGGCTGAGCACGGTCACCTCGGCGCCGAGCGCGTGAGCAATCTTGACCGCCATGTGGCCGAGCCCGCCCATGCCGACGACGGCGACCTTCGTGCCGGGACCGGCGTTCCAGTGCCGCAACGGCGAGTAGACGGTGATCCCGGCGCACAGCAGCGGGGCCGCCGCGTCGAAGGGCAGCGCCTCGGGGATGCGCACGACGAAGTGCTCGGTGACGACGACGCTCTGGCTGTAGCCGCCGTAGGTGGTCTCGCCGTCGTAGCCCTTGCCGTTGTACGTCGGCACCGCGCCCTTGAGGCAGTACTGCTCCTCGTCGGCCGCGCAGGCCTCGCACTCGCCGCACGAGTCGACGAAGCAGCCCACGCCGACCCGGTCGCCGACGGCGTGCTTCGTCACCGCGGGGCCGACCGCGGCGACCACACCGGCGATCTCGTGGCCGGGAACGAGCGGGTAGGTGCCTCGGCCCCACTCCTCCTTGGCCTGGTGGATGTCGCTGTGACAGATGCCGGCGTACTTGATGTCGATGAGGACATCACGATCGCGCAGCTCGCGGCGCTCGACCGTCGAGCGCTCGAACTTGGCGCCCGCGGTGGGGACAACCAGCGCTGCGGTGGTGGCCATGGAACTCCCTCGCGCCCTCGCCGCCTCCGGGCGGGTGCGCCGCGGGAGGGCGGTGAAGGCTGTCATGATCACGGTGTGACGCGGACGAGAACGGGTGAACACCCCCGGGACCGGCACCCCGGTCCCACAATGTAAGAGGGCACTCACTTCGATTGTATGGTGCACAGACGTCCAGGCGGCGGGACCGGAGGCGGCAGTGACGGAGCCGGGCCGGACCTCCTACCACCACGGCGATCTGGCGGCCGCGCTGGTGGACGGCGCCCTCGACCTGATCGCCGAGGGCGGCCTGGCGGCGTTCTCGGTCGCCGCGGTCGCCCGCCGCGTCGGGGTGAGCTCCGCGGCGCCGTACCGGCACTTCCCCGACCGCGACAGCCTGCTCGCGGC
>NZ_JAMQQF010000591.1 GCF_023716945.1 Frankia sp. AiPs1 | reverse complement strand
GGGGCTAGGGGGTGGACGCTAACCGGGGGTCCACGGTGGGGGGGGCGTGGGGCCGGGGGGCCCGGGTCGGCGCGGCCCGGCGGCCCCGCGGGGCAGCCCGCCTGCCGCAGAGCTTGCGCCCGCTGGTCTCCGCCGCCGAGCGGCGCGAGATCGTCGCCGCCGCGCTCGCCGCTCTCGGCGCCGAGGAACCGGCGCCCTGGCCGGCGGGAGCCGCCTGCTGCCACGGTGCGGGCGAGGGTCCCCGGTCCACCGGAACCACCGGATCGTGCGTGGAATCCGCGACATCCGGGGCGCTGTCCGCGTCGTCGGTTTCTCCCGCATCCACGCTTCCCGCATCCACGCTTCCCGGTGTGCGTGGAGTCGGGATCACCCTGATCGGTGGGTCGAATCCGCCGGGGCACCACCCGGGGTAGTCCTTCCGCAGGATGGATGGACGGATTGAACCGGCATTCGTGCGGGTCATCGACTGGTGCGGTTGAGTATCCGAACGGGGTAGTCGGCACCCCCGGCAGCCACCGAACGTGCCTCCGCCGTCGTGCCTGCGACCACTGTCGGACCTCCCGTGATGCATCTTCCGGGCTCCTGTGTCGGATGTCACCGAGGTTGGTGATATCCCCGCGCGGCGGTCCGTCCATTAGGTTCGGTGAAATGCCGCTTTCGATCACGTTTGTCGAAGGCGGTAGGGTGGTCGTCGTGTGGAGGATGGATCAGTGCTCGGACGATGTCCCACCAGCCTGTCCGGTGTACGTCACGGACCGGCCCGACCCGGCCCGGGAACGATTCACGGATGAACCCGGGCGCCGCCAGGGCTGCTCCGGTGGCGACTCGATCGGACTGCCGGCAGGGTACTGACGGCGGAGGTGACAGGCCTGCGCCCACCGGTTGTGATGTCGTGGTGACGGCCGTGTCGCGGGTCGTCGCCGGGTAATTCCGGCGTAGGCAATGCGGTGGGAATCACCCCAATACCCGGGCCGGCCGGGGGAAGCGGTTCGCACGTCCCAGCAGAAGATCCCGAATCCATCGTACGACCGTCAAATCGGACCGCACCCGCGGTCGGCGATAGCGGGACGGCCCCGATAGCGGGGGCCGTGACGATAGAGGGAGTGTGATAGGGAGTCCGGAGCCGCGCATGTGATCCGTCTGCCTCGATGTCGTCCATCTGACCATGGACGATCCGACGGTGGGACGGTGAAATGGTGGGAGTCGTGGACCCGGCGGTGCTCGTGCGCCCAGGGTCCTGGAGTCCGACGCCTGAGAAGCAGTAGCTGTCCGGATCGGCACGGCCATCGAGTGTGGTCGAAGCGGTGGTCCGACGGGAGAGCTCGTGCCATCGGACCATGCCGATCATGCTCGGTCGGGCCACCTCGCGACGCGGGGCGAGATGAGTGGGGAAAGCAGCAGGTGACGTACAACCAGTGCCCGCGGGGGAGAACTGCGTGAAAGGAACGACCGGAAGTGGTGTGTCATGAGCACACGGTCCCGGCCTGCTTTCCGTGAGGGAGGGTTGACCGTCCTCACCAACCGGACCGCGCGAACGGGCTCAACCCCCGCCACCTGGCCACCTCGAACGGCCGTCGTGACCGGCGCATCCAGTGGCATCGGCCGGGAGGCCGCCCTGTTGCTGGCCGCCGGTGGCTGCCGCTCGCTGCTGGTCGGTCGCAACGGCGCGGCGCTGGACGAGGTCGCCGCGGCCACGGAGGGTCATCGCATCTCCGTCGACCTGTCGACCGCCGGCTCGGAGCTGGCGGTCGCATCCCGGGCCAGTGAACTGCTCGGCGATGTCGACCTGCTGGTGTGTTCGGCGGGGCTCGGCGCCGCCGGCCCGTTCGACATGATGTCGCCGGAGGCGATCGCGGAACTCGTCGCGGTCAACGTCCTGTCGCCGATGGCGCTGGTCAGGGCCATGCTCCCAGCCATGCTCGATCGTGGGCAGGGGCGCATCCTGATCGTTGGCAGCATCGCCGGTGCGCTTGGCGTGCGCGGCGAGGTGGCCTACTCCGCGACGAAGGCGGCGATGGTCGGCTTCGCTGACGCGCTGCGGGCCGAAGTTGCCGGGCGCGGCATCACGGTGACGTTGTGTTTGCCTGGCGTCGTCGACACCCCGTTCTTCCATCGCCGTGGGGCGCCGTACGTTCGACGGTGGCCGCGGCCAATCCCGGCCGCGCTGGTCGCCGAGCGCATGCTGGCGGCGGCGGGACGGGGCAGCGCGGAGGTCTGGGTGCCAGGTTGGCTGCTCGGCGCGGTGCGGGTCCACGGCGCGGTGCCGTCGCTGTACCGCAGGTTGGCGGGTGTCTTCGGATGATCCGGTACCGGGAGCGTGCTGCCGGCTGGCCGGTGTCACCCATTGGGGGTGAGTGACACCGACCACAGCTCCGGCGGCCTTCGGGCCGCCGGCGGCAGACGTGCCGGGTGGGGCCGGGGGCGCATGCGCCGTCGGCCCCGCGCCGCCGGAACCCGGGTGGCAACATGGCGCGCCTGCCAGGACCGGTGGCATGAGCCGGTCCGTGGCGGACCTGCGCAGTAGGTCCGCGTGCAGCGTGCCCATGACCTCTGGTGCGATCGGGCGTCCTGGTCCGTCGGCGGGCCAGGTCGTCGCCAGCGCAGAATCCGCCGAACGTCGGTGCTGACCCAAGGTCCCGGCGCCGACCAAGGCCCCGGCGCTGTCCAGGTTCCCGGCGCCGGCCGCGGCCTGGCAGGGACCCCCATCCCGGCACACCGCGCCCGGAGTGCAGACCGTCATCGAAGGAGAGGCGTATGACCGCCATCGACGCCCCAACCGGCCCACCCCGCACGCCTGCGCCGCCGGGCGCGACGGGCCTGTCCACTCCCCCCGAACACCTGCTGCGCGCCGCGCCGGCGGAGAACTTCCCGGTCTCGCCGATCGTCCTGCCCGCGGCCGTGCGCGCCCACTTCAACGCGGTGTACGCCTTCAGCCGGTTCGTCGACAACATCGGCGACGAGGCCGCGGGCGACCGGCTCGCCCTGCTCGACCGCCTCTCCGAGGACCTGTCGGTGATCTGGACCGGCGGTGAGCCGGAGCTGCCCGTCCTGCGCCTGGTCGCGCGCACGGTGCACGCCTGCGACCTGCCCGCCGAGCCCTTCGAGCGGCTCGTCGAGGCCAACCGTCAGGACCAGCGGGTCACCCGGTACGAGACGTTCGACGACCTGGTCCGCTACTGCACCCTGTCGGCCGATCCGGTCGGCCGGATGGTGCTCGGCGTGTACGGACTGGCGACCCCCGAGCGGGTCGTGCTCTCCGACCGCGTGTGCACCGCGCTGCAGCTCGCCGAGCACTGGCAGGACGTCGCCGAGGATCTCGCCGCCGGGCGCATCTACCTGCCGCAGGAGGACCTCGACACCTTCGGGGTCACCGAGGACGACCTGCGGGCGAAGGTGGCGAGCCCCGCGGTACGCCACCTGATGGCCTTCGAGGTCAGCCGGGCCCGCACCGTCATGGACCAGGGCGCTCCGCTGATCTCGACGGTGTCGGGTCGGCTGAAGCTGGCATTGGCCGGATTCGTCGGCGGCGGCCGCGCGGCGTTCGACGCGATCCGTCGCGCCGACTACGACGTGCTCGGCGGCCCACCGAAGGCCCCCAAGCCGCGGATGGCCCGCTTCGCCCTGGTGGCGCTGGCCCTGTCGGCGGCCCCGGGAGCGCCGGCAGCGGCCCGCACCGC
>NZ_JAMQQF010000590.1 GCF_023716945.1 Frankia sp. AiPs1 | reverse complement strand
GGGGGGGGGGGGGGGGGGGGGGGGGGGGGGGGGGGGGGGGGGGGGGGGGGGGGGGGGGGGGGGGCCCCCCCCCCCCCGACACCGATGGTCAGAGCCGGACGGTCTCCCGGGCGACGTGGAGCTCGACGAGCGAATCGCAGCTCGGGAAGAACAGCCCCTCGTGCCCGTCGTCCCATCGAACGATGTACGGCGGACCGCCGTCGGCGCCGCGTATCTCGATCACGACGCCGTGCCGTTCCGGGCTCCCCACGGTGCGGCCGTGGACGACGAACCTGTCTCCGATGGATGCGGACATCATGGCGGTCAACCTCTCTGCCGTTGTGGTGACCGAAGGCATGCACCTGCGCTATCTGCGTAACACAGCCGCGGGGGTCCGGCCGCACCGAAGTCCGAAAGGTCGCCGAAGTCGAGGGCGAGTCCGGCCGGTCCGCACCGATCCCCGCCGGTCCCGGTTCCGGTCCGGTCGCAGTCGGCACAGCCGCGTCGCGGGGGATCGCGGGCACCGCTGGTGGCCGGGGTCCCCCTTCCGGTCACACCCGCCGCCCTCGCCGGATCGTTCGTCCTACGTCGGTCCGTGTCCGGCAGCGGGATGTTCGTGACCTGACGTCCTGGCTGCGTGGAAATCGGGCCGAGTGGGTTCCCTGTCATTAATCTGCGGGTAAGTCGGCCGTTGAGCCGATGACTCGTCCGCCGCCGGTCTCCCGGCCGGGACCGGTATGCGACCCAGCGTGAGACGTCGAGCAGAGTCCCGGCGACTGAGCCCTATCTCACATCTTGTTCCCGGTCCTCCTTACCGATCGGTCGGTAGGAACGATGGATGGGTTAACGGGAAGTGTCGTGATGGGGAGGCGGAGATGGTTCGGAGCTGCTCATGGTGAGCACAACGGGCCAGACCCTGATGGGCGGGCCAGTCCGGCCGGCCGCGCTGGCCCGAGGCTCCGGTCGCAGTGACCGACCTGGTCGGGTGGCCGGGGCGTTGCGCAGCGGCGTCTTCATCGTGGGTCAGGTCGTTCTGCTGGGCTCGTTGTACTGGCTCTACGGTCTCGGCCGGCACTTCGCCGCCGGCCGGGAGCTCGTGGCCCTGCACCACGCCAAGCACGTCTGGCACATCGAGCGTCTGTTCGACCTGCCGAACGAGTCGTCCATTCAGTCCCTGGCCCTGCACTCCAGCCACCTGTTGGAGTTCGCGAACCGCTTCTACATTGCGGTGCACTTCCCGGCAGCGATCATCTTTCTGCTCTGGGTGCTGATCTTTCAGCGACCGGCCTGGCGCCGGGTGCGGACGGTCATCATGGCGTCGACCGGCGTCGCGTTGCTGATTCACATCGCCTATCCGCTGGCGCCCCCCCGTCTCCTGCCGCGGCTGGTGCCCGGCGTGAACCTCGTCGACACCGGAGCGGTGTTCGGGCCGTCGCCCTACGGGCCGCACGACACCGTCGCCAACCAGTACGCGGCGATGCCGAGCCTGCACATCGGCTGGTCCATCCTGGAGGCGTGGGGGGTGATCACCATCCTGCGCGCCCGAGCCCGGTGGCTCGCCATCCTGCATCCGATCATCACGACCATCGTCGTGGTCATCACGGCGAACCACTACTGGCTCGACGGCATCATCGGCGGCGGGTTGGTCGTGGCCGCGGTTCAGCTCACCCGGCCGGAGGTGCAGGCCCGGCTACGGCTGTGGGCCATCGCCGTCCGCCTGCCGGTCCGGGCCCTGCCCGCCGCCGCGCTGGCGGGTGCACCGGGGACGGGCGCATCGGTGGCGCTGGCGGGCGCACCGTCACCCGGGGCGGTCATCCACCGTCCAGGGGCCGCCGATCGGCCCGTATCCGAGCTACCGCGGGCCAGGAAGAGCCCATCGTCCGCCGTCGCGGTGGCCGCGGTGGACGCGACCGCCGCCCCCGCCCCGCCCGGCGGGGATGCGGCCCGTGCCGCGCCGCCACAGCGGGTCGCGTCTGACGCAGTGCCCGGCGGCTGAGGAGTTCGCCGACGGCGGGGGTGTCGACGGCAGGGTGCCGACGGCAGGGGTCAGGACAGCCGTTCCAGGACGAGCGCCATGCCCTGGCCCCCGCCGATGCACATCGTCTCCAGCCCGATGGTCGCGTCGGTGGTACGCAGCCCGTTGATCAGCGTGGTCAGTATCCTCGCGCCGGTCATTCCGAACGGGTGTCCCAGCGCGATCGCGCCGCCGTGCACGTTCAGCTTGGACAGGTCGACGCCGAGTTCGCGGTAGGTCGGGATGACCTGCGCGGCGAACGCCTCGTTGAGTTCGACGAGATCCACGTCGTCGATCGTCATCCCGGCCCGGGCGAGCGCCTGCCGGGACGCCTCGACCGGCGCCAGCCCCATGATCTCGGGTGACAGCGCGCTCACTCCGGTGGAGACGATCCGGGCCAGCGGGGTGACGCCCAGCTCGCGGGCCCGGGTGTCGCTCATCACGACGACCGCCGCCGCGCCGTCGTTGAGCGGACAGGCGTTGCCCGCGGTCACCGTGCCGTCGGGCCGGAAGACCGGCGGCAGGGCGGCGAGGGCATCGATGGTCGTGCCCGGCCGGGGGCCGTCGTCGGCGTCGACGACCGTGCCGTCGGGGAGTCGGACCGGGGTGAGCTCCCGCTTGTAGAACCCGGCGGCGATGGCCTGCTCGGCGAGGTTCTGGGACCGGCAGGCGTACTCGTCCTGCTCCGCGCGGCCCACGCCGGTGAGCCGCGCGACGTTCTCCGCCGTCTGGCCCATCGCCATGTAGACATCGGGCAGCTCGCCGTCGCGGCGGGGGTCCCTCCACGGCGGCGAGCCGGCGCCGGCCCGCGCCGAGGTGCGCGCCTGGGCGCCGGCGTAGCTGGGGTTCTGGGTGTCGGGCAGGCTGTCGCTGTTGCCCTTGACGAAGCCGCTGACGACTTCTACCCCGGCGGCGACGAAGACGTCCCCCTCCCCGGCGCGGATCGCGTGCAACGCCATCCGGATCGCCTGCAGGGACGACGCGCAGTACCGGGAGACGGTCGTGCCCGGCACGCCGTCGAGGCCGAGGCTGACCGCGACGACCCGGCCGATGTTGTGCCCCTGCTCCCCGCCGGGCAGCCCGCAGCCGACGATCAGATCATCGATCTCGTGGGGGTCGAGCATCGGAACCTGGTCGAGCGCGGCCAGGATGATCGTCGCGGCGAGGTCGTCGGCCCGAAGGCCCTGCAGTGTGCCCTTGAAGGCCCGCCCGATCGGCGAGCGGGCGGCGGCGACGACGACGGCCTCGGTCACGGACACCCTCCCGGAAGCTCGGCGCCGCGGTCCCCTGATCGCGTCGCACCTGTGCCTAAATGATCAAACTTTAGCGCGGTGCGGTGCCCTCGGTCGCGCTCACGCGGCCAGTAACGGACCGCGCGGTGATGCCGGATCGGCCGGGTTACCCTTTGATCATCGGGATGGACCGATTGATCATCGGGATGGACAGAGCCGGACGGACGGGCGGATGCGTGAGGGACCTGCTCCGACGGGCGGCGCCGTGATGTCGGCCGGCACCGCGGATGATCTGTGCCGGCACGCCGCCGGGTTGCGCCGGGCCGCCACCGGGGTGGCTGTGGTGCTGACCGGGGTCCAACCCACGGGCGGCGCCGGCTCGCCGGGCACGCCGTCCGCCTTCGTCCTCGGCACCTCGTTGGTCTCGGCGGAGCCGGCCCGGCTCGACCTCGCCGTC
>NZ_JAMQQF010000058.1 GCF_023716945.1 Frankia sp. AiPs1 | reverse complement strand
CGGCCCCGCCGCCCGCGGCACTGGCTGCCGGGCCGCGCCACCGCTTCCTGGCCGGCCGTGATGTGCCTGGCCGCGGTGCGAGTTCCGACGCGGCCGGCGGGGTCCCCGTGGGGTCAGGCGGATGCGAGGGTGACGGTGCCGAGGGCAACGGTGTGGTCGACATGGTTCGTCCCCGATCAGGCGCAGGGTCGGGCGCACGTGCGTGCCGAGCGAGGGACGGCGTCGGTCCGCAGGGCACGTCGCGTGGCGCTCATGCTAGGTCGACTGCCGCAGCGATCCGGGGTGAAGTGAGAGTTCTCTGGCCTTCTTGTGACGATTGACCAAATCACGATCCTGGGTGCCCGGATCGATGGATACGCGGGCCCTCCGGAGCGGCGGATGGGCCACGCGGCGCGGCCGGACCGACTACCAGCCGGCGTCCGGGGCTCCCCACGCGGGCGGCGCGCAGTGGGCATCCGGCCTCCTCACGCTGCTGCGCCGAGACGGCGACAGCGGGACGAACCCGGAGTAACCGTACCAGTGCGATCGCGCAGCGGGAACGTGGGGATGACAGATCCGGAATCTCTCACGCACGATGAGCATTCGGTACCCGATCCAACGCCAAATGTCCGGATTGAGTCTTGCGCTGAGTAATCTCCACATCCTGAAAGTGCGGTATTGATCGGCGCGTGTCGAGTACAGGGATGTGACGTCGGCGGATACGTGGCGGCGTGCCGGCGAGCCCCGGATCGATTCGCCATCACGGTGCCGGAAAGCTGGTTCGCGTTGGATCCGAGGTCCGGCATGGGAATGCGGGCGATCGACACCCGGGGCCGCGGGAGCCGGTCCCCACGGTGGGTGAGCTCGTGTTGCGGCTGCAGGAGGAGCCCCTGCCGTCCTTGTCGGGCACCTGGCGCAAGGGGCAGATCGTGGATCTTCCTGCCGTCGGCCTGGCCGCGCGGATGCTCGGCGTGTTGGCCTCCGGCGGTCGATTGGACATCAAGCCGAGCCTGGTTGCGAGCATGCGCACGTTGATCCCCGTGCCAGGTGCGCCGCGCGTGGCCCTGGTCGAATGCCGGAGCCCGAACGTCGCGGTGACCAACGCGCTGCACTGCCTGTTCGACGCCGTGACCGCGACGTTCCACTTCGTTCCCGACGGCCCCGACTTCCGCGCACCCGTCTGACTGGCCGTCGACGGCACAGATCGGTCGGGGTGTGGCCAGATTCCGGTGCCTCCGGGGGCAGTCCGTGGCGCGGGGCCGCCGGTCCGGGAGGTAACGCTGCGGAAGGATACAAAGCGTGACCGTCAGCTTCTGGCGCACCATCGCCTCCTCCGTTAAGTTAAGTGAACCTAAGTGGAGCTCGCGTTCGATCTGGAGGCAGTGGATGACGGACCAGCGGCGACGTGCCGACAGCGCACCGATCACGGCGGCCCGGTCCCTGATCCGGGCCGCCCCGTACGGGAGCCTCGCGTTGTGGGGTGGCCTGGTCGCACATGGCCTGCGCTTCACGACCGCGACCGCGACCGCGACCGCGGCTGTGGACGTGGACGTGCCGTTGGACGCGCCGACCGGGCCGGTCGCGGTGCCCCGGCCGCAGTCCCGTGTCTCCCCCGCGCACCCGGTCAGTGGGCGGGTGTCACCCGCGGAGGAGTCGTCCGCCGAGGCGACGGCGAGCGGCCCGGCAGTTCCCCGAGTGCTGCTGCTCGCCCCGACGTCGTTTGCCAGCGGCCTCCGTGGCGGCGACCTCGCGGCCCGGTTGAACCTGTGCGGGTCGGCGCCTGGCTGCGGATGCTGGGTCTCGGTCGCGTTCGGGGGATGGGTCTGCCCGCTGCCGGCGGACGCCTGGCCGGCCGCCGCCGTCGGCTTCTCCGTGCGCCATCCGACTGCCGATCTGCTCGATCTCGGCGCCGCCTGGTCGCTGCTGCAGATGGAGATTGCCGAGGCCGTGGTGCGGTCCGCCCACGCCTGCCTCCTGCTCGGCACGGCGGCGGCGGTCGGTCTGCTGGCCAGTGCGTCCGGGTCGTGTCCCTGAGCCGGCGGAGTACCTGAGCCCTGTGAGGTCGTTGAATCGGTGGGCCTGGCATCGGTCACCCGGCGCTCTGGATCTCGTTCTGGATCTCGGCAAGCCGGGTGCGTAGCTGGTCGAGTCGGGCGTGCAGTTCGGTGAGCGTGCGCTCGTAGCCGGGCCAGATGGTCGTCCGGAACTCGGTCGCGCCCCGCCCGTCCCAGCTCTCCGGGTCGGTGAGGGTTCTCGCGGTGGCCCGCAGTTCGTCGAAGTGGGTGAGCAGCGGTCCGTTCACGATCGAGGCGAGGTCCGAGATCGCGCCTTCGGCCTGCGGGGTGCTGCGAACGGTGATGTCGAACGACGGGGTCACGGTGTCCTCCATGGGTTTCGGTCGACAGGTGAACGGCGGCCGGGGGTGGCACGGGTAGGGGGACGGTGATCAGCTTCCCGCCGCGGCGGTCCGCCTGTTGATCTCGGTGATGCCGCGGGCCAGTTCGGTGAGGTTGGCGTGCAGATCCGTGAGTGCGTGCTGTACTTCAGGCCAGATCTGCGCGCGGAACACCTGGGCCTTTGGCCCCTCCCAGTTGCGCGGGTCCGCGAGGGTGTTGCCGTGGTCGATGAGGTTCACCGCCGTCGTCTGCAGGCCGGGCAGTATCTGACTGATCCGTGCGGCGGCCTGAAGGGCCGCTGGCGTCGTGACAGTCCTCATGTGTTTCCCTTCGCACTGTGCCGCGGCTGACGCTGGTGTCGGGGTTGGAGCGGAACGGGAACGGTGGCTGGTGGGCAGGCGACCTGGACGGGGAGCAGGACTCCACGCCGGATGAGCACCCCCCGACCCGCCGGCACGGGGTCGGGACTCGTCCGGGGGAGCCGGATGCCGAAGAGGTCCCCGTCGACCGGCCGTCTCGGGGCGAGGAGCAGCCCGTGTCCCTCACGGCGGACGTCGACGACGAAGCCGCGGTACTGCAGCACCAGCTCCTCCGTCGAGCCGGCGATGACGAGAGCGCCCCCGGCGTCGCGCGCCTGCTGCCAGAAGCTCGCCAACTCGACGGCCACCTGCTCGCCGATCAGCTCGGCATCGTCGACGAGAACGACCGGCGGTCGCCTCCCCGGCGCGAGCGCCCAGGGCGCGGTCACACCGGCGCCGAGGTGGGCAGTCGCAGAAGGCGGAACCAGCCGGCCCGGGCCGCCAGCTCCGCCAAGCCTGCCCAAAACGGAATCCACCACGGCCAGCACACCCGGGTGGCCGGCAAGCGCGCGAAGCGCGCAGGGGCGTGGTGTCACCGCGACGATGTCGGCACCACCGGCCAGCAGTGACAGGGCGATGGTGAGCAGCGCCGAGCTGCGTCCCGAGCGCGGCGGCCCGCCCACGACGAAGCCGGGCTCCTCGTCGAGGTCGAGGTCGATGACGTCCAGTTCGTCCCCGCCGAGCCCGAGGGCGGCCCGCAGCCGGGGCTCGGGTGAGCGGCGGGGGTCGGCGGCGGGCCGGCGAGCCAGAGCGGTCGCCATCCGAGCGCTGGTGACGCACTCCGGGAGCACTTCGACGCGGAAGGGGCGCTCGCCGTCCCGATCCGGTCCGATCGCGTCGGCATCGGCCCGCACGCGCGCACCCACAGCCCGTAACGCTGCTACCTGCGCCTGGCCGGTTGCTTCCGCGTCGAGCACGGCGACCTGGATTTCGACGGGAGTCGGGAATCGGCCTCCGACTGCGACACCCCGCCCGGGAGACAGCCGCTCGGGAGTGTCCGCGGCGCCGATGCCGGCCAGCGCGTAGTCGCCGGGATCGGCCATCCGCAGGATCAGCCGCTCGTCGATGAGGGAGGCCAGCCGACCGGTCAGCCCGCGCCGATCCGTGGAAAGGATCACCCGCAGCCCGGCCGCCGGGCCTTCCCGCAGCAGTCGGAGGAGACACTCGACGAGGTCCCCACCGTCGGCGTCCTCGGATGCGGCGAGCAGAGCCTCGAAGCCGTCGACGAGGAGCACGAGGTAGGGCAGGCGGGCGACACTGCCGCTGCCCGTGGGGACGCTGCCCTCGGCTGGGGCGACGGTGCGCCGCGCCTCCCGCAGATCCGCCATCCCGTCCGCGGCGAGTCGCCGGCGGCGCTGCTCGACGGCGACGGTCAGTCGGGCGAGCATCCGTCCGACCCGGTCGGGATCATCCCGCCGGACGAGCGCGCCCGTGTGCGGCAGGCTGGTCAGGGCGGCCAGTGCGCCGCCGCCATAGTCCAGCCCGTAGAAGTGCACGTCGCTCGGGGACACCGCGCCGGCGATCGCGCCCGCGGTGGTCCGCAGGACTGTGGAACGTCCGGAGCGCGGCGCGCCGACGACCATCAGATGGCCGCCGTCCTCCAGGTCCAACGTGAAGGGCTGCTGCAACTGGCGGTCACATCGGTCGGACAGACCGATGGCGACCGGGGCGAGCACCGGGCCGGGAAGGCGGGGCCCGAAGCGGCGTCGCCCCGGGGGACCCGCAGGGAGCGGGTACAACGCCTCCGATCCGGCGACGGCCGGCAGTGCGGAAAGGCCGATGCGCTCTGGCAGCGGTGGAAGCCAGGGACTCGGCTGGGCGGGGATCCCCATGGCCGCGGCGGCCTCGCGGACGGCCCGCACCAGACCAGTGAGCTCGGTGGAGTCGGGTGCGGTGTCCCGCGACGCGGCGCCGGCAGGTGGCCAGCCCGGTCCCGGCGCCGGTGCGTCGGGTCCGGGCCATGCCAGCAGGCTCACGTGTGGCGCGGCCTCGTCGGAGTCGTCACCCGCGTGGGCCGGGCCACCCACCCAGGCAGTCTGCACGGTCGTGACCTGCTCGGGCCCGGTACGCACCACTGCCCGGCCGGGGGTGGCGGCATCGATCGCGGATGCGTCCGGACACCCGACGACGTCCTCGCTTTCGGCCACATCGGTCACTCGCAGCGCGATGCGCAGGTTCGTGTTTGCCCGGATCTCGGGAGAGACGACGCCGCTCGGGCGCTGGGTGGCCAGGAGTAGGTGGATCCCGAGGGAGCGCCCGCGCTGGGCGAGGCTGACGAGGCCGGTCACGAAGTCGGGTAGCTCCCGGGCGAGGGTGGCGAACTCATCGACGACGAGTACCAGCCGGGGCGGGACCGTCAGCTCGCCCGGACCTCTACCCGGCGCCGCACGACGCAGGGCATCGAGATCCCTGGCGCCGAACCGGGCGAGGAGCACCTCTCGGCGGTGCAGCTCGGCGGACAGCGAGATCAGGGCCCGCCGCACAAGGTGCGGGTCAAGATCTGTGACTAGACCAACGGTGTGTGGCAGGGCGGCGCATTCGGCGAACGCGCTGCCCCCCTTGTAGTCGACGAGCACGAACACCAGCTCGTCCGGCCGGTAGGCCACGGCATGGGCCGCGATGATCGTTTGCAGCAGCTCCGACTTGCCCGATCCGGTCGTGCCCGCGATCAGCCCATGTGGGCCGTCCCGGGCAAGATCGACAGAGAACGTCCCGCCGCGGGCGACTCCCACCGGGACGGCACGGCTCTTCGGCGGGGTCCCCGAGCCCGGGGTGAGCGACCATGCCCGCCGAATCGCCGGTGCGCTCTGCCGGCCCCCAGCGGTGATGTCCGACAGTCGCACGGCCATCGGGAGAGCAGAGTCGTCATCGGCCGCCAGGCGAAGCGGCGCGAGTGCTCGCGCCACCGACTCGTACCAACGGGCCGCCCCGGACGGCGCGTCGTCACCGTCCTCGGCCGGACCGACGAGGTCGGGGCGGACGTGTCTGATCACCCCGGCCTGATCCCGGCGCACCGTGAGACAGCCGCCATCGGGCGCGACGACCGCCCGGCATTCGGCCGGAAGATCCTGGGCGTCGGATTCCAGGCAGATCGCGTGGATGCCCACGGCCGGGCCGGCGCGTAGCACCGGGATCAGGCCGGTGACGGATCGCAGCGATCGTGCACCGTCCAGTACGAGCAGGATGTCGGGGCCGGCCGGGCGGCGCTCGGGTGGCCGACGCTGGCGGCGTTGCAGCAGGGACTGGAGTTCGGCGACGCGCGCGACCTGGCCCGCCGCGTCTGCCGCGAACCACGCCGCCGGGTCTTCGGCGGCGGGGCGGCAGTGCGGCAACCAGCGAATCCAGCGCCACCTGGCTGCGCGGCCGGCGTCGGCCGCCAACACGCAGATCGCCAACTCCTCGGGGCTGTGCAGAACGGCGGCCTGGGCGAGGAGCCAACAGCCGAGTTCCGGGGCCCGGTCGCCCGCGATCCCGACGACGCCGTCCTCGCTCAGAGCGACCGCGGCGGGTAGATCCGCGTGCATCGGTTCGGCCGAGTTGCCGGCGCCGGTGATTGTCACCGCGCTTGGCTGGTTCGCGGTCCCGACGCGCAGCCGCAGGTAGTCGGCGTCGCCCCGACGACGCTGCCAGAGTGCGGAGTCCCGCTGCCAGGCCGTGGCGAACAGGCTTGCCGGATCGGGCTGCTCAGCGTGGCGCTCGGCGCACTCCGTCTCGAGTGCCGCCTGCGCCGCGAGTTCCACCCCGTCACGCAGCCGTCGATGGCGCGCGGTGGCCTCACGGAACTCCCGGCGGTCCCGCCGGCGCCCGCTCACCATGGACAGGGCCAGGTTCAGCGGCCCGAGGACGGCGAACAGCAGGACGTAGACCGTCCGCAGCACCGCGGCCATGCCCAGGGCCGCGAGCAGGGGGAGGAGCGTGGCCAGAACGGGCACGGGCGTTCGGCGGGGCTCCTCGGGCGCCGCAGGCAGAGCGAAGGCGGCCGCCCGCTGCGGTGGGCGCAGCCGCGGCGGTCGGTTGACATCGAGCCTTCCGGCGACGCCGGTGGAGGGAAGGGCCAGGGGGGCGATCGCGGCGGGACGCAGGAGCCGCAACGCCGTGTCGGGAGTGCGCACGGAGGCGAGGATCGAGCCGTCGTCCGTCGCCTGGTCCCACCCGATGATCCTCGCCCCGGGGCCGGAGGCGACCGAACAGCTTCCGTCGGCGGCGACTCGTACCGTCAACACGGGTGCATCGGTGGTGGTGGGACCGGCAAGCAAGATGGCGCTGCCGGGAGCCGAACCGACGGTGTGCTCGCCGACCGACAGCGGATGGATGACGCCGGCGCCGGGGCCCGCAGTGATCATCAAGTGGACCAGGCCGGCGCCTGAGGCCCGCCGGACCGGCGGCGCGTCGAGGATCACGACAGCTCCCTCGGTCAACGGCGAGCGGGCGAGCGGCAGGCTCGGGCTGAGCGGGCGGCCGCGGCCGGCGAGGGTCAGCGAGGGACTGGCCCTCGCCGAGGCACGGCCCGGGCGAGGCGGCCGGACGACGGTCGCCAGTGCGTCGGCCACGACGCCGAGCGGAGTGTTGACACCGGCACGCAGAAGCACGTCGACGTTTGTTCCGGTGCGGAAATCGCGAACGGTGAATGCGAGCTGCATGGGCCGAAGATACGACCCGAAACGCCACCCGGCTACGTCGGACGACGCTGCGTATACGAATGTGGTCGAGTGGTCGTCAATCTTTTAGGGTCGACGACCGGAGAGCCGAATTACTGACCGGAGCGGGAGCGGCGGTCGTGGCCGGCCCGTCCCCTGGACCGGGCGCGGGTCACTTCCGCGCCAGCTCGTGCGACCAGAGCGTCCGCGTCCTCGGCCGGGGCGCCGGCGGCCTTTCGAGTTCCCCGCTGGCGACCCTGTTCGCGCTGCTCAGGATGGTTGTCGCTGGCGCGGGGCGCAGTCGTACCCGCGAGGGCGATCCCCACGCTCACCGTCAGCCGGATGTGGTGGCCGTGTACGTCGAGCGGTTCGTCGAGGGTCGCCGCCAGCCGCTCGGCGAGATGGGCGACATCCGGCGCATCTCCGGAGCCGACCAGCACGACGAACTCGTCGCCGTCCCATCGGCCGAGAATGTCGGTGGGGCCGAGTACGCTCGAAAAGCGGCGGGCGACGGCATGCAGGGCGGCATCACCGGTCGAATATCCGAAGGAGTAGTTGATTCGACGAAAAGCGTCCAGGTCCAGGAAGAGAACGGCGGCCCCGGCCCGTTCCGGGGAAGGAGGCGTTCGTGCGGATGAGGCCGCGCTCACGGCCCGTGCTCCGGTGGCGTCCGACGCGCCGGAGCCGCCGGTGGTGAGCCTGGCCGCGAGCAGGGCTCGCAGCGCAGTCCGGTTCGCCATGCCCGTAATCGGATCCGTCGTGGCCTGACGGCGGAGGTCCTCTTCGCGATGTCGCCGTTCGGTCACATCCTCAACGACGACGATCAGCCCGTCGCCGCGGATGAGGGTGCTCAGGCGGACGTCGAGCCAGCGGTGACCGGGTGGCGCTGGCTGCGGCAGCTCGATGCGGGCCCGGGTTCGCCGCCGGTCGATCACCTGCCGCGAGAGGGACGCCAGGGTGCGGACCGGCGTGACCGGATCGAACGTCGTGAGGTCGACCGGGCCGGTGGGCGACGAGCGGGCCTGCTCCACCTGGGTGCCGGTCGCCCACGCCGCGGCCGCGGCCTCGGCCGCGTGGTCGCAGGCTGCCAGCCAGCTCATGCCGGGCCGCACCGGGAGCAGGGCTACCCCAGTCGCGGCGCTGCGGCGCCACGCCTCGTTCAGGCGGGCCACCATGCCGTCCGGCCCGAGTACCGCAACAGGAGAAGGGAGGGAGTCGAACACGGCCGCAGCGACGTCATCGGTGGGCACGGAGTTGAGATCCTTCCGGCTGCCGCACCGTGGCGTCGGTTGGGCGCGCGGGGCGCGTCCTCGGACCGCACGGTGCAGGTGATGTGCCGTGGGACCGCCCCGGGCGGGTGCCTCCCGCGCCGAGCAGGGCTGCCGCGGCGGTGCCTTTCTGATCCTCGGGCGGCTACCGACGGGTGGATTCATCTTTGTCGAACGGTGTGTATTGCAAGGTGGTGGCGAGAGCGGCAGATGCGCGGGAGTAGTGAATTCCTGGCGGGATGGTGGCCGGCGTCGCAGCCACCATCCCGTCCTGACCCGAGCCGGTCAGATCCTGGTGAGCAGGTCCTGCATGCTGATGATCTCGGTCGCCTGAGTACGTTGAATGTTCACGGCGAGCTGTTTCGCTGGCGCGTGGAGGCCGTCACGGATCTCGGCCTTCGCCATGGCGACGGCGCCCTGGTGATGTTCGATCATCATGGCGAGAAACATCTCGTCGAAGGCCGGGCCGGTCGCGTTCCTCAGGGCAGTCATGTCCGCGCTGGACATCATTCCGTCCATGGCAGCCTCCGGTGCGTCGGTCTCGATTCCGTGATCGGTCATGCCGTCGTCGGCCATGCCGCTGCCCGCCATGCCGTGGTCACCCATGCTGCGGCCGGAATCACCCGTGGTGGCCGGGGGAGCGGTGGGCTGCCCCCAGCCGGTCAGCCAACCCACCATGGTCGCGATCTCCGGTGCCTGGGCGGCCCGGATCTGCTGCGCGAGGGATCTGACCTGCGGGTTCCGCGTGTGGGACGGGGCCAGCTCGGCCATCTCGACGGCCTGCCGGTGATGGGGGATCATCCTCTGGGCGAAGGTGATGTCGGCCGCGTTGTGGCCGCCGGTCGCGCTTGTGGCCGTGGTCGTGGTCGTGGTGGTGGGCGCGTCGGTGCTGCCCCCGCTGCCGCAGGCGCCGACGGTGACCGTGGCGAGAAGCGCCGGGATGAGCAGGATGAGTCGTCTCATGCTGAAGTTCCTCGTCCTCCAGTTGCGTGCGGACTCCGGATGCGTGCACAGCCGAATACCGGTCCGCCGGGCGGGAGTCGTCCTGGACCCACGCCGACGGAGCGGCCGGTCTACACGCGCAGCACGCAGAGGCGGGCGAGTGAGGGCGCGCGGAGGCGAGGTAGTCCCCCGAGTAATGGCCGCTCGGGGCGGCCGTGCGCCAGGCGCGAGCGAACTCGTGCGCTGACGGCTTTCCGGACGGCGCGGGCGAGCAACAGGGCGGCGAGCAGGATGCCCGTCACGCGAAGGAACGCCAGGCACAGCTCGCCGACGTGCCCGCCGTGATGGTCCGCGAGCGGGGCCGCCGCCAGGGTCGCGGACGCACCCTCGAAGCTGGCCGGGTGGCCGGGGATGGACCGCTGGTGCGATGCCCCGCTGTGCGGTGCGCTCGGCCGGCTTCCCGCCGCATCCAGCGGCCCGTCAGAGCCGCAGAAGGCACCCGGGTGATCGTGGCGGTCGTGGTGGTCGGCATGCACGGACAGGCCGCCGTGCATGAGCAGAATGCCGAGGAGCACGGGCACGAGGAGCACCAGATACGGTCCCCGAGCGGAGATCTGTCCGCGGGCCCCGACACTCACCGCGCCATGATGCCTGAGGGGGCGCGCGGCGACGGGATCCGACGCCACCTCCGATCCGCGCCCCCGTGGATGGTCCGAGGGTCTGGCCTGGTCGTTGGCACTGATCGTGCCGGCCGGTCATGATGATCGATCAGGTGGGCTGCGTCACGAGATCAGCCACCACCTGCCGGCGCAGCGGGGCGGTGGGACCCGAGGACGTCATGTCCGCGGGCCCCACCATCACCATCAGGCCGCCACCCAGCGCCAGCCGTTGTTGTCCGCGCAGACGATCGCCCTGCCGTCACCCGCGACCCCCTGCACGCCATGGTCGGCATTGCGGCAGATCTGGCCAGGCTTGTAGCAGTTTCCACTGGCGGCCAGTGGATGACAGGCGGGGGCTGCCGCGGCCGGTGGGGCTGCCGCGGCCGGTGGGGCTGCGGCCGCCGGTGGCGCCGCGGCCGGTTGATGGTCGGCCGGTGCCTGTGCGACCGGTGGCTGTGCAGCCGGTGGCGCCGCCGCGTGAGTTGCGGGCGGCGGTGCCGGGAGATGGGTGGGGCCCTGGGCGGCGACCCTACGGGTGCTGGGTGCGGCCTGCACCACCGAAGCCGCTGTCGCCCGAGGTGCCGGAGCCGCCGGCGAGGGAGGCATCGCCTGCACCGGTGCCGCCGATGACGTCGGTGTCGACGACATCGAGACTGCTGCTGGCGTCGGTGTCCCGGATGGCGTTGGTGTCCCTGATGGAGTCGGTGCCGCCGATGACGTCGGTGTCGGTGTCGGTGTCGGTGTGGCGATCGTCAGCGACACCGGCCGAATCGACGCGGTGTCCTTCTTGGGTGGATCCGAGGTCGCACCGATGATGATGAACAAGGCGAGCAGGGCGGTGACCGCCCCGCTGGTCTTGGGATGGCGCCGGCACCAAAGCCAGGCGCGCCGAAGAAAGACCACCGTTCCCCCCGAATGTGGCTCCCAGTCAAACCGGGGTGTGACGATACGCCCTTCTTTGGGGTGAGCCGGAGAAAAGAAGCACCGGATTCCCTCGCGAGGGAAAATTTCTGGTGTTTATTGATGTAGGAGGTCGCCTGTTGTGTCCTGTGGCGCTCACTCTTCGTTCGGTGGGACGATGGTGCCCGCTGGGGCGAGCGTTTCCTTGCGGTTCGCCGCGGAAACCGGGCGACGCCGAGGACGACCGCCCTCGTGATCAGGTCGACCGTCCTCGCAGTCCTTCGCTGGGCCGCGTCGCCCGTGCGCTCAGGATCGGCGTCGAGGCTTCGCCCTGGCGAGCTCGGCGCGCAGCAGCGCAGCACCCGCCAGGATCGTCAGCGCGCACCACAACCTCCTGGCACGACGCAGTCGACCATGGACCTCCACGAGCGTCGCCTCGAACTCCTCCGCGTATCGCTCCTGCTGCCCGTTGGAGGCCGCGATCGCGGCCGCCAGCCCGACCAGGCCGTGCGCGAACGTACCCGGCCGCAGCAGCCGCAGCAGACGAACCACCTGGCTCGCCGGCAACGACGAATGCAGCGCGGCGCTCCCGGCCGAGGGGACGTAGGAGGGTCCTCGTCCGCCGGCGGCTACGACCGCTCCGGCTGCTCCGCCGAGGACGAGCAGGACAGCCGGTGAGACACCGAGCAACAGGGGCGCGGCAGACGCCCCCGCGAAGATCCCCGCGAGCGCACCCAGCACGCGCCGCGCCTGACGCGGCCAGCGCGCGGCGAGAAGACCCGCCAGCAGGCCGAGCAAGGCACCGCTGGCCGTGGCGGTGCAGGCGTAGAGGGCCCCGTCGTCCGGCGCGTGCCCATTCCTCTCAAGGAAGCCGCTGGCGTAGGCAGAACCGACGGCGGAGCCCGCGAGGGTGCCGAGAGCCAGCCCCAGCAAAGGGCTCGCGAGCCGAGTGGAACGGTTGGCGAGCGTGCCGAGCACCAGCCCAGCCGCGGCACCGGCCAGCAGACCCACGATCCCCGCCCAGCGGCTGCCAGACGGGTGGTTGTACGTGTAGTCGACGGCGAACAGGTACGTGTCCGCCGCCACGCCGGCCGCCGCCTGGCCGACGATGGCGCCGAACACCAGGCCCAGCGCCGGTCTGACGAATCGGGGATACCGACCAGTGAACATGGGGGCGCCCAGCCCGACGACCAGACAGATCAGCGTGAGGATCGCGCTCCTGGTGGCAGGAACGTCGTCGCTTGGAGACGAGGGTGCGTTGCCAAGCACGACGAAGGCGCGGTAGCTGGCGCTGACCGCGGAAAGGATCAAGAAGCTCAGTGCCGGACCCGCCATGGGCCGCAGGAGCCGAAGGCGACAGCCGGCGAGCAGGCCAGCGAGCCCGGCGGCGACGCCGCCCAGCACGGAGCCCACCAGCATGGCGACGACCTGGCCGTCGCCGTAGCCGAACACGAGCGACGTGACCGTGCCGACGGGCTTGCTCTCCCCCGACCAGGTCAGCGAGTCGGGCCAGTCGAAGGAGGTGTTGTACGTGAGCCGCAACCCGGCACCGGTGACATGACCGACCGCACCACCGACCGCAATGCCGAGCAGGGGTGTCGCAAGCCGGTGCCAGCGCTCGGCGAACAGGCCGAGAAACAGGCCAAGCGCCGCACCACCCACCACGACGGCCAGTCCGTGGTGGAGGTCGCCGAGATAGCCCACGCCGGCGAACCTCTCGGCGGAGTGCGGGGACCCCGCGCCGTCGAAGATGATCGGGCCGGGAAACGCGGCGTAAAGGCTCCGGGCCGCGGCGACGCCGAGACCGCCGAGGATGGCGCCGAGTGCCAGCCCCACCGCTGGGCGCGTGAGCCCACGGCGACGCCCGGCCGCCAGACCGAGGAGCAACCCCAGCACCGCGCCACCCGTCACGAACACGGCTGAGGCTGAACCGTGGGCAAACCCATACCGGGAGACGAGGATGTCGGCGTGATCGGCACCGTCGAGGAGGTCGAAACTCGGCCCGGAGCTGTTGGCGACGAAGCGACCGGTACCGCTGATCGCGGCAAGACTGGCGAGATGCCCGCCCAGCGCGCCCAGGGCCAGACCCGACACGGGTTTCGTGCACTGGGGACGGCGGTCGACGAGTTGACCGAGGGCCGACCCGAGCACCGCGAGGAACACCAGGGTCACGACCGGCTGGTAGCCGACGTCGACGGTTTCTGCGTTGTAGTAGGTCCGGGCGACCGCGATGGGGACGACGGGATTGGCGACCAGGCTTGTGACCGCGCCCGCCGCCAGGCCCAGCGACGCCGGCGCGAGCCCGCGGCGGCCGACCGTCAGCAGGCTGAGGAGCAGCCCGAGCAGCGAGCCGGCAGCGACCACCGGGTAGGCAGGGCTGCCGGGGAAGAACGCGGACAGGGCGTCGCCGAGATACGTGCCGATGACGACGCCGAGACCCACGCGGGCAGCGACCCGTCGCGGCGCCCCGGTGGCGCGGGCACGGCCGGTGACTGCCGCGTCTGTCGTCGGGGCGTTTGCCGCGCCTGTTGTCGGGGCGTTCACCACGCTCCCTCGGGCGCGATGAATGTGCCGCGACCTCGCCCGTGTCCGCGACGTGGCCTGCGCTCGGCGAGCAGCGCGCGGGCGCCGGCCATTCCCTCGGGGGTGAACCGGTAGAGCCGGCGGCGGGGGCCGGGACGGTCGGACTCCTCCCAGTAGGAGCTCGCCCATGCGATGCGCTCCAGCCGGGCCAGGATCGGGAACACGCTGCCGGTCGCCAGCCCGGCCTTCTTGGCGATGGCCAGGCCGTACGGTTCGACGTCGCCGTCGAGGAGCACCTCGAGGACGTCGAGCGTCGCTGGCGTCACACGGGACAAACCTGCCATGCACTTAAATTACATATATAGAGATAGGGCGTCAACGTTGCTCATCCCGACCGGGAAATCGGCTGCGATGCCGCCGCCGTAGTCGAGACCACCGTGGCATGCAGCTCCTCGGCGATCCTCACGAAGCACCGCAGCTCCCGCGGGTCCAGCCGACCAGGGCAGCACCCGATTGATACTCGAGAGGTATCGCCGGGGTGCCCGGAGAGTGTTGGTCCGCGGCCGGGGCGAGGGCACGATCGAGGCATGAGCGAACTGATCTGGACCGCGGATGCCCTGGAGCGGGTCGACTCGGCCCGCGAACTGGAGATCGCGGTCAGGCGCGCCGACGGGACCCTGCGACGCCCGCTGCCGATCTGGGTCGTCCGCGTTGGTGACCAGGTGTACGTGCGGACCTGGTACCGACGCGACACCGGCTGGTTCGGCCACGCCCTCGCCTCCCACCGGGCCCGCATCCGCGTCCCCGGCCTCGAAGCCGACGTCACCGTCGAGGACCTTGGCGAAGGCCCCGCCCAGCTGCGCGCGGACATCGACGCCGCCTATCGCACCAAGTACGGCGACGCGGGCGCCGAATCCATGGTCACGGCCGCCGCCGCGATCACGACCCTGCGGCTCAGTCCTGCGTAGAAGGCCACGAGCACGCTTCTTCGCTGGGGACGGTGAGTATCTCCTCGGTCACCTTGACCCTCACGATCAGCCGACCGCGCGCGCATCTGTTGTGTTCTTCGGGGCAGAAGGTGGCGGAAACGGTTTCCGCAGCGATCCCGCGTGCGGCCCGTTCCGGGGACCGGCTGGGAACCAGACCCGGCGAGGGGGCGAGGACAATCAGGAGGACTGGTGTTCCTGCTGGTCGGCGGGCCAGCCTGAGGGGCTGGCCGCGCGGACGAAGGGCGGAGGCTCCGGGATTTGAACCCGGGAGGGGGTTGAAGCCCCCAACCGCATTAGCAGTGCGGCGCCATAGACCGGACTAGGCGAAGCCTCCCAACGTGCTCGCTCATCATAGCGTCTCCCCTGAGGGTGCCAACGGCCCGGGTACCGGACGGGGCGGGCGGGATGGATCACAGCCGCTGGCCGACAGAGTCGACGGAGTCGACGGAGTCGACGGAGTCGACGGAGTCGACGGAGCCGGTGCGCGCGGCCGGCGTCGGCTGGTTGGTAGGAGCCTCGGCCCCCAGCGCGGCGAGCACCGCGCGCGCGATCTCGCGGCGGCGGGCGTCGTCCGCCACCGGCCGGCCGTCGGCCTCCTGAATGTAGAAGGCGTCGACCACGTCGAGCCCGAGGGTGGCGACGATGGCGGTGGCCACGTCGAGGCGCAGCCCGGACAGCGCGCGCACGATCCGGAACAGCACGCCGGCCCGGTCGGGGGCGCGCACCTCGAGGACGGTGGTCGAGCCCAGGTCGTCGTCGAAGAGGACCTGCGGCGGGCCGGGGGTGGTCCACTGCCTCGCGCCGGAGTAGTCGCGTTCCCGGGCCGCGAGCCGCTCGGCGATGTCGAGGGTGCCGGCGAGGGCGGCTCGCAGGTCCGCAAGCAGCTTCGCCTCCTCCGGCACCCGGCCGTGCGGGGCGGCGACCGCGGCCTGCAACAGCGCGCGGCCGTCGGCGCTGCGGGCGGACGCCCGGCGGATGTCGAGCCGGTTGAGCGCGAGGACACCGGCGGTGACGGCCAGCAGCCCGACCTGGTCGGCGCTGACCACGACGATCTCGAACATCCCCTCGTCGGGCAGCTGGTTGACCTGGACGGCGTGCTCCGCCGGCAGGGCGAGCAGGCCGCGCTGGCGATCGTCCAGCCGCGGCGGGCAGGGCACCCGTTCGCCGCCGAGCAGGGCCCGGGACCGTTCCACCAGGTCGTTGATCAGGCGTGCCTTCCAGGCGTTCCACGCGGTCGGTCCGGTGGCCCGGGAGTCGGCTTCGGTCAGGCGGTGCAGCAGGGTGAGGATCCGGTCGCTGCCGGCGGCGGTGGCGACGGCCTGGATGGTCGCGAGGTCGTCGATGTCGCGTCGGGTGGCCGTCTCGCCGAGCAGCAGATGGTGGCGGATCATCGCGACGAGCACGTCGACGTCCTCGGCGGGCAGGCCGAGGCGGGGGCCGATCAGCCGGATCTGCTCGATGCCGGTGTCGGTGTGGTCGCCGGGGAAGCCCTTGCCGATGTCGTGCAGCAGCGCGCCGAGCAGCAGCAGGTCGGGGCGGTCCACGTCGCGGGTGAACGCGGCGGCGCGGGCGGCGGTCTCCATGAGGTGCCGGTCGACGGTGTAGCGGTGGTAGGGGTTGCGCTGCGGGCGGCTGCGCACGGCGGCCCACTCGGGCAGCAGCCGAACCAGCAGACCCACCTGGTCGAGGGATTCGAGCACGCCGACGGCGGCGTCGCCGGTGGCGAGCAGGGCGACGAGTGCGTCGCGGGCGGCGGGCGGCCACGGCTGCGGCATCGCCGGCGCCTCGAGGGCGAGTCGGTCGACGGCGTAGCGGCCCAGCGGCAGGCCGGTGCGGGCGGCGGCCGCGGCGACGCGCAGGACGAGGACCGGATCCTTCGCCGGTTCGACGTCGAGGGCGAGCTGGATCTCGCCGCCCTGATCGATCACCCCCTCGTCCAGGGGGCGGCGCACGGGGCGCCGGCCGCGCCAGCGGGAGGTGTTGCGCAGCCCGGCGGCGGTGCGGTACCAGGTCGCGTCCCAGGCCCAGGAGATCGTCCGGCCGGCGTCGGCGACGGCGTGGGCCAGCGCCATCGAGTCGGGGTAGCCGAGCGCGGTGGCCACGGCTGTGCCGTCCTGGAGCAGCAGCCGGTCCTGGGAACGGCCGGCGGCCAGGCGGCGGATCTCGCCGCGGGCGTCGAGCAGCACCCCGGCGGCGGCGAGTACCCGGTCGGAGGGGACCTCCGCGACCCAGGCCGCGGCGAGGGCGTGCAGGGCGTGCACGTCGCGCAGGCCGCCGCGGGACTCCTTGAGGTCCGGCTCGAGCAGGAAGGCCACCTCGCCGAGGCGGGCGGCGCGCTCGGCCACGGCGGCGGCGAGGTCGGGTAGCCGCTTGGGGGCGCGGGTGCGCCAGCGGGTGCGGGCGTGGCGGGCGAGATCGGCGGTCAGCGCCGCGTCGCCCGCGACATGACGGGCGTCGAGCAGGCCCAACGCGGCCTTCAGATCATCGTCCGCCACCGCGATCGCTTCGTCGACGGTGCGCACGCTGTGGTCGAGGTCGACGCCCGCGTCCCACAGCGGATACCAGACGGTGTCGGCGAGAGCGGCGATGTCCCGGTGGGCGTCGTCGTGGAGGAGGACCAGGTCGAGGTCGCTGCCGAAGGCCGGCTCCGCCCGGCCGTAGCCGCCGACGGCGACGAGCGCGACCCCGGGGCCGGGATCGCCCAGCAGTTCGGTCAGGGCCGCGTCGGCGAGGTCGGTGAGAATGCGACGCAGCGTCGGCCCGGTCGCCGTGGGCAGCCGGTCGGAGCGTCCCCTGAGGATCTCCAGGCGGTCCTTCATGGCTCTTGCCTCCTCCGGCGCCGGCCGCTCCAACGGACCCGGCCCGCGCGGGCCGGGCCGACACATGGCGCGGCACCGCGTCGATGATCGCGCGGTGCCGCCTCATGTGGTCGGGCGAGGAGGGAACGCCCGGGCTGGGGCCCGGAGCGTCCACGACCTCTGGTGCTACCTGGTGGTGCGGTTACCTGGTGGTGCGGTTACCGGGTGGTGCGGGTGGTGCGGTTACCGGGGATCCTGCGGGTGGTGCGGCTGCCGGGGGTGGTGCGGTGTCCGGGTGGTGCGTGGGCAGCATTGCATGGCGCCCTGGAGCCGCTACGCGGTGCTACAGCGCGTCGGTGCTACAGCGCGTCGGTGCCCCGCTCGCCGGTGCGCACCCGGACCACGGAATCGACCGGGACGACCCAGACCTTGCCGTCGCCGATCTTGCCGGTCTGCGCGGCCGTCGTGATCGCCGCGACCAGGTCGTCGGCAGCCTCGTCGGTCACGACGACTTCAATCTTGATTTTCGGAACGAAGTCAATCTTGTACTCCGCGCCGCGGTAGACCTCCGTGTGGCCCTTCTGCCGGCCGTAGCCCTGGACCTCGGAGATCGTCAGGCCGTGCACACCCAGGTTCTCCAGCGCCGCCTTCACGTCGTCGACTTTGAAGGGCTTGATGACGGCGGTGACGAGCTTGGTCATGCCTGGGCCTCCTCAGGCACCTTGACGGGGGTGACGCTGGTGGAGAGCGAACCACTGCCACCAATGGAGGTGAACCGGTACGCCGTCTCCCCGTGCAGCGCCTCGTCCATGCCGGTGAACTGGTCCTCGTCGCTGATCCGCAGCCCGATCGTGTACTTGATCGCGAGCGCGATGATCGCCGTCACGACGGCCGAGTAGCCCAGCGTCGCGCCGACGGCCAGGGCCTGCTCGCCGAGGACGCTCCACGGACCGCCGTAGAAGACGCCGTCGTGGCCGGCCGAGTTGGTGTCCACGGTGGCGAAGAAACCGGTGAGCAGAGCGCCGAGCACACCGCCGACGAGGTGGACCGCGCCGACGTCGAGCGAGTCGTCGATGCCGACCTTGCCCTTGATCGAGGTGGCCAGCGCGCAGACGACGCCGGCGATGCCGCCGACCGCGATGGAACCCATCGGGGAGACGAAACCACAGGCCGGGGTGATGGCGACCAGGCCGGCGACCGCACCGGACGCGGCACCCAGCGTGGTGGCCTTACCGTCCCGGATCTTCTCGATCGCGAGCCAGCCGAGGATCGCCACGCCGGTCGCGATCTGGGTGTTGAGCAGGGCGAACCCGGCGAGCTTGTTCGAGCCCAGCGCCGAACCGGCGTTGAACCCGAACCAGCCGACCCACAGGATGCCGGTGCCGAGCAGGACGAAGGGCACGTTGTGCGGGCGGAAGTCCCCGCTTGGCCAGCCGGCCCGCTTGCCCAGCACCAGGGCCAGCACGATCGCGGCGATACCGGCGTTGGCGTGAACGACCGTGCCACCCGCGAAGTCCATCGCGCCGCGCTTGAACAGCCAGCCGTTGGCCGACCACACCCAGTGGGCGATCGGCGAGTAGACCAGCACCGACCACAGCGGCACGAAGACCGCGAAGGCGCTGAATTTCATCCGGTCGGCGATGGAGCCGGTGATGAGCGCGGGAGTGATGATCGCGAACATGAGCTGGAAGGCCACGAACACGACATAGGGGATATTACTGTCGCCCTCGGACAGGTGCTGCAGTGCGAAGAAGTGGAATCCGCCCCAGAAGCCGTTGCCCGCCCCAAAGGCGACGCTGAAGCCCACGACCGACCACACGAGTGTGACGATGCCGATGCAGAAGAAGTTCTGCATGATCATGCCGAGGACGTTCTTCGCCCGGACCATGCCGCCGTAGAAGAACGCCAGTCCGGGCGTCATAAACAGCACGATCGCGGAACTGATGAGCATCCATGCGGTATCGCCCGTATCCATTTTGACCATGTCTCTCCTGTCATCCCCCCGCGCGGTGCGCGGACTGCGCTCACCCGGTCCCCGGCCACGCTGCGCTTGTCCCGGATCCTCGGTCCCGAAGAGTCGATAAGATCTGTTCCCGACCTGTGTCTTAGCTGTTTCTGGCGTGTGAAATCGCTAAATTGGGCGGGCTGTGGCCCGTTTCGGTCGCCTAGCGGTGGGCGCGCGGAGACTCTCCGACCGGATCGGCGTGCTTCCGTGACTGTATAACTGCGTACAGTTACCGTCCGGCGGTGTGAGCAGTGTCCCTACGGAGGGCTGGCATAGCGTCGGCGAACCGAACCCCGAGACCCGCCACGGCAACGCCGCCGGTCGGCGCGTCCCCATCGACCCGAATGGCGTCACTGATCTCGGCGGATGCGCCGAGCCGGTCCTGCCCATCCCCAGACAACGACCGAGTCTGCCGAGCACGCGCCGCGGCGGCCCGAAAGTCGCAGCGGGCAAAGAAGCCCGCGACAACGTCGCTGGCCCGAAAGTCGTAGGCCTCTTTGTACTTGGCCTGGCCGGCATTCTGTTCGCCGGTCCGGCGACGATCGGCGCCCCGGCGGGCTCTGCCTGGGCGGTGCCCGCGTCGTCGGCTGCTGCGTCGAAGTCGCCGAGCCTCGCCGACCTGGAAGCTGAAATCGGACGTACATCATCAAAGCTCAATAAATCGGTGCAATTGGCTGCGAGTGCCGCCGAGGCCTTCAACGCCGGACGGATCCGGCTCGCCGCGGCGGATCGGGCCGCCAAGGACGCCGCCGACCGGGTCGACCGGGTCGACCGGGCGGTGCGCGAGGCCGCGGATCAGCACCGGGGCCTCGCCGTGTCGGCGGACCGGGCGGGGGGCTTCGCCCAGCTGTCCCTGCTGCTGACCGGCGATCCCCGCCGTGCCCTGGACCGGGTGGGCGCCGTCGATGCCCTGGCTCGCCGGCAGCAGGTCGCGGACACCGGCCTGCGGCTGGCGCGGCGGGATCTCACCGAGGCCCGGCAAAGCGCCGACGCGGCCCTCGCGGACAAGAAGAAGATCACCACGGATCTCGCCGAGCGCAAGCGGACCATCGAGGCTGCGGCCGACGAGCAGCACGGGCTGTTGCAGCGGCTGGAGTCGCGCTTCGCCGAGCTGGAGCGGCTGGCCAAGGCTCGACAGGCGGCCGCCGCGCGGTCCCGGCG
>NZ_JAMQQF010000589.1 GCF_023716945.1 Frankia sp. AiPs1 | reverse complement strand
CCGCCGCGCCCGGGGCGGCCGCGGCCGCCCCGGCGATCTTGTCTGCTGGCAGCCTGGCTGCGGCGGGGTTCGGCCGCGGCTGGGTGATGAGCCGGCGGGGAATCATCACCACGACGCCGGTGCCACCGCGCGAGGACGGCCGGAACGACACCGTCAGACCGTGCTTGCGGGCAAGCACGCCGACGACGGCCAGGCCCAGGCGGGTGCCGGACAGCGTGGTCAGATCCAGCGGCTCCGCCGAGACCGCAGCCTCGGCACGGCGCAGCGCGGCGGGCCCCATGACCAGGCCGCCGTCCTCGATCGTCACGACGATGCCGGCCTGGACCTCTTCCACGTAGACGTGCACCTCCTCCGACGGAGGCGAGAAGCTGGTCGCGTTGTCCATCAGCTCGGCGAGGGCGTGCATGACGCCCTCCGCGGCGTAGCCGGCGACCGCGACCGTGCTCGTCGAGTGCAGGCGGACCCGCTGGTAGGCGCTGATCCGGCCGACCGCGCCGCGCAGGATGCTCTCCATCACGATGGGCTTGGTCCATCGTCGCCCGGTGCGGGCGCCGGTCAGCACAGCGATGCTGTCCGCCAGTCGGCCCGCCTGCGCGGTCGCGTGGTCCAGGCGGAGCAGATCGCCGAAGACCTCCTCGTCGTGGCGCTCCTCCATCTCGCGCAGGTCCGCGAGCATGCTCGTCGCCAGGGCCTGCACCCGGCCGGCCGCGTTGGCGCAGGCGGACATCGCGGCGGCGCGCATCCGTTCGCCACGACCGATCTCCGTCGCAAGCGTGCGCAGGATGCGCCGGTGTGTCTCCCGGGCCTCGCGGTCCTCGTCGCCGACACCCCAGCTCGCGGCGGCGTCCCCGACGACGCCCGTCTCCTGGACGATGGCCGGCCGGCCGGCCGGGTCGATCCATTCGGCTGGGTCGGTTCCGCGGGGGAGGCGCGGGTCGGTGGTGCCTGCGGCGCCGATTTCGGCCATTTCAGTGATCTCGGCTATCTCGGCTATCTCGGCGAGCGCGACCTCGGGTGAGGCACCGTCACGCAGCCGCTTGACGACCGCAGGCAGAATCTGGTCGGCGAGCTGGGCGGCGCGGGTGTTCTGCGTTTGGACCTGTACCTGCGCGCCCGCGAGCCGGTTCTCCAGGTCGGTGACCTGGCTGCGCAACCGGCGCACGGCCCGACCGCGGCCGAGCGCGAGCGCGACGGTGAGCAGCACGACGGCGGTGGCCACCACCGCGGATACGATCACCGGCGGCCGATCCGGACCGGCGGTCGCGGCGTTCGCCCACGCCCCCGCGCCAACGACGGCCAGCACGGCGATCAGCAGGACGACGGGCGTCTGGTCGGTCAGGGCACGGGGACCGCGGCGGACGGGCGAGGCATGTGTCGGCATGAGGCGGTCCTCGTCAGCGGCTGGTGGCGAGCGCGCGGGGATGGTCCGGATGGCCGCCGATGGCGCGCCGCGGGCCGTGGGCGCGTTCGGGGTGGGACATGCGTCGGCTCAGATACGTGACTGCCACGGTCTCGACCCCCCGGTCTCGCCTGTGTCGCCTGTGTCGCTGGTCTCGTCTGTGTCACCGGTGAATCTGGCCGGTCCCGCCGGTGGACCACGATGATCCGGCTGGTAGGACCGCGCCGATTCGGCCTGTTGTGGACGAGGTGCCCAGGTCACCGGCGGCCGCCGGCCCGGGTCGGCGGCGATGTCGGACAGCCTAGGCGCGCATTCACGGCTCGCAGACGGCCAGCAACCAGCATTGAGCGGGATGATTTACCCCTAGTGGCAGGGATGGGGCACTGTTGTCCCCGGATGGTCCCCGGAACTGTCCGGAACCATCCCGGGACAAGGGAGCGGTTTCGCCAGAGGCGGCGGTCCTGCATATGCGCGAACGGCCTAGATTCGCCGCCACCTTCCCGGAATGCCCCGTTTGCCCGGAGCATTAGTGACGATTTGGTGGCATCTGGCCGATATGGCGACGCCGCGGCGCCGTCTCGTGGATTCCCCGCATAGCGGTCGCCCGGCGGTGCGGATGCCGTCGTGGACCGGACCGCAGGCGGACTGCTGGCACCTTCGGGCCATCGGAAGAACCTGGAAGGCGCGCTGCCGGCGACGGGCGCGGTGCAGTAGTGGTGTGTGCAGTGCCGCGGGCGCGTGCGGCGGGGGTGCGTGCGGGGGGTGCGTGTGTGCGGTGCGGGTGCGCAGCGGTACGGCGCGCTCAGCGGCTCCGGGTCACGGCGGGGCCGGGATAGGGCAACAGCGCCATCTCCCGGGCGTTCTTGATCGCCCGAGTCACCTCTCGGTGCTGGCGGGGAGTCAGTCCGGTGATCCGTCGTGCCCGGATCTTGCCCCGGTCCGAAATGAATTGGCGCAGCAGGGCGATGTCCTTGTAATCGACGTAGGTGATCCCGCGTTCGCGGAGAATGTTCGGCTTCTTGCGCAGTCCCGGCTTCGGGGCGCGACGCGTGGGCATGTGATGACCTCCTGTCGACCGTCGGCGCCAACTCGGTTATCTCACGCAGCGCGCAGTGATGGTCGGGCGACGGCGATCCGCGTGCGGTCGCCGTGCCGGCGCCGCCCACCCCGGTTTGGCGGCAAACCGCCGATCCTGCACATCGTTGATTTCAGGTAACGCTAAGCATCTACTGCGGCCGGGTGGTGGTCACGTGGGGTGACGAGGATCGCGGCCTTCCGCCTCAAACCGACGTTCAGAAGGAGACTCTCGTGAGTAGAAGACATTCCCCGGCACGCGCGGCAGCACTCACCGCCGCACTGGCCGCCGGAATCGTCGCCGCCCTCCCCGGCCTGGCCGGGGCGGCGAGCGCCGCTCCCGCAGCCGCGGGTGCCTCAGCCGTCGAACAGCGCCCGGCGCTGTTCGACGGCCTGCGGGCGGTCGGCCTGACGACCACGGGCCGGCTGGTCCACTTCGACGTCGACTCGCCCTCCCATCTGACGCGGATCGGCCAGGTCACCGGCCTCGTCGGCGGCGACACGAGCCTCATCGGGATCGACTACCGGGTGCAGAACGGCCGGCTCTACGGCGTCGGCAACCTCGGCGGCATCTATGTGATCAACACTTCCACCGCGGTCGCAACCCTGGTGTCTCACCTCACGGTGGCGCTCAGCGGCACTGCCTTCGGCGTCGACTTCAACCCGGCGGCCAACCGGCTGCGCATCATCAGCAACGCCGGCCAGAACCTGCGGCACAACATCGACGATCCGGTCGGCACCCCGCCGATCGGCACCACGGCCGTCGACACGCCGCTGCACTACCCGCCGGCAGGCATCGCGGCGCCCGGCCTGACCGGTGCCGCCTACACCAACAACGACCTGGACCCGTCGACGTCGACCACCCTGTTCAACATCAACACCATTCTCGGCCAGGTGGACGTCGATTCGCCGGCCAACTCCGGCGAGCTCGTCCCGACCGGGCAGCTCGGCCTGCCCGTCACCGGCAACGCCGGCTTCGACATCTTCACCCGGCGGTCGAACGGCCGGGCGGTCGACAACCAGGCGTTCGCGACCCTGCCGGTCGGGACCTCCTACCGGCTGGCCGAGATCGACCTGCTGACCGGGCGGGTCCGCGTCCACGGCTCGTTCCCGGGCAACGCCCAGGTCGTCGACATCGCGATCCCGCCGAACCAGTAGCGGGCCGCCCAGCCGGGCCTGCCGGCAGGCCCACGGCGGGGGGGGGGGGGGGGG
>NZ_JAMQQF010000588.1 GCF_023716945.1 Frankia sp. AiPs1 | reverse complement strand
CAGCCGTGCGCGACCGCGGCGGCGCGGCGACGTCCCGCGGTGCCGCCGGAGCCGCGATCCGCCTGCTCGACCGGGAGCCGAACCTCGCCGGGCAGCTCGCCGTCGCCGCGTACCGGCTCGAGCCGACCGCGCTGGCCGCCCAGGCACTGGTCGAGGCGAGCGTCCGGCAGATCGTCGCGTCGACCGGAACCATCCGTGGCCTGCGGGTCACCTCGGACGGCCGCTACCTGATCGCGGTCGGCGATGCCGGCGGGTCGGTCTGGGACATCGCCGATCCCGCCCGGATACACCGGGTCGGCGATCTGACCGCGGACGCCACGGCGACCGCGACCGGCCGTGCGCAGCTCGCCGCCGGCTCCGGCAGTCGTGCCGCCGACAGCGCCCCGCGGTCGGCGGGGTCGGCGCTGCGGGCCGTCACGATCGCGCCGCACCCGTCCGCGTCCGCTACCGCCCCGGTACCGCAGACCGTGGTGACGGCCGGGGCGGACGGCGTGCTCCGGTTGTGGCAGCTCAGCCCGCCGCGGCTGGTCGACGACGGCGCGCCGGACCAGGTGCGTACCGCTGCGGCCGAGGTCGCGCCACTGGCGGACCTGCATGGTCACGTCGGCGCCGGGACGGCCGTCGCCGTCAGCGCGGACGGCCGGACGCTCGCCTCGGCGGGGACGGATCGGACGGTCCGGCTGTGGGATGTCAGCCGACCACGTTCGCCGCGTGCCCTCGCCGTGCTGACAGAACCGGCGGCCGTCACCAACGTGGTCTTCACCCCGGACGGGCGTTCGCTCGTGCTCGGCGGCCCGGGTCACCTCGCCGTGTGGGACGTCACCGACCCGTGGAAACCGCGCAGCCGGGCCGAGCGCACCGCCGCGGCCGACGTCCGGGCGATCGTCGTCAGCCCGGGTGGACGCTGGTTCGCGGCGACCACCACGACCTCCCGCGGCACCCAGACGGAGATCTTCGGGCTTGGTGATCCGCGGGGCCTGCGCCGGTTGGCGTCCATCGCTCCCGGACCGGCCCCCGCTTCCGGACCGGCCCCCGCCGCCGCTGCGGACGTGCCCGGGGCCCTCGCGTTGTCCGCGGACGGCCACGTGCTCGTCGTCGGCGGCGCGGGCGGTCAGATCACGCTGTGGGACGTGTCCGCGCCGTCCCAGCCGGTGCGCCGGGGCGTTCTGCCGGTCGGCGCCACCACCGGCGTGACCGCTCTCGGCCTCGCCGGGCCCGACGGTGCCCTGGCGGCCGCGGTCGGGGACGGTGTCCGGCTCTGGCAGCTCGACCTGCTCGCGGCTCAGGACGAGGTGTGCGCCCGGGTCGGCGACCGCATCAGCCGCGAACAGTGGCGCAGCCAGCTCGGTCACCGTCGCTACGACCCGCCCTGCGGCTGAACCCGCCCTGCGGCTGAACCCGCCCTGCGGCTGAACCCGCCCTGCGACTGAACCCACACTGTGCCTGAACCCGCCCTGCGACTGAACCCGCCGGGGGATGGCGCGGCCGGGGCTAACGGTCGAAGTGGCGGGCCGCGCCGTAGCCGGGCCCCTGTTCTGGCCGGCCGGCCCGGGAGGTCCAGCGCCACTGCACGGAGATGCGGGCGCCGACGTGCCCGTGCACCCGGGGCACCGCATGCAGCCAGTCGGCCTGGGCGCGGCCGCCCAGCACGATCAGATCCCCGCCGGCGGGGGACAGGTCGCGCCCGCCCGGCGCCTGCGGATCGTTGAGCAGCCGTCGGCCCGGTGGCAGATGGCGGGACTTCACCAGGAACGGCCGCCGCGCGCCCAGGGTGAGAATCGCGATGATCGTGTCGTCCAGCCAGCGCATCTCGCGGTCGCGGTGAAAGCCGACGCCATCGGAGCCGTCCCGATACAGGGACATGCCGAACCCGTCGAACTCGACTTTGTAGGTGCGTCGCAGCGCCCGATAGGCGTCCAGTAGGGCGGGGAAGGGTACCGGCGCGCCGCGGGGGACCCACGCGGTCAACCGCGGCTCGGTGACCTGGCGCTCGTAGCGCCACATAGCGCCCTGCCGCCAGGGCAGGCCCGATCGCATCGCCTCGTACAGCTCGTCGGCGCCGCGCAGCCAACCGGGGGTGACGTCGACCCAGGACCGCTCGTCCAGCCAGATCCGATCGGCGCGCGCCGCCGGATCCACCGCGCCGACGGTCGGCGGTAGCGATGCCGCCGCGCCCGACGTCGCGGCGGACCTGCCCGCGCGGCCGGCACCCGTGGCCGGTGGGACGGCGTCCGTCACCCTGTCGACGCTACCTCGCGGCCACCACGGGTCCCGGTGTGGGCCGATCCATGGTCGCGATGCGCCGCCGCCCGCACCGCGGGGCGTAACCTGCGGGATCGAGGTCCCGGTTACCGGTGGTGTCGTCGGCGTGGAACGGACAACAACAATGGCAACCATGATGGAGCGGCGTTTCCACCTCGCCGTGAACGGCGGGGTCGCCACGCCGCGGACCCGATGACCGGACGTTCTGGCGAGCCCGGGGTCGCCGAGGACCCGACCGTCCTGCCCCCGCCGACGGCTGGTGGGGCCGCGTCCGGTCCCGACTGGGACGTGCGCCGACTCACCGAGGTCGTCACCCGGTTGCGCCGGGTGCTGCGGGCCAGCATCCGCACCGAGTACTCGTGGGAGGCCCTGCCGATGGCGCAGGTCGAGCTCCTGCAGTGCCTGGCCGAGGCGGACGGTACCCGCGTCGGTGAACTCGCCGGGCGTCTGCGGCTCGCCCCGAACAGCGTCTCGACGCTGGTGCAGCAGCTCGCCGACGCCGGCTACCTGCACCGTGAGCGCGACCCCGCGGACCGGCGGGCGGCGCTGCTGCGGCTCACCCCGGCCGGGGCCGCGGCCCTGTCCGGCTGGCAGCGTGCCCATGAGCGACGCCTCGGCGCGGCCCTGGCCCGGCTGGTCGAAGCCGACCGGACGGCCATCCTCACCGCGCTGCCCGCGCTGTCGAACCTGGTGGACGCGTTGGGTGATCGCGGTCAGCCGAACGGCTGACCGCCGGGGAACGCCCCCGCGCTGGGGCTCCGGGCGGTCAGTCCCAGGCCGGCAGGTACCTGACGTGGGGCCCCGGCAGGTACCTGGCATGGGGCCCGCACGGGGTCTCGGCGTGGATGCTGCCGCGGCTCACGGCCAGGCGGGGGAGGACGTCAGGACCGGATGAGCCGGGCGATCGCGGCGGACGCCTCCCGCAGCTTCTCGTCGGCGACGGGGCCGCCCTCCGCTGCCGCGTGGGCCACGCAGTGCGCGAGATGGTCCTCCAGCAGGCCGAGGGCGACCGACTGCAGGGCTCGGGTCGCGGCCGAGACCTGGGTCAGGATGTCGATGCAGTACTTGTCCTCGGCGATCATGCGTTGCAGGCCGCGGACCTGCCCCTCGATCCGGCGCAACCGGGCGGTGTACTCGTCCTTGGTGTTGGTGTAGCCGTGCATCCGCAGCGCCTTCCCCCACGATGACCAGTACCCCCCTACGGTACCTGTGAGGGTGCTGTCGCCGTCCGGGGTTGGCCCAGATACGGGCGCCAGCCGCCGAGGGCCGTGATGTCCAGCGCGCCCGCCACCGCCGCCGACTCGCACAGGAAGCCCAGGGTGGGGCCGCCGGCGAGGTCGAGGGTCCCGATCGCCAGCGGCGACGGCACGGTGAGCAGGAAGCCGCCGGCCGCGGCCAGCGGCAGCCGCCACACCTCGGCGTCGAT
>NZ_JAMQQF010000587.1 GCF_023716945.1 Frankia sp. AiPs1 | reverse complement strand
GGAGTGCCCCCGCCTGGGGTGCCGCCGCCGGGAGTGCCCCCGCCTGGCGTGCCGCCGCCGGGCGTGCCGGTGCCGGGAACTCCGCCGCCCGGGGTGCCGCCGCCGGGAACTCCGCCGCCGGGCACGCCGCCGACGCAGGACTTGTCCTTGTCCTTGTCCGGCACGTCGGTGATGCAGGGGACACCGCCGGTACCCGGCACACCGCCGGTGCCGGGGACGCCCCCTGTCCCGGGCACGCCGCCGACACAGACCTTGTCCTTGTCCGGCACGCCGGTGACGCAGGGCTTGTCCTTGTCGGGCACGCCGCCGACACCGACGCCGCCGACGTCAGGCACGTCGACGACGGGCGGACCGACGTAGACGCAGGGCAGGCCGTCCTTGGTCTTGCCGGTGATGAGGCAGGGGACGACGTTGACGGCAACCTCAGGCGAGACGGGCGGGAAGACCTGGACGACCTGACCGGTCTTCGGCACGTCGCCGACATACTTGCCGTCGATCTTGATCTGGCCGGCTGCCAGCGCCGCGACGTCGCGGACGACGATCGCCGACGTGTTGGCCGGCCAGGCCTGGCTGGTGCTGTCGTCATAGACCCGCGCCAGTGGCTTGCCCGCGCCGTCAAGGCCCACCGCGACCGAGAGTCGGGTGCCCGGGTGGATGGCGACGTCGGCGGCTGCCGACGGCGGCGTGCTCGCCGACTGGCCGACAGGCCGGATCTCGACGCGGTGGTCCCCGGCGACCAGTGGCTTTGGGTCGGCGACCTGTTTAGCCACCAGGTCCTTGATCAGGGTTTGCCCGTCCATGGTGACGTCCGCCTTCATATCCGGCAGCCCCTGAACCAGCGTCACCAGTCCGGCATCCTTGTTCGGCGTTGGGGTCGCTGACGCCACGCCGGGCAGACCCAACGTCAGACATCCCGTCGCCGCCACGGCGCCGATCGTTCGAGCGCCCGCTCTCAGATGAGAGCGTGTGATCCATTGCATTACTTTGAGCTCCCGGCGACGTCATCCAGAAATCTGGGCATTTGCACCTTACCGCGGCAGGCTCGGGACGAAGATTGGGCTCCCCACTGCTCCGACTCGAGAAGATTCACACGCGTGCATGCGGCCTTGCTCGGAGTGTGGGGCGAGGCCGACTGGGCGTACTTCACCAGCCATCCGGGGTGAAATGCCAGCTCAGAGCGGTCGATCTGGCATCGCCGACGAACGGGGTACCCCGCGGTGGGGAGCGATACGAAGGACGTCCAGGGCGACCCTCGGTCAGAACTGCGATCAAAGTCGCGCCCTTGGTGGCACAACCTTCTTCTCCATGAAGGCGTGTCAAGTGCCGTCCGCACGGGCCGAACGGAGCCTTTTCGCGCTGTAATCAACGAGATTCTCGGATTTCGGCCCGTCGCCGTGCGCCGTGCGCCGGTTGTTGGTCCGCGATGGACCGACGATGAAGACTGAAAGCGACTACCGGAAAGAGCTCACGGAAAGGGAGTAGCCCGATTGCGCCAGCCGCCGCCGGCCACGGAGAAGGGGACGGCAGGTGAGGACGGCTGTGCCGGCCTTCGGCGATGGCGCCCGGCCGGGCCTACCGAGGGCCCCCGAACGGGCGGGTCGCCCCGCGTGGGGCAGCGGATCCGTCGGCCGGTCAACTCCGTTACCCGCGGGGTGACAGGGGTCCCCTCCTCGGGGGGGCGACCACGTTGCGTGATGCCCCGGCGTCGCTGAGGTGCGTTGTGAACCGAGGCGGGGCTGGTGGGTGGGCCGGGGGCGGATGCGTGCCAGAGCGCCCACCTGGTCGCTCTGGAGGGTTTGGCGCCTGCTATGTCCCTACAGAACAACCACGTGGCTCCGGTCCCAGGCACGCCTGCTCGCCGGGCGACGCCGCGGGCCGTCCGGCGGCGAGACGGGCGCCGATGGACATCACGTCCCGTCATCGGGCACCGGAGAGGGACCGATGAGCGGCCGCACAAGCGGACGGTCCGGTCCGGCCGACCCAGAGAGGACACACCGCATGCCAGCCGACCCCTGCGAGCCAGCGAACCGCAACGAGCCCGCCGTCCCCGCCGTCCCCGTCGAGCCCGTCGAGCCCGTCGAGCCCGCTGACGTCGTCGAGCCCGCAGTCCCCGTCGAGCCCGCTGACGTCGTCGAGCCCGCTGACGTCGTCGAGCCCGCAGTCCCCGTCGAGCCCGCTGACGTCGTCGAGCCCGCTGACGTCGTCGAGCGCTGGCGGCGCGCCGGCGAGGCCCTCGACAGTGCCGCGGCGGCGGCCTGCCTGGCGCAGGACGTCGTCGTCATCTCGCCGCTGACCGCTGCCTTCCGCTTCCACGGACGGGCGCGGGCGCAGGAGATGCTGCAGGCCGCCTTCGACGTCATCGACGCGATCGACTACCACACCGTCGTCACCGACCCGGACGGCCGGACGCGGGCGTTGTTCTACCGCGGCCGCTGCGCAGGCCAGGAGTTCGAGGAGGCGCAGTTGCTCCGCCTCGACGCCGAGGACCAGATCGCCGAGGTGACCCTGTTCGGTCGCCCGCTGCCGGGGCTCACCGCCGTGATGGCCCGGATCGGCCCCGCGCTGGTCCGCGAGCGTCGCCCGGCGCTGGCTGCCCTGTTCACGCTGGCCACCCGCCCGTTGGCCGTGCTCACCGCCCTGGGGGAGCGCCGGTTGGTACCCCTGGCGGATCCGGACCGGCGCGGCCGGAAGGATCGCACCCCACCAAGGACAAGATAATCAACGCCGTTGACGACTCGCCGGCAAACTCTAAATGCTCATGAAGGTGGAGCTGGCGGCCGCGAAACGGACGAAGAGCGCGAGCGCGGGGTGGGACGGTGCCCGCCGTCGGGCAGACACGCCGTCATCGCCCGTTCTTCGTCGACATCGGCCGACCCGACCCGCCTGGGCGGATCGCCTGACGTGCGCGGATGCCCAGATCGCCCTCCTCCGGGGCGGGCGGGCCGCCGCTGGCACTCCCGCCGCTGGCATTCCCGTTGCTGGCATTCCCGTTGCCGGCATTCCCGCCGTCGCCCGCTCGGCCGTCGCCGTCGCCACCGCCCCGGCCTCCCGGCGCCGGGGGAGTGGCGGCCTCGATGGCGGGAATGCCGGTGGCAGGTCCGACGAACGTGCCATAGCCGCCGTCGTGGTAGACCAGCGGTGCGACGGACCGTTCCGCCCGGCTCTCGACCACCTCGGCCACCACCAGCCAGTGGTCGCCTGCGGGGATCCGCTGCCGAATCCGGCAGCGCAGCCAGACCGCGACGTCGGTGAGCAGCGGTTCGCCGGTGCCCAGCCGTCGCCATCGCGTCGGCGCGGCGAACCGGTCGGCGCCCACTGCCGCGAACCGGGCGGCCAGGTCGTGCTGGTCGTGGGAGAGCAGGTGCACGACCAGGGTGTCCACCACCTGCAGGGTCGGCACGATCGACGAACCCGCCGACAGCGACAGCGACACCAGCGGCGGGCTCTGCGACAGCGACGCCACCGACGTCGCGGTGAACCCCACCGGGCCCTGCGCGCCGCCCATCGTCACGATCGTCACTCCGGCGGCGTGACGACGGAAGGCGCGGCGCAGTGCGGTCGCCGCGGCGCGATCTGCCGCGACGGGGCCCGCAGGGGGCGCGGGGCGTGGCGGGGCGGTAACGCCCCCCCGCCCCCCGCGGCGGCGTCCGGATGACGCCTGGCGCGCCGCGGCTGCGAGCCGGGCGGTATGTCCG
>NZ_JAMQQF010000586.1 GCF_023716945.1 Frankia sp. AiPs1 | reverse complement strand
CCCGGGGGCCGAGCTCGAAGCCGGCCCAGCCGCAGGCCCGCCAGTCGGCGACCGGCAGGCCGGCCAGGACCCGGGCCAGGACGCGCAACGCAGGGCCGTCGACCGCCTCGACCCGCCAGTCCTGCCCGCCGACGCGGTACCGGATCTCGTCCCAGGACAGGACGATCTCGGCCAGGACGCCCGAGCCGCACAGCCAGACGCCGTCGTGCTCGTAGACGCTCACCGGCGCCGCGGCGTGGCGGGCGAACCGCGCCGCCGCCGCCAGCGGATCGCCGGCGAACGGCACCGTCCGTTCGTGGTAGATCACCGGCGCCGTCATCGCGGTGCGCCGGACTCGACACCGCCGTGATTACCCTGCGTGGCCAGACTGTCCGCCGCCACGCGGTCGGACTCCATCCGGGTGATCAGGCTCGCCGGGCGCAGATCCGTCCAGTGGGCCTCGACGTACTCCAGGCAGGACGACCGGCTCGCGGCGCCGTGCACACTCGTCCACCCAGCTGGCACGGGCGCGAATGTCGGCCACAGCGAGTGCTGACCCTCGGCGTTGGTCAGGACGAAGAAGCTGCCCTTTTCGTCATCGAACGGGTTGGTCGACATGGGGTGCCGTCTCCTTGGATCTCAGCCCGCGACGTCGTCGCCGTTTACCTTAAGTTAGGTTTACCTAAAATTGCCACGTTCGTCTACCCCCGCCAGCCGCCGAAATTCCCACGTTCTCGGCGCGCGGCGACCGGCTCAGCCCCGGCGTAGCTCTCCGCTGAGCAGCCAGATCAGATAGAGACCGCCGATCGCGCCGGTGCTGAGCCCGACGGGCATCTGGATCGGGTGCGGCAGCCGCTGTCCGGCGAAGTCCGCGGCCACCATGATCAGCGAGCCCGTCAGCGCGGCGGTCACCAGGGACGTCGTCCCGGCCCGCACCAGCCGACGGGCTATCTGCGGCGCGGCCAGCGCCACGAAGGCGATCGGGCCCGCCGCTGCCGTGGCCACCGCGGTCAGGGCCACCCCGCAGACCACCAGCGACAGGCGCACCCGCTCGACCGGGATCCCCAACGCGAGCGCGAGATCGTCCCCCAGCTCCACGATCTCGATCCGGCGGGCGAGCACCAGGGTGATCGGCAGCAGGACGGCCAGCGCCGCCCACAGCGGCCACGCGTATTCCCAGCTCCGGCCGTTGAGGCTGCCGACCAGCCAGCGCTGGGCCTCCTGCGCGGCGTCGAGCGAGGATCGGCTGAGCAGGTAGGAGTTCACCGCCTCGGCGACCGCGGACACCCCGATCCCGACGAGGATCAGCCGGGTCCCCTGCATGCCGCGGCGGTAGGCGAGGGCGTACACGAGCAACGCCGTCACGAGCCCGCCGAGGATCGCGCCGGCCGGGGTGCCGATCGGACTGCCGGGGAAGACCAGGATGACCAGGAGCGCGCCCGTCGCCGACCCCGTCGTGAAACCGATGATGTCGGGGCTGCCGAGCGGGTTGCGGGACAGGCTCTGGAAGAGCGCTCCGGCCACGCCGAGCGCCGCGCCCACCCCGATGCCGATCACCAGCCGGGGCAGCCGGAACCTCGTCACGATGATCTCCACGCCCGGCGGACCCTCGCCGAACAGGGTGCGTAGCACCTCGCCCACCGTCGCCGGGTACTCGCCGGTCATCAACGTCCAGATGCCGACGACCACCACCAGTGCCGCCAGCACGACACCGACCACGACGGCCCGCGGTCGGACCCGGATCGAGACGCGGCCGGACAGCAGGCGCACGGCCCGCCACGGAACCGGCGGAACCGGCGGAACCGGCGGCGGCGACGGCGGCGACGGCGACGGCGGCGACGGCGACGGCGGCGATCCGGTGTCGGCGACGACCATGTGCGTGCCCCTCACAGCGCCACGGTCCGGCGGCGGCACAGGGCGATCAGGACCGGGGCTCCGACGAGTGCGGTGACGATCCCCGCCTCCAGCTCGCTCGGGGCCACGACGACCCGGCCGATCACGTCGGCCAGCAGCACCAGGCTGGGCGCCAGCACCGCGGAGTAGGCCAGCACCCAGCGGTTGTCCGGGCCGGTGACCAGGCGGGCGGCGTGCGGCACGGCCAGTCCCACGAACCCGATCGGCCCCGCGATGGCGGTGGCCGCGCCGGACGTCAGCGTCACCGCGAGCGCGGCGACGGCCCGGACGGTCCCGACCCGGACGCCCAGCGCCCGCCCGGTCTCCTCCCCCAGCGCCAGCGCGTTGAGGCTCGAGCCGAGGCCGAGGGCCAGCAGCGCGCCCACCACGGCGAAGGGACCGACCTCCCAGACGATGGTCATCGGCCGCCCCGCGAGCGATCCGACGGCCCAGAACCGGTAGCGGTCGAACGCCTGCCCGTCGATCAGGAGGATGGACCCGATGAAGGCGGTCAGCGCGGCGCTGACCGCGGCGCCGGCGAGCACCATGCGCTCGGGCGACGCGGCCCGGCCGAGCGAGCCGAGCGTGTGGACCACCACGGCGGTCGCCGCGGTGCCCGCCAGCGCGAACCACACGTAGCCCGCCGGGGTGGAGACCCCCAGGATCGCGATGGCGACGACGACCGCCGCCGAGGCCCCGGTCTCCAGGCCCAGCAGGCCGGGAT
This sequence comes from Frankia sp. AiPs1, assembly GCF_023716945.1. Lineage (GTDB taxonomy): Bacteria > Actinomycetota > Actinomycetes > Frankiales > Frankiaceae > Frankia. Next base: position 1,101 of record NZ_JAMQQF010000586.1, on the reverse strand, counting down.
CGCCCAGCGGGTTGCGGGTCAGTCCCTGGATGACCGCCCCGGCCAGCCCCAGGGCGAGGCCGACCAGCACGCCGAGCACTGTGCGCGGCAGCCGCAGCTCGCGGACGATGAACGCGTCGTCGCTGCCGTCGTCGTGGCCGAGCGCATGCCAGACGGTGCCCAGGTCGATCTGCTTGGCGCCCACGGCGAGACTGAGCGCGACGGCGCAGGCCAGGACGCCCAACGCGACGACGAACCCGACGCCGCGCACGAGCAGACGACGGTGCCGGTCGGCCTCGCCGCCGGCCGTGGCGCCCCGCACCTCGGTCGACGTCAGCATCGGTGCGCCGACCAGGTGCGCCAGAGCTGGGCGTACCGGCCGGACGCGGCCAGCAGGTCGGCGTGCGAGCCCCGCTCGACGACGTGGCCGTCGTCGAGGACGAGGATCAGGTCGGCGTCGGCGGCCTGGCTGAGCCGGTGCGCCACGACGATCGAGGTGCGGCCCGCCAGCACCCGCTGGGCGGCCGCCTCCAGCTGCCGCGCGCCGCTGCTGCCCGCCTCCGCCGTGGCCTCGTCCAGGATCGCCACCGCCGGGTCCGCCAGCTGCAGGCGGGCCAGGGCCAGGTGCTGCGCCCGCGCCGGATCGAGGTCCAGGCCGCCGTCCCCGACGACGGTGTCGAGCCCGTCCGGCAGGGCGGCCACCCAGTCGGCCGCGCCGGCGGCGGCCAGCGCGTTCCACAGCTCCGCCTCGCTCGCCCGGGGCGCCGCGAGCCGGAGGTCCTCCGCGAGGGTGCCGGCGAAGACGTGGACCTCCTGGGTGACCAGGGCGACAGTCGCGCGCAGGGTGAGCGGGTCCGTCCCGGTGCCGCCGCCGCCGCTGCCGCCGACCCGAATCGTCCCGGCGGTCGGCGGGTGCACCCCGGCCAGCAGCTTCGCCAGCGTCGTCTTCCCGCCGCCGCTGCCGCCGACCAGCGCCACCGACCCGCCCGCCGGGACGTCGAAGCTCACCCCGTGCAGCACCTCCTGACCGGGCAGGTAGGCGTAGCGCAGGTCCCGCACCGCCAACGAGCCGTCGGCGGGTGCCACGGCCGGGGCCGCCGGGTCAGCCAGGCCCGCCAGGCC
>NZ_JAMQQF010000585.1 GCF_023716945.1 Frankia sp. AiPs1 | reverse complement strand
GGCGCGGCGGGCCGGCCGAACGCCGTCCGCCGTGCCCCCCCGGTCCTCGCTGTTCAGCGGGATGATCTGCGCGTCCCCCCGGGCTTCGTCACGGTCCGCCATGCGCTCCGCCTTCCCCCGTCCGCCGCCGTGACTGGCCGCTCCCGTCCGTCGGACGCGTCACGACGAACCCACCAGCCGGCGCCGGCCCAGCGAGCCGAGCAGGCCGTGCTCGAGGCGGGACACCAGCTCGTGGTCGATGGTGAACCGCAGGTCGCGATACCGGACGAAGTTGTCGAAAGTCTCCACGGTCGAGTATCGGGGCCGGTAGCCGAAGACCGTCTTCAGCCGGGCCGTGTCGACCGCGCGCCCGTGGGCGAGCAGGTCGAGCTGCTCGGCGGAGAAGTCGACGAGTCGCAGCCGGCGGGCCACGCCGCCGAGAGCGCCGATCGCCGGGAAGGGCACCGGCAGGAAGGGGCGGCCCGCCCGGCGGATCGCCTGGGAGAGCAGCAGCACCCCGTCTCCGGCGACGTTGAACGTGCCCGCGTGGTCGCCGCGGGTCGCGCGTAGGAGGACGGCGAGGGCGTCGTCGGAGTGCAGTAGCTGGATGCGGGGGTCGAAGCCGAGCACCGTCGGCACCACGGGCAGGTCCAGATATCGGGCAAGCGGGCTGTCCACCTGCGGGCCGAGGATGTTGGTGAAGCGCAGCACGGTGACCGCGATGTCGGGACGGCGCCGGCTGAACCCGCGGACGTAGCCCTCGACCTCGACGGCGTCCTTCGCGTAGCCGCCGGTGGGCAGGGATCGCGGCTCGGCGTCCTCGGTGAACAGCGCCGGGTCACGCGGAGAGGACCCGTAGATCGACGTCGTCGACTTCACGACCAGCCGGCTGACGCTCCTCGCCTTCTGGCAGGCGGCGAGGAGCTGCATCGTGCCGATCACGTTGATCTCTTTCATCGCGGCCCGGCCACCCGCCCCCAACGGGGTCGCGATGACGTTGAGATGCAGCACCGTGTCAACCTCGGTGGTGGAGATGACCTTGGCGATCAACGGGTGCCGGATGTCGGCTCGGACGAACCGGGTGCGGCCGAGATCCGCGTCGGGCGCCGCCGTGTCGACCCCGACCACGGCCTCGATGGCGGGATCCGCGGCGAGGGCGGTCGCCACCTGGGCGCCCAGCGGCCGCGCGACACCGGTAACCAGCACTCGGCGTGGTCTCATGGCAGTCTCCCCGCAACGCCCGCAGGCGTCCCCTCCGGCGCCGGGGCCGCACGGGCCGGCCGGATTTGACCCGTCGGCCACCGCCGATCGCCGGTGGCCGTACCCGGTCGGGGACGATGCACGCGACCCCGCCGCGGTCATCGTACGCCCACACTTCCGCCGTCCACTGCGCAGCGTGAGATTATCCGGCGTGTCGACTACAGCAGGTGAACATCGTCAGGCGGGGAGCGGCAGATCCTGGACGATGCGGAAGGCGGAGGGGTCTCGGGGAAGCTGTGCGATCACGACGGCGTCCTGGCGACGCAACCGCAGCGCGTCCGAGGCCCGGCCGCAGTTCACCGCGATCATCACGCGGCGCAGGGCGTCCTCGCACACGGTGACCCCGCCCCGCGGCACCTCGCCGTAGGTCTGCGTGAAGGTCAGCCGCATGAGCCGGTTGCCGGCCCGCACCTCGACCGGATCGCCGAGCAGAATGCCGGCCGCTTCCAGGTCGATGCGGGTCACGTTGAGCGAGAGATTGCCGAAATGGTCGATGGACACGACCTCGCCGTGGACGTGATCGTCGTCGACGCTGCACGCCCGCGGCCGAAACCGGGTGAGCGAGGCCGCGTCGAGCCGCGGACCGACGTCCGTCAGGTCCAGGCCCGCCGCGAGCCGCGCCGCAACCGGCGCATAGACGTCCCGGCCGCGGAACACTGCGGTGGGCACCGGCAGCCACAGCTCCCGATTGGCGATCTCGTGGACGTCCGTGATCCCGCCCAGGGCTTCCCAGGCCAGGGACGCCACTCCGTTGTCCGGGCACACGAACACGGAGCCGTCGGCGGTGCGGACCGCGACTCCACGGGTGTAACCGTCGGCGTCGAGGCGTTCGACGACGACGAGCTGGATCCCGGCTGGCAGGTAGCCGACCGCCCCGGCGAGCGTGATCGCCGCGTGCCCCACGTCCTGGGGCGCGATCGAATGACAAACGTCGAGAACGCGCGCGGACGGGGCGTGCCGCGCGATCACGCCGTGGCACACCCCGACGCAGGCGTCGTCGACGCCGTAGTCGGACAGAAAGTTGATCCACGATCCCGTCATGCCGGCCCCCTGCCTGCGGGCCGGCCGCACTGCCGCCCCAGCGGAGCAAGCCTGCCACAGAGTCATGGCTTAAGCACGCAGAGCGACACGACGAGGCCCCATAGGCATCGGAGCCGTACGCCACACACGGGATGGAACGTCAAAACGACGCCGACGGCGGGAACGTGGGCCCAGCCGACCGTCCACCGGCCGCCGGCTTGTCCCCCCCGCCGGCCTTGGGCCGGGAACCTACTTCTTGTTACGACGCTGAACGCGAGTGCGCTTCAGCAGTTTGCGGTGCTTCTTCTTGGCCATCCGCTTGCGACGCTTCTTGATGACTGAGCCCACGTACCCGACCGATCTATGTTGAGGAAGTTACCGGGCGAGCCTACCCGCCGCGGAGACCAACCACGTCGCGCCCGGTGTCCCGACTACGAACGGCCCAGTTCCCGGGAGCGGTCACCAGCGGCCTCCAACGCGTCCATCAGCGCCGCACGCACCCCCCGCCGGTCCATCTCCCGCAACGCCGCTACGGTCGTTCCCGCGGGCGAGGTGACCGCCTCCCGCAGCAGCGCGGGATGCTCGCCGCTCTCGCGCAGCATCCGGGCCGAGCCGAGCGCGGTCTGGGTGACGAGTTCCGTGGCCAGCGGGCGCGGCAGGCCGAGCAGCACGCCCGCCTCGACCATCGCGTCGACCAGATAGAAGAAGTACGCCGGCCCGCTGCCGGACAGCGCCGTGACCGCGTCGAGCTGCGACTCCGCGACCTGGGCGACCCGTCCGACCGGCTCGAGCAGCGCCTGCGCAGCAGCGAGATGCTCCGGTGCGGCATTGCGGCCGCCGCAGATCGCCGACATCGCCTCCCCGACGAGCAGCGGGGTGTTCGTCATCACCCGGATCACCGGCGGCGACGACGGCAGCCGCTGCTCGATCGCCGCCGTGGTGACCCCGGCCGCGAGCGACACGACCAGCGTGTCGGCCGAGACCTCCGGGGCGATCTCGGTCAACAACGCGGCGACGTCCTGCGGCTTGACCACGATGAGCAGCACGTCCGCCTTGGCCGCGGCGACCGTCGGTGGGTGCACCTCGACGCCGTGGCGGGCCGCGATCTCGGCGGCCCGGCCCGCGTCCCGCTCGGCCACGACGACGTCCCCGGCCGCATGCCCGGAGCCCAACAGGCCGGTCAGCACCGCCCCGCCCAGCCGTCCCGCCCCCATGACCGCAACGATCATGACCGTCCTTCCCTTCCGTCCGCTTCGACCTGGAGGGTACGGCCCGATCGGGCGATCCGGGGAACGCGGGTCTCCCGGATGCTGGACTGCCCGCTTCAGCGGCCCCCGCCGGGCGCACCGCCGTGGCCGGACCACCGGTCCCCGCCGTGGTGCCCGCCGTCGCCCCGGTGACGACCATCGGTCGTACCGCGGCCGGGATCGCGGCCCGCGGC
>NZ_JAMQQF010000584.1 GCF_023716945.1 Frankia sp. AiPs1 | reverse complement strand
GGCCGCCCGTGGCTGATCGCGGCGTCGGTCGCGGTCATCGCCGTCGCCGCGGGCCTGATCGTGGTGCTCGTCGGCCGCGGTGGGAACGGGTCGGCAGCGTCGAACGTGCCCGACTCGGTCGCGACCCGCGCGATCACGCTCCAGGACGACGACAGCGGCCTCGCCCGCCGGCTGGCCCTCGCCGCCTACACCGCCGCGCCGAGCTCGCCGACCACCCGCAGCGCGATGATCGCCCTGTTCGGCGCCGACGTCCCCCCCACCACCGTCGACGCCGGGCCCGGCGCTGTGCTGTCGGCGGCGGTCAGCCCGGACGGAAGCCGGGTCGCCACCGGCGGGACCGACGGCGTCATCACCCTGTGGGAGGTCGCCGGGCGCACCAGGCTCGTCCGGCTCGGCTCGGTGACGAGCACCGGCTGGATCGGGGCGCTCGCCTTCAACGGCGGCGGCGACCTGCTCGCCTCCGGCGGCACCGACGGCGCGGTGCGGCTGTGGAACGTGCGCGACCCGGCCAACATCCATCGCTGGTCCGTCGCCAGGCTGCACACCGACGCCGTGCGCACCGTCGCCTTCAGCCCGGACAGCAACACCCTCGCCTCCGCCGGGGCCGACGGCGTCCTCGCCCTGTGGGACGTCACCGACCCCGCCAACCCGACCCAGCGTTCCCGCGCCGACACGTCCACCGGCGGGCTGTACGCCGTCGCGTTCGCCCCCGCCGGCCGCACCCTGGCCCTCGCCGGAGAGGACGGCACGGTGCGGCTGTGGGACATCCGCGACGCGGCCCACCCCACGCCGGGCGCGGTCCTGCGCGGGCACACCCGCGCGGTGCACGCCGTGACCTTCAGCGGTGACGGCGGCCTGCTCGTCACCGGCGGCGTCGACGCCACCGTCCGCCTGTGGGACGTGCGCGACCCGGGCCGTCCCGTCCCACAGGCGATCGTCGCCGGGCAGCTTGGCGGGGTCTCGAGCGTGGCCCGCGGCGCCGCCCCCGCCCTCGTGGCGTCCGGCGGCGACGACGAGACGGTGCGCCTGTTCGACGTGACCGACCCCGCCGCGCCGATCACCCTGACCCAGTGGCACGGGCACACCCGCCCGATCAGCACGGTCACGTTCGTCGCCGGCACCGGCGTCGTGCTGTCCGCCGGCTACGACGGCACCCTGCGGCTGTGGGAGGCCGACCCGGGCCGGCTCGCCCGCGCCGCCTGCGCCGGCCCGACGAACCGGATCACGCCGGGCGAGTGGGCCGACGCGTTCGCGTCGATGCCCTACCACCAGCCCTGCACCTGAGGCAGCCCTGCACTTGAGGCAGCCCCCAGCACCTGAGGCAGCCCAGCACCTGAGGTGGCCCTGCGTCTGACGCCGACCACCGGCCCGCGCTGTCAGCGCCCGGCCGGTGTTCAGACGCGGTCGGGGTGCGAAAGACTGCAGGTGTGAGCGCTGAAGTGGGGCCATCGGTGATGCTGGTCGAGGACTTCGGGCCGGCCTGGCAGCCGGGGCGGTTCGAACTCGGCACGGACGGCCCGCGGGCGATCCTCGCCGGCGTGGACGGCTCCCGCACGGCGATGCGCGCGGCGGCGTTCGCGGCGGGGCTCGCCCGCCGGCAGGCGTCCCGGCTCGTCGTCGTGTACGTGGCGTCACCGTCGGTCTGGGCTGCACTGTCCCCGGCCCCGGCCGGGGAGGCGGTCCAACAGGTCATCGACTCGATCGCCGCCGAGGTGCGCTCGTCGATCCAGGAACGCTCCGAGGAGCTCGGCGTGCCGATCCGGTTCCTCGTGCGCGCCGGTGATCCCTTCGACGGGATCAAGCGCAGCGCCGCCGAGGTGCAGGCCGACATGGTCGTCGTCGGCGCGTCCGAGAGCGCCGGGCACCGACTGATCGGCTCCCTGGCCAGCCGGCTGGTCCGCAGCGGCCTGTGGCCGGTGACCGTCGTCCCCTAGCCCGCCGCTGCCGGCCCGCCACCCGAGCCGGGTCTGCGACTGGTACTCGGCGGTCCTGCCCCGTCAGGTGCGGGCGACTGGTCCTCGGGCGGCCGAGTCCCGCGAGTCCCGTCAGTTGCGGGCGACCCGTCGGCGTGGGCGCGGCCAGGCGCGGGTGTCGCGCGGTTCCACGTACGGTTCGACGCCCTCGTCGAGGCCGGCGGCGATCGCCCGGGCCCGGGCGATCTCGGCGTCGAGCTCCAGGCCGAGCAGGATCGCCAGGTTCGACAGCCACAGCCATATCAGGAACACGATGACGCCGGCGAGCGTGCCGTAGGTCTTGTTGTACGACCCGAACGTGGCCACGTAGAAGGCGAACGCCCCCGACGCGACCAGCCAGATCACGACGGCCAGCACGCTGCCCGGCGTCAGCCAGCGAAAGCCGTGCGGCCGCACGTTGGGTGTGCTCCAGTACAACAGCGCGATCACGGCGGTGACGATCAGCACGAGGACCGGCCACTTCGCGATCGACCAGGCGGTGATCGCCTCGTGGCCCAGGCCGATCGCGGTGCCCGCCTGTTCGGCGAGCGCGCCGCTGAACACGACGATCATCGAGCTGACCGCGAGCAGCACGACCAGGGTGATCGTGATGAGCAGGCGCAGCGGGGCGATCTTCCAGACGGGCCGGCCCTCCGGCATGTCGTAGACGGCGTTCGCGGCGCGGATGAACGCGGCGATGTACCCCGAGGCGGACCACAACGCGCCGGCCAGGCTGACGATCGCGACGACCCCGCCGGACCCGGCGCTGTCGCGCAGCCCGTTCACGGCGTTGTGCAGGATGTCGCGCGCGGCGCCGGGGGTGAGCTGCTCGATGTTGTCGAGCAGGCGGTCCGTCGTCGACCTGCCGAGCAGCCCGACCAGCGACACCAGCACGAGCAGCGCGGGGAAGACGGCGAGCACGGAATAGTAGGTCAGCGCGGCCGCCCGGTCGGGGAGGTCGTCGTCCATGAACTCGCGGACCGTGCGGCGCAGCACCCCGAACCAGGAACGTCGGGGCAGCTCGGTGACCTGTCCCGGCCCGTCGGCCGCTCGCACGGCCGCCACCGCCTGATCCCGCAGCATCGCCTGGTCCGGCACCATCACCGTTGCCGGGGGCTGCCCGGTTGCGGCGCCCGAGCCGGTCTCGACTGCGGACGCCCCGCCGACCTCGACCTCGGCGTCGGCACCGGTGTCCGGTCCGGTGGCCGCACGCTGGCCGGTGATCCGGCGGTTCCCCCGGCGCCCCCTCATCGCGGGTCGGTCACCGGGCCGAACGGTGCAGCAGCTTCTTGGCGGACCTGCCGGCCGGCGGCTCCGCGGGGACCGGTCGATCGGCCGAGCCGGCCACGCCGTTCGAGCCAGTCGGGATGGTCGAGCCAGCCGGGATGGTCGAGCCAGGCACGCCGTTCGGGCCGGTCGGGACGGTTGCCGTGCCGCGCCGAGCCACCTTGCGGAGCTGGATCATGCGGCCGACACCGGGGATCGCGACGAGAAGCGCGCCGGCGACCGCCGAGAACAGCATCGCGACGGCGAGCGGGATCGACCCGTGCGCCCCGAGGTACGACAGCTTCACATCGTCCTGGTTCTGCAGAATGAAGATCAGCAGAAGGATGAGGACGAGGGCGAACAACACCAGCGTCGTCCAGACCCGGCTGGTGCGGGTGACCGGGATGTGCCCCCGCTCGGCGCGCCTGCCGCGGCCCGAAGCTGGCCGCCGTCCCGTACCCGGCGCGGCGGTCGGCGAGGTCGGCGATCCGGGCG
>NZ_JAMQQF010000583.1 GCF_023716945.1 Frankia sp. AiPs1 | reverse complement strand
CCGGCGGGCCGTGCCGTCCGGGTGCTGTGGACGGGGCTGGCGATGGTCGCGCTGGTCCTGGTGGCCGGCCCGGTGGCCCTGACGGTGCCGGTGTTCGTCTGGCTCGGGCGGTCGCGGCCGCGGGCGCTGGGCTGGCTCGCCGCGATCGCGATGCTCGGCGCGGGCATCGGGGTCGCGGTGGATCCGAACAGTCAGCCCGGCTCGGGGCACGGGGCGTTCGGTGTGCCCGTGCAGGTGCTCGGTTCGCTGGCGTTCGCCGCGGTGCTCGCCGCGCTGGCCTGCTGGGTCTGGGGACGGCCCGCGGAGCCGGACATCCCCGAAACAGGCGGTCCCGGTTCCGGTGGTCCTGGATCTGGTGGTCCTGGATCTGGTGATCGCGGTTACCGTGTCGGGCGGCGGACTTCCGGTGGCGACAGGTGGACCGCAAGCAAGAGACTCGACTAGCGGCACCGCGACACCGGCGGTTCGAACCTTGGTCGCCATCCGTTTCAGAAGGAGTCACCGGGCCATGACAACGGTTGTGAACGGACCCTCGACCCGGCAGCCCGGTAAGGCGCATGCATCCACGGCGGGCACCTCGCCGTTGCTCGACGCGGGGTGTGTCGAGCGGATGGCGCAGGCGATCCACCGCCGTTACCTCGACCACGAGCTCGGCAAACGGCACGAGGCGGGTTCACGCCCGGGCCTGCGGCCGTGGGCGGAGCTGGCCGAGCCACTGCGGGACGCCAACCGCGCGCAGGCGGCCCAGTACGCGGCGATCATGCAGGCCCGCGACTGGTCGATCGTCTCCGTCGGGCTGGGCGGCGACCCGTTCACCTTCACCGACGCCGAGATCGAGGAGCTCGCCCGCGACGAGCACGTGCGGTGGCGTCGGCACAAGGAACGACAGGGCTACTCCTACGGACCGCTGCGCAGCGACGACGAGCCGGCCAAGCGGCACCCGTCGATGGTGGACTGGGAGGAGCTCACCGAGGAGGACCGCGACCGCGACCGCGACGTCATCCGCAACATGCCCGCGGTGCTGGCACAGGCGCGGCTGCAGGTCATCCGCAGGCCGGCCGCCGACGCGGGCTGAGCCGCGACGCGGTCGCGTCGGTCGAAGTCAGTCGAGGTCAGTCGAAGCCGTTCTCGCGCAGCCAGCGGCGCCGCTGGCGGGCGAACAGGAGCCGGATGATGCGGGGCCGGCGGGCGTAGTCCGCCTCGAGGATGCGGCGAAAGACGGTCGCGTCCGCGATGTAGCGGAAGCCGTCCTCATCCGTCGATTCGCGAAACCCCATCTCGGCCAGATCCTGCCGCTGCGGGGTGCGGTCCACCCAGCCCAGCAGGAACTCGGCCGCGCCGGGCAGCTCCACTGCCGCGGCGGTGAACTCGTGGGATGGGTCAAGGCGCAGCAGGCTCGCCGTCCGCCAGAGCGGGGCGAGCGCGAGTAAGTCGTCGCGGCGGTCCCTGCTGCGCAGGCTGGCGACGGCGACGGCGAGCAGCCCCAGGCGCAGCAGGTCGGGTTCGGCCCGGCGGACCGCGAGCGAGGCCATCCGCACCCCGAAGGCCCGCAGAGTCTGCGCTTCCACCTCCGGGCGGATCAGGTCCAGTAACTGTTCGAGACCGCCGCCGCGCTGCGCCTTACCCAACAATGCCACGATGGCCAGGTCGCGTTCGTGGGGAATTGTTTGATCGGCGTAGTGTATGGACGATTCGCCCGTGAGGCAGACGAGGTCCGCGAGTTCAATGCGGTCCGACGGGCACCTCTCGTCGCCGGTCATGGCGCTCCTCTGGCGAGACTGGCCGGTCGGCGCCACCCGTGCGACTGCCACCGGTCCGTGCCCGGGCGGGCCGGCCGGCGCGGTCCGGCGACCCGACGGCCGAGCGCCCTGGTCGCGCAGAGTGTCGCCACGATGACCGGGAGGATCATGGGGGCATCCTCTCAGGTCCCGCCGGTGCCGACCAGTGGGTGACACTGGGCGACAGGGTGCCCGTTTCGGGACGGGGGGTAGGACGAGGGTGCGGGGCGCAGGCGACCTTTGGGATTCGTTACGCCCACAAATTGGCTACTTTGCGTGAGTGGCGGGCCGGCGGCTGGACGGGGTTTATGTCCGGAGCAACCCCGCTTTTAGGGCCTCTGCCTGGCATGTCCGTGTTAAGGGCGACCTCGCGGGGGCCGGCCCGGATGGGTCGGCGGTCGGTGACCTCTCCCCTGACCGGGCGATTTCCCCTGGTTACGCTTGACCTGCTCCTCGACGGCGACGCGCGCCATCGCCGTGAAACCGCGAAATCCCGTGCAGAGAGGCCGGCCTACGACAATGGGATTGGCGCAGGACGGCGGGGCTCCGGCACCGCCGATACCCGATCGGGCGTTGACTCCGGGTGAGCAGATTCTCGCCGCCTCGGACCGGGCGAGTGCGCCGCTCACCTGCGGACTGTTCGTCCAGTCGACGGGGCGGCTGGACCCGGCGCGGCTGCGGGCAGCGGTGTGGACGGTGATCCGTCGCCACCCGATGGCCCGCGCCGTGCTCTACGGATCCCGCCAGCACGCCTGGCGGTTCGCCGCCGAACCGACGGCCGATCCGGTCGGTTTCGTCGACGACGGAACCGACGGGTGGCGCATCCACGAAATCCTGTCCTCCGCGCCGTTCGACCTGCGCCGCTACCCCCCGATCCGGGTGGCGCTGGTCCGTCGGGCCGACGGCGACCAGCTCAGCGTGGTGGCCCACCACCTCGCCTTCGACGGGCTACGGCTCGCCGCACTCGTCGCCGAGATCCTCGACCACTACCGGGAGGCGGCCTGGAATGCCGACCGGGACGGCGCCGTCACGCCGGGCGAGGGACACCGCGGCGTGCCGGCGGGCGTCCAGCCGCTGGCCAGGGCCGGGGCGCCCGGCTGGGCCGCGCTCGTCCGCCGGTCCGGGCGCTACATCACGCCACTGGCGGTGGGCGGCGACGGCTACGGCTTCCACCCGCTGATCCTGGCGGTACCGGGCGGGCGGCCGACACTGCCGGATGGCCGCCGGATGACCATCAACGACCTGCTGATCGGCGCGGCGCATCTCGCGATCGACCGGTGGAACTCCCGCCGGGGCGGCGAGTCCAGCCGGCTGCGGATCCGGATGCCGATCGACCTGGGGTCCTCGTCGTCGTTCGCCGCAATGCCGTCCTCGTCGTCGTTCCCCGCGCTGGCCGAGATCAGCGGCAACCGGACCGGTCAGACGATCATTTCGAGCGCGGTCGCCGACCGGGTGGACTCGCTGCAGCTCGCCGTGCGCGTGGTGAACCAGACCGACCTGGCCAAGCAGGTCGTCCCGCCGGCCGTGCCGGGGCTCTCCGGCGCGCTCGGCGTCGCTGCGGCGCGGTTCGTGCCCGGCCCGTGGCGCAGCACGCTGCTGCGCTACGGGGTGACCGCGGGGCGCCCGGTGCTCGCCCCGACCGCCGCGGTGAGCAACCTCGGTCGCTTCGACGACCTGGCCGGCGCCGCCGGGCTGCCGATCAGCGCCGTGTACTTCACCGGGACGGCCGGGATGCCGCAGGGGTTGTTCATCGGCGTGCTCGGGATGGGCGACAGCCTGCACGTCACGTTCGGCTACCACCGTCACCTTCTCGGCCCCGGCTCGGTGCCGGCCTTCGCGGATCTGTACCGGGCCGCCTTCGTCGAGCTGAGCGACACCGGTGGCGCCGTGCCGGCATCGGCGACCGGACCGACGCCCGCCGTGGCCAGGGCCCCGCGGCCGGAC
>NZ_JAMQQF010000582.1 GCF_023716945.1 Frankia sp. AiPs1 | reverse complement strand
GCCCGGCAGCGACCAACATGGCAGCGGCGGCGGCACCCACCGGCACGGTGACCGGGCCGTCTCGGTCCAGCAGCGAGCTGCGGGCCGCCCGCAAGGAGCTGACCCGCCTCGAACGCGCCCTCGATCGGCTGACCCGCCGGGAGCAGGAGCTCCACCACGCCCTCGCCGAGGCGGCGACCGACCACGAGCGCCTGCTGGCCCTGGACGCCGAGCTGCGCGCCGTCGTCGCCGACAAGGACGGCACCGAGGAGGCCTGGCTCACGCTCGCCGCCGAGCTGGAAGGCTGAGCGGCGGGTGGCCCGAGCAACGCCGCCGCCCCCGTCCCCGAGCTCGGGGGCGGGACCTGGCCGCCGCCACCGGATGCGGTGGGAGGCCGGGCTCAGGCGGTGACGTCGGCGGGAACGCGCTTGGCGGCGAGGCGGGCCTGGTCGGGCCAACGTACGTCCCAGACCAGGTGCAGCGTCTCCATCAACTTGATGATGTAGAAACTGGTGTCGATCTGCCAGGGACGCACGCCGTGGCGGGCCGAGGTCGGCTCGGCGTGGTGCAGGTTGTGCCAGGACTCGCCCATGGACAGCAGCGCCAGCGGCCAGACGTTCGTCGAACGGTCCCGCGACCGGTACGGCCGGGAGCCGAGCACGTGGCAGATGCTGTTCACCGACCAGGTGACGTGGTGGAGGGTGGCGACCCGGACGAGGCCCGCCCAGAAGAACGCCTGCGCGGCCGCCTCGATCGAGCCGCCCCAGAGGCCGCCGATGATCGCCGGCGCGGCCAGGCTGACGAAGGCGCAGGCGGCGAACGAGCGGCTGACCTTCACGATGTCCGGGTCGTCGAGCAGGTCGGGGGCGAAGCGGCGCTGGTCGGTCTGCTCGACGTCGAACAGCCAGCCGACGTGGGCGTGGTACAGGCCCTTCATCATCGACCAGGTGCCAGGGCCGTAGCGCCACGGCGAGTGCGGGTCGCCCTCGGCGTCGCTGAAGGCGTGGTGGCGGCGGTGGTCCGCCACCCAGCGGATCACCGGGCCCTCGATCGCCATGTTGCCGGCGACGGCGAGCGCCACGCGCACCGGCCGGGACGTCTTGAAACCACGGTGGGTGAAATAGCGGTGGAATCCGACCGTCACTCCGTGCCCGCTGATGGCATAGAAGATCAGGGCAAGGACGACGTCATGCCAGGAGATCCACCGACCCCACAGCGCGGGTATCGCGGCGACCACCGCGACAAGCGGAACGATGATCGTCGTCACCATGATGATCTGTTCGGCCCGAGCCTTCGCCATCGACCTGGGCCTGGTGGCGTTGCCCCGGCCGTTGGCGGGATCGGCGTGGCCGACAGCCTGCCCCGCAGTCGTTTCCCGGTCGTCATCCGGCGCCCGATTTTCGCTCGGGGTCACCGTGTCGGTAGCGGTCATCGCCTCGTCCCGTCCATCGCGGCAGGTCCACTGCGCCGGCACTCCACTGGTCACGGTAGCCCGCCGATGTGACAACAGTCCCCATTGCCGACGTCCACCACGCAAACGGGCCACCCAGGATGGCGGCCCGCCCGCCCGGCCTGCCGACACCGCCGTCCACTCGCCAACCGGTGCCCGCCCGAAAGGTCTACGTCTCGTGGGGGTACCCGCCCCATCGGTGTCTTCACCGGGGCCACCTCTGATGGCGACCGCACTGCGACACCCGACGCCATCCACCCCGGGCGGCATGCCCCGCAACGACGCGGCGGTGGTGTGGAGTGTCCCGATCTCCGCGGGAGCCCGATGCATCGGGGTGTGCTGGGCCGGCGGGGACCGCAGCGCGGCCCGACCCGCGGGACAGTGGTCCGCGACCCTACTTTTACCTTCCGAGCCACCCCACGATGGTAGAGTTGGCATGTTTTCCCCGCGGTCCGCCGTAGTGTAATCGGCAGCACAGGAGATTTTGGTTCTCTTAGTCCACGTTCGAGTCGTGGCGGCGGAGCACTACCGGAGTACTACCAGTAATACCATCACAAAGAATTGCAGGGAAGTACCGCCGCGCCGGCCGGACCGCCGCCGTTCCCCTTTCTTCCCGATTGGCCAAACGCCTCGGCGAGGATCCGGTCGGGTCGTTCCCGCCGGCCGGCGTGTTCCCCCGGGGGCCCTGGTCCCCGGCGACTCTGTTCCCTCGGCGGTTGTGTTCCCCCGGCGACCCTGGTCCCCCGGCGACTCTGATCCCCGACGGTGGCGCCCGGCTGTTACCGGCAACCGTTACCTCCCCCGGGCCGGTCGACAGGCCGCGGTAGTGTGGTGCCCGTCGCCCCATCGTCGTGCAGGCCGAAGATTCGGGAGATCGCGTGACATCATCACGTCCGGCCGCCGTCATCATTCTGGCAGCGGGCGAGGGTCGACGGATGCGCTCGACGACACCGAAGGTGCTGCACAGCATCGCCGGGCGAACCCTTCTCGGGCACGTGCTGCACGCCGCCGGCGCCCTCGGCGCGCCCCGCACCGCCGTCGTCGTCGGCCACGGCCGGGAGCAGGTCGCGGCGATGCTGGCCGAGCAGGTCCCCGCGGTCGTCACCGCCGTGCAGGACCGCCAGCATGGCACCGGCCACGCCGTCCGGGTCGCCCTGGCGGCGCTCGACGGGCTCGCCCCCGACGACACGGTGGTCGTGCTCCCCGGCGACACCCCGCTGCTCACCGGGGAGACGCTGACCGCCCTCCTCGACCATCACCAGGCCAGGCGCGCCGAGGCGACCGTGCTGACCGCCGTCCTCGACGACGCCACCGGCTACGGCCGGGTCGTGCGCGACGCCACGGGCGGGGTCCGGGCGATCATCGAGCACCGCGACGCCGACGCGGCCACGGCCGCCATTCGGGAGATCAACACCGGCGTCTACGCGTTCCGTGCCGGCCCGCTCGAGGCCGCGCTGTCCCGGCTGACCAGGGAGAACGCCCAGGGCGAGGAGTATCTGACCGACGTCGTCGGGCTACTGGTCGGCGACGGCGGCCCGGTGGCGGCGAGGGTCGTCGCCGACCCGGTCGAGGCCGCCGGGGTCAACGACCGGATCCAGCTCGCCGCCGCCGGTCGGGCGCTGCGCGACCGGATCGTCCTCGCGGCGATGAAGGCCGGCACCACCGTCGTGGATCCGCCCTCCACCTGGATCGACGCGGACGTCACCCTGGAGCCGGACACGACGATCGCCCCCAACACGTTCCTGCACGGGCGCACCCACCTGGCACGCGGCGCCACCGTCGGCCCCGAGTGCACCCTCACGGACACGATCGTCGGCGCGGCGGCGAACGTCGTGCGGACCACCGCCGACCGGGCCGAGATCGGCGCCGGCGCCGTCGTCGGCCCCTACAGCCACCTGCGCCCCGGCACCCGGCTCGGCCGCGAGGGCAAGATCGGATCCTTCGTCGAGACGAAGGCCGCCGAGTTCGGCGACCACACGAAGGTCCCCCATCTCGCCTACGTCGGCGACGCGATCGTCGGCGAGCGGAGCAACATCGGCTGCACGACCGTCTTCGTGAACTACGACGGCGTCGCCAAGCACCGCACCGTCATCGGCTCCGACGTTCGCATCGGCAGTGACACGATGCTCGTCGCCCCGGTCACCGTCGGGGACGGCGCCTACACGGGCGCCGGATCCGTCATCCGGGAGGACGTGCCGCCGGGCGCGCTGGCCATCCGCGAGGGGCGGCAGCGGATCATCGAGGGCTGGACGCAGCGGCGCCGACCCGGCAGCCCCGCCGCGCGGGCCGCGGC
>NZ_JAMQQF010000581.1 GCF_023716945.1 Frankia sp. AiPs1 | reverse complement strand
CGTTCCCGCCGGCCGCCGGCGGTGCGGCCGACCTTCCCCCCGCCGGCTCCCTCGGCCACGCGGGCGCCGGTTCACCCTCCCCAGTTGTGCTGGGAACGGTCCGCCTCTACGCCGAACTCGGGGTGCTCGGGCCGGCCTGGGAACGGGCGCCCCGGCAGGCGCTCGCGCGGATGCATGTTCTGGCGGGGCGCGGTTACCTGCCCGACGACCTGCTCGGCCGGCCGCGGGCCGACGCGGGCACCCGCGAGCTGCTCGACCCGCTTCGGCTCGGTCCGCCCCCGCATTCGGTCGAAACCTCCGTGCGGCTGGATGGCCTGACCGGGCTACTCGTCACGCCGACCACAGCACCGGCCATCGTGGTAGCCGCCGTGGTGCACGGAGAGTTGTTGGCGCTGCGGCCGTTCGGCGCGCTGGACGGCGTCATTGCCCGGGCCGCCGGCCGGCTGGTCCTCATCAGCCGCGGGTTGGACCCCAAGGCCCTGACCGCCACCGATGTCGGACATCTCGATGTCGACCAGATCGACCACTCAGGGGCGCCGGTCCTTGGCTACCGCGACGCCGCCGCCGCCTACATCGGCGGCGGGGCACAGGGAGTCGCGGCCTGGGTGCTTCACTGCGCGAAGGCCCTCGAACTGGCCGCCAGGGAGTCCCTGGCCGTCTGCGAGGCGCTTGCTCGCGCCACCTGATCAGTGATCAGTCCCGCGACCCCTCGCCGGGCCGCCGCACGGGTGATGCGGCCCAGGATCGGCGGGCACGCCGGGGATTCGCACGATGCACGGTTTCGTGCGGGCGCCCTCGGGTATCTGACGACATGTCGGACCTGCTGGCCATAGGGCGCGGGACCCGGCCCCAGACGAGCAGCCCCCACGCGGGCCATGTCCCGAGGCGACCCCCGCACTCCCCCCTGCGGGGGTCGCCTCATCCATTCCGCCCTTCCCCGTTCTGACGGCGGTTCCCGTTCTGGCCGCGGTTCCCGTTCTGGCGGCGGTTCCCGTTCTGGCGGCGGTTCCCGTTGTGGGACGGTCCCGCGGCCACCGGGTGGCGCACTCCGGGCGGCGGCGAACTCCGGGCGGCGGCGAACTCCCGGCCTCAGGCCGAATCCTCCATCTGACCACAGCGGAGCCCTGTGGAGAGCGGTCCATCCACAGGGCCGCTTTGGCGCATGGTGGGCCACGTCCTCCCTCCCGACCGGGAATCGAGCCCGCCATGCCCCCCGCCCTGCCCCTGCTCACCCCCGCTGACGGCCGCGACGCGCGGCCGCTGATCGTGACCGGCGTTCCGGACCTGCTCGACGACCTCCTGCGCCTGGCCGCGGCCGCCGGAGTCACAACAACCGTCGCCACCGAGCCGCGCGCGCTGCGCCGTGCCTGGGCGGCGGCGCCGCTCGTCGTCGTCGGCCTGGACCGCGCCGACGCGTGCGTCGCTGCCGGCCTCCCGCTGCGCCCGCACGTGGTCCTGGTCGGCGGCCACGTCGAGGACGGTCGAGTCTGGTCCGCTGGTAGCCGCATCGGCGCCGATCACGTGATCTTCCTGCCGGAGGCCGAACCCTGGCTGATCGACGCCTTCAGCGACCTCGACCGGTTCGGCGACCTCGACCGGTTCAGCTCACCCGAATCGGTGACGATCGGGGTGGTGGCCGGCCGGCGCGGCAGCGGCGCCTCGACGCTTGCCGTCTCACTGGCGCTGTCTGGCCTGCGCCACGGCATGCGCACGATGCTGATCGACGCCGACCCGCGGGGCAGCGGGGTGGCACCCGGCTTCGCTCGGCTCCTGCCCACCGCGGCTGATCCCCCGCCGGGGGCCACCGACCGGCGGCCGGCGGGACTGCCCTGCTCGCCGGCCACGATGCCCCCGGGCAGGCTCGGTGGGGAGGCGTCCCCCTTCTGGCCGGCTCCGCCGGCGACATCCGGCGACCTGGCAGTGGTCTCATGGGATCTCGGCGTCGGGCCCGACGTACCGGTGGGCCCGATGGTCACGCTGCTCTCAACGGCCCGGTCCACCTCGGATCTGGTGGTCGTCGACCTGCCCTGGCAGCAGGACCCGGCCGCCGCCCTCGCGCTCGGCTCCTGCCGGACGGCGCTGGTGGTGCTGCGGGCGGATCTGGCGTCCGTGATGGCCGCCGAGCGTGTCTGCGCGATGGTCCGGCGACGATGCTCGGACGTGCGAGCTGTCGTGCGGCAACGTCAGTCGGCCGGGCTCGCCCCCACGGCGGTCAGCGAGATGCTCGGCGTGCCGTTGGCCGGGGTGATCGCCGACGGCCGACGGGCACCGGTCGCGACTTCGGCCGGCGCCGACACCCTGCGGGACGCTGACGCCCCGGGACCGCTCGGCGACCGGCTGCTGGCTCGGCTGGGGCTCCTCCAGCGGCCAGTCACCCCACAGATGCCGAACGGCCCGGGCTCGGAGCCTCAGACATGGGCGTGACGGCCCGGCGCAGTGGTGGGCCGGCGAGCCGGCCCGGGCAGCACCGGGTGGTGGCGGCGGAGCCGGCGGCTGGGGAGGGGGAGGCTGGCACGGGTCGGGAGGCAGCGGGTCCGCACGGGCCGGAGTCGGCGACCACGGAGCTTCACAGCGCCGGGGCTCGCAGCGCCGGGGCTCGCAGCGCCGGGCCGCTCGGCGCCGGGCCGCTTGATCCCTTTCTCGCCGATCCGGATGTCACCGACGTGCTGGTAAACGCCCCCGACGAGGTCTGGGTGGAGCGACAGGGCCGGCTGACGAGGACCCCGGTCACCTTCGCCGATGAGGACGAGGTGCGCCGCCTCGCCGTCCGGCTCGCGGCAGCCAGTGGCCGGCGGTTGGACTCCGCCATGCCCTTCGCCGACGTCCTGTTGGGCGACGGCACCAGGATGCACGCCGTCCTCGCGCCCACCGCCGTGCGCGGCACCTGTCTGTCCCTTCGGCGCCCCCGTCGCCGGCCGTTCACCTTTGACGAGCTCGTTCTCGCCGGCACGGTGAGTCCCGCGGTGGCCGCGGTGCTCCACGCGGTGCTGCACGCGCGGCTCGCGGTCGTCGTGACGGGCGGCACCGGCACGGGCAAGAGCACACTGCTCGCCGCCCTGCTGGGCGCGGTGCGTCCAGGCGAACGCATCGTCCTCATCGAGGACACCGCCGAGCTCGCGGTGAGCCGCCCCGGCCT
Source organism: Frankia sp. AiPs1 (assembly GCF_023716945.1). Classification (GTDB taxonomy): domain Bacteria; phylum Actinomycetota; class Actinomycetes; order Frankiales; family Frankiaceae; genus Frankia. The sequence continues at coordinate 587 of NZ_JAMQQF010000581.1, read as the reverse complement.
GATCCGGTTGGAGGCCCGGCCGCCCAACATCGAGGGCGCCGGCGAGGTGACCCAACGCGAGCTGGTCCGGCAGGCGCTTCGGATGCGACCGGATCGCCTCGTCGTCGGCGAGGTCCGCGGCCCGGAGGTGCTCGACCTCCTCGTCGCCCTCAACACCGGACATGAGGGCGGCCTGAGCACCGTGCACGCCAACGACACCGGGGCACTGCCCACCCGGCTGGAGGCGTTGGCCGCCCTCGCGGGGCTGTCCCGGGAGGCAGTGCACAGTCATGTCGCCGCAGCTCTGCACGCGGCCGTCCACCTGCACCGGGATGCGGATGGCCACCGGCGGGTCCGGGCAGTGGGCGTGTTCCGCCGAGCTCCGGATGGTCTGGTGCAGGTGGTACCCGCGCTGGTCGCGCCCCCACCCACCGGGCGGCGGGGAGCGCCGCGGCGCGGGGAGGGGCCCGTGGCCGCGGAGGGGCTGCCGCTGCTGAAAAGCCTGTTGGATGTCCGCGGGGTGAGGCTGCCGGGGTTCGTCGGCGCTGCCGCGCTCGCGGGGGGCCGGCCGTGATCGCCCTGGCGGGCGCGGGCGTCGTGAGCCCGGC
>NZ_JAMQQF010000580.1 GCF_023716945.1 Frankia sp. AiPs1 | reverse complement strand
ACCCCACGGCGGCCGGTGAATCCCCGCTTCCCGTGGGGTTCGCCGGCCGCTGCTGCTGCACCGGCCGCGCCCGCTGCTGCTGCACCGGCCGCCGCCGCTTACCCGCCGCCGCTTAGGTGCGCCGCCGCCTACCGGTCGCCGCCTACCGGTCGTCGCGGCCTACCGGTCGTCGCCTAACGGCCGCCGCCGTCTAACGACACCAAGGTGGGGGCGGGAATCCGGCATCTCCGGACTGGCCCGACGCTGCTAACGAGTCGCGAGCTCGGCTTTCCCGCGATCTGCGTCGCCCACTGATCGGCGGGGATGGCAATGCGGCAGCACCCTAGTCACGAAGAGTCACGCTTTCGTCGGGGCCGTCATCTCCGGACCACTTTTTCCGCGATGTGTTATTCCCAGACCCTACGTAGCGTGGTAGAAACATCAACGATGTAGACGAGCCGGTGTATCCCAACTGGTAGAGGAGGCTGTCCTAAAAACAGCTCGAGTGTCGGTTCGACTCCGACCACCGGCACAATCCATTGCTGATCGCCCGCGTGCGTTGGTGAACGCCGCGGGTGGTCGGCATGGAAGGCTTCGTCGCCAGGTGAGGTGAGTAGCGGCGCGGGGGCGCAATGATTACGTGCGCCGTCGAATCCGCTACTTTCCGTCCCAGATTCGTTACAGCTTGCGTGACCGCTGCTCGTGGCCTCCCGCCCACGGTGCCGACCGGCCGACGGGAACCTCCCGGTCGGTGGGTTCGTTGCGTGGTTGACGTGTGCACCAACTCATGACGGTGGCGCTGCCCCGGCGGCGACCGAGAGGAGCCGGCTCGATGGCCGACCTTCGTTCCTCGAACCCCGTGCTGCGCCGCGGCGGGTTCGCGCCGCCGCCGACGCCCACCCCGGAGGAGCTCGCCAGCCACTATCGGCAGCCGACCACCCTCACCGTCGACGACGTGGTCGTGCACACGCTGGGGCTGTTCGCCCTGCTGGGCGTCGGCGGTGCCGTCGGCTGGGTGGTCGGGCGGGACGCCCCGGGCATCGCGCTGGCTGCCGGGCTCGTCGCGCTGGTCATCAGCCTGGTCGTGTCGATGCGCAACCGGTTGCGCCCCTCGCTGGTCATCGCCTTCGCGCTGATCGAGGGCGTCGCGGTGGGGGCGATCTCACGCTTCTACGAGGACGACTTCGCGGGCATCGTCCCGCAGGCTTTGCTCGGCACCGGGCTGATCTTCGTCGTCATGCTCCTCGCCTACCGCAGCCGCCGCTTGCGGGCCACTCCGCGGATGGCTCGCATCGTCACCGGTGTGCTGTTCGGTGTCGTCCTGCTCAGCCTGGTCGACCTGGTCGTCAGGGCGGTCAGCGGGAGCCATCTGCCGGTGATCAACGACGCGACCCCGCTGGGCATCCTGTTCAGCGTGCTGGTGCTCGGCGTCGCGAGCCTCCAGTTCATCCTCGACTTCGATTACATCGAGCGGGCGATCGCCGCCGGGGCGCCGCGCTCCGAGGCCTGGCGGGCCGGCTTCGGCCTGCTGATCGGCTTCGTCTGGGTCTACCTGGAGATGCTGCGGCTGCTGTCCAAGCTGCGCCAGTAGCCCGGCGCCCGCCCGGCCGCGTCCAGCCAGAGCGAGTCAGTCCAGAGCACGAGTCAGGCCAGCGCGAGTCGTCAGCCGGAGCGGTCCGGGCCCGCCGCGGTGGGCGTGATCCGCAGGATGCAGCGCTGATCGCGGACCATCGCCGCCCGGTAGTCGTCCCAGTCGGGATGCTCGCCGGCGATGTCACGGTAGTAATCGACGAGCAGATCCATCGCCGTCGGCAGCCGGACGATCTCGGCCGTGCCGGTGATCTGCACCCAGGGCCCGAAGAAGTCGTCCGGCAGCACGCACAGCCGCACGGTCGCGTCGAGCTCGGCGTGGCCGACCTTGTAGGCGGTGAGCCTGGTGCTGATCAGCAGGCGACCCTCGGCGTCCACCCCGACCGTCACCGGCGACATCTGCGGGCTGCCGTCCCGGCGGGTGGTGCTCAGCACCGCCCGGTGGTGACCGCGGACGAACTCGGTGGCGGCATCAAGGTCCATCCGCACATTCTGGCCGACGGGACGTGGACCCCGCGACGTGACCCGCGGACGCGACCGGGCCCGGATCGGTTGGGGTGCCGGGGCCGTGGCGGCCGACCGGGGCCGCCGAGGTGCCGCGGTGCCGAGGTGCCGCAGTGCCTACGCCCGGCTTGCCCGCCGCCGTAGGTCCGCCTCGTGGACGAGGGCGGCCGCGAAGCTGTGCGGCAGGTTGTGCTCGGCGCGCAGCCAGTTCACCCGTTCGGTGAAGCGCAGCAGGCCCGGACCGTCGTCCAGCCGGCTTAGCCAGTGGTTCACCCCGTGCCCCGTTGCCTGCGGGATCCGCTCGATGAGGCTCTGGTGGGTCTGCGGGGAGCGGTTGAGCGACATGCGCGCCTCCAGAAGTAAAACCCGACGTCAACGGCTCATGTCGCCAGCGTGCCCCATGCCACAGCAAAGGGCAAGGCCCCGCCCCGGCCTCGTGGGGTATCCTGCCCGGATGTCCGATGAGGTCGGTGATCTCACTCGGGAGGTGGGTCTGCTCATCCGGCACGTCCGGGGATGGGCCGGCTCTTCCTGGGACGTCGCGGTGAGTTCGGGGATGACCCGGGCGGAGCGCACGGTGCGGCTGCTCGACGAGCTGGCCGCGCTCGGCGAACGGATCGGCACGGGTGCGCCCGTCGGGATGCGTCCGCCGAGACTCGCCGCCCACGCCCTGCCCGATCAGCTCGCCGTGCTCGCCGAGGACCTGCTGGCCGCGCTCGACGCCGCCGGAGCCACCCTTCCGTCCGCCCACGCGGTGCTGGCCGACGCCCGCGCGGCGGTGGCCCGGGCGCGTGCGGACCTCGACGGCGCCGGTTTCGGGTTCCGCGTGCGCTGATCGCAGCCCGACCCGCTGGCCCCCGACCGACCGTTCGGCCTGCGCGCATCCCTCGGCCTGCGCGCACCGTTCGGCCTGCGCGCACCGTTCGGTGTCAGCGCAGCAGCCAGGTGCTCCGGACTGCGTCGAGCACGTGCGCGGCGGCGATCCGGGCCCCGTCGAGGGTCAGGTGCACCCCGTCGTGGGACCGGGCGAGTACCTCCCGGCCGTCGGCGGCGGTCAGGTAGTCGCTGTAGGCGCCGTCCTTCGCCAGCCACGGGGTCAGGTCGAGGTAGCTCGCACCGCCCACCCCCGCCGCCGCGGTCGCCGTCGCCGTGTTCAGTCGGTGGAAGTAGCCGTTGAGCTGGTTGGAGCGGGCCGGGGGCAGGCCGAGCCAGAGCAGCCGCCTGGCCCCGTTCCCGGTCCAGATCCGCATCACGACGCTGGCCCGCCGCTGGTACTCGGCCTCCCACTCGGCCGATCCGGCGGGCAGCACCGTCCCGTCGGGGAGCGTGATGCCCTGCCCGTCGTTGCCACCCATCGCGACGATGATCAGCTCCGCGTTGCGCTGGGCGACCTGGTCGCGGGCATGGGCGGCCCAGTCGAAGAAGTCGGGGCGGACCAGGCCGGTGCCGAACCGGGTGTCGGTCTGCGCCCGGACCGTGTCCGGCGCCGTGTTCGTGATGGTGGGGCCGAGGGACTCGGTCAGGGAGTCGCCGGTGACGAGCACCCGCAGCGGGTCGGTGGCGGTGGGCAGGCGCAGGGGGGCGAGTGGGGGCGGGGCGGCGGGTATCCCGGCGGTGCCGGGGTGTTCTGGCGCCGCCGGGCCCGGTGCGGCGC
>NZ_JAMQQF010000057.1 GCF_023716945.1 Frankia sp. AiPs1 | reverse complement strand
GCGTCGACCCGGGCGTCGCGGCGGGCCTGCGTGCGAGCCGACGAGGCGGCGCGGGCCGTCCCGGCCTTCCCACCGGCGCCAGCCCCACCCGTCATCGCGGCTTTTTCCCGCGCCGAGTCGGCGGAGGGCGCCCGCCCGGCACGGGTGGCCCGCCGCGCGAGCCAGTCCGCGACCCAGTCCGGTGGACCGTCGCCGGCAGCGAACGCCGCCGGCGGGTCACCGGCGAGGAACAGCAGGCCGAGGGCGTGCTTGCAGGGGAACTTCCGGCTCGGGCAGGTGCAGGAGGAGGCGAACTCGGCACGGGCCAGCACCACCACCCGGTACTGGGTGGCTCCGCTCCCCTGGCACGCCCCCCACAGCGCCTCGCCGGACCTGCCGAGGCCCGACCAGCTCCCGGGGCTGCCGAGCCGCTCGCCCGCCCGGGCGGAAGCCTGATCGGGCGCCAGCGCGAGGACGGCCTCGCGACTTAGGGCCGGGACAGGTGTCAGCGACATGCCAGGGAGTCTGGCCCCGTCCTCCGACATTTTTGCCCGGTGCGAGCCGCGGGCGAAGGCCGTCAGGCTGGCCGGCGACGCAGGTAGGCGATGTGACCTGCGACGCACAGATCCTGAGTTACATGGTTCACCTGCAACGGGTCCGATTTCTCACACCGCGCGGGACGCCCGTGGCGCGCAGAACGCCGTCCGGAACGGCACCTGGCGTCGCCAGTCGGCCCAGTTCCTGGCGTCCGACTCTGCCGATACTCGCCCTCGTGTGGGTGGCGTGCGGTGCGAGGTCCCCACCCCGCACGGGCTGCTCGCTCGGCGCGGGCGGGGTGCGGTCGACGGGGCACGGTAAATGGATGGCGAGCGTTCCCGATCCTGCGTGATGATTCCGCCGTCCGCGTCCGCGTCCGCGTTCTCGATCGAGTGCGCAGCGTCCGCGTTGGAGGAACGATGACGATCGCTGGCGCCGGATCGGCGTCTGCCGGGTCCGAGCCCGAGGTCCGCGTGGCGGGCGGGGCAGTGCGCGGGCGTCTGGAAGCGGGCGTGGCGGTCTTCCGCGGCATTCCGTACGCCGAGGCGCCGGTCGGCGGCCTGCGCTTCGCCGCGCCGCGGCCGGCCGCGGGCTGGGACGGTGTGCGGTCGGCCGTGGCCTACGGCCCCCCGCCGCCGCAGGCCGACGTGCTCGGCGGGGATCCGTCGTCCGGGGGCGCGGCGGGCGACAACTGGCTGACGGTCAATGTCTGGTCGCCCGAACCCGACCCGACCGCGACGCTTCCGGTGATGGTCTGGATCTACGGCGGTGCCTACACGATCGGCGCGTCCAGCCGGCCGGAGTACGACGGCGGCCACCTGGCCCGGGACGGTGGCGTGGTCGTGGTGACCTTCGACTACCGCCTCGGGATGGAGGGTTTCGCCCAGATCACGGGAGCGCCCGCCAACCGCGGTCTGCTCGACCAGGTCGCCGCCCTGGAATGGACCCGCGACAACATTGCCGCCTTCGGTGGCGACCCGAACGACGTCACCATTTTCGGCGAGTCCGCCGGCGCCGGATCGGTCGCCGCCCTGCTCGCCATGCCCCGCGCCGCCGGGCTGTTCCGCAGAGCCATCGCGCAGAGCGTGCCGGGCACCTTCTTCTCGCCGCAGCTCGCCGCCGACATCGCCACTTCCTGCGCCGACGAACTGGGACTTCGTCCCACCGTCGCGGACCTGGCAGGCGTAGATCCGGCTCTACTGGCCCTTGCCGCTGACGCCGTCGCCGGTGACGCCGTCGCCGCCACGATGACGACCCGGGCGCAGCGCTGGGGCCAGGCCGCCCACCGATCGATCCTGTTCGCGCCCGTCGTCGACGGCGAGGTCCTGCCGGCCACGCCGTGGCAGGCCCTGGCCGGCGGTGCCAGCAGGGACGTGGACCTGCTCGCCGGTCACACCCGCGACGAACAGCGGCTGTTCACCGCCATCACCGGTCTGCTCGGCCAGGTGACACCCGAACAGGCCCAGACCGCGCTGGAGGTCTTCGCCCCCGGCCCGGACGGCGCCGGCCGTTACCGGGACGCCTACCCGGACGCGTCCCCCGACCAGTTGTACGAACTGGTGCACTCGGACTGGCTGTTCCGGATGCCCACCCTGCACCTCGCGCAGGCGCAGGTCGCGGGCGGCGGGCGGGTGTACCTCTACGAGTTGACCTGGCCGGCCCCGGGCCTGGGCGGCGCACTCGGCGCCTGCCACGGCCTCGACGTGCCGCTCGTGTTCGGCAACCTCACCAGCGGCCAACCCGCCCTGCTGATCGGCGAGCGCCCCACCCCCGAGGCGGCGGCGCTGTCGGCGCGAATGAGGGCCGCCTGGACCGCGTTCGCCACCCGCAGCGACCCTGGCTGGCCGGCCTACGATCCCGACCTGCGCCGCACCCAGGTCTTCGACACCTCCCCGGTCGTCACCACCTACCCGGAGGAACGATCCCGGCTGATCTGGCAGGACCATTCCTTCGCGCCCCTCCTGCTACGGGCGATGTGACGACTCCTCCGGCGAGCGCGGTTGCCCCTCGGCGGACCTGTCCCGGCGGAGGTCGGACCGCTCTGGCGGCAGCCGGACTCCGTCGGTGGAACGGCGGCGGCGGTGGTACTCGGTGACCTGCCGACGAGGCAGCTCCCGCCTCCGTTCACGAGGACGCGAGCGGGCCGGGTTCGAGGAGCATCTTCCGCGCCGCCGCGAGCGGGTCGACGTAGGGGCGCAGAAGCGTGCGCGCGACGGCGGCATGCGCGCGGGCGGCGCCGACGACGAGATATGTGGCGAGCAGGGCGAGGATGAAGAAACCGGCGGAGGCGACCAGCGCGGCGGGCAGGCTTCCGATCCATACTCCGAAGCCACCGTCGGCCATGTGTGGGCCGTTCGGCAGATATCCGATCATCACGCCGTGGTCGTGCACGCCGGTGTTCTCCCATTCGTTCGGGATGGACCAGTACCACAGGGGCAATATGATCATGGCTACCATGCCCAGCCAGACCGCGAATGCCACGGTGTCGAGGACGAGTAGTGGCCCGAACAGGAGAATCAGGTAGACGCAGTCGCGCCGGGTGGCTGGGTCGGTCCAACGGGTCCTGACCTGGGCGAACAGGCCGCGTTCGGGGACCGCGCGGTAGGCCGACGGGATGATGTCGCCGACCATCAGTGCTCGAGCCCGTTCTGCCTGCGCGCAGCCCCGAATGATTCCAGCGGCGCCGACCAGCAGCGGGACGCCGAGAAACGTGATGCTGATTGCGTACGAGGTCAGCAGGACAGTCAGCGCGACGCCGAACAGGAGCGTGCCGACGAACAGATAGCTGCTCAGGTAGGCGGTCGCCACCCAGGGCCCGGCGGAGAAGAACATCCGTAGCGGATTGCGGTGGACCCGCAGCCGGTCGGCGGGCGCCTCGGGGGTCATCCGACGCTCCTCAGGAGCTGGTCGATCGCCTCCAGTCGCGCGTCGAGCTCGCCGAGCTGGGTACGCAGCGACTCCTGGCCGGCCACCGCCTGCTCGGCGAGCTTGCGGTAGCCGGCCATCGCCACGGCGTCGGCACGGTGGCGTTGCAGGGTGAAGTAGGAGGTCACGCTGGCCGCGATACCACCAACGGCGATCAACACGATGACGATGGCGATGAGGCCGCCGCTCATCTCGGGGTCTCCTTCAGGTCGTGGGACGTTCGGAGCTGCTCGGGGTACTGCTCGGGGTGCTGGGTGGGGAGGCGGGGGTGGTTTTGCCGGCGGCGATCGCGTCGTCCTCGCGCACCGCGGCGATGATCGTTTCGACAGTCAGGTGCAGCTCGAAGGGCGCCAGTTCGAAGTACTTCATGGCTTTGCCGTCGTCGGAGAGCTCGAGGCGGCCCGTGACGATCCCGGCCTTCTCCAGCCGGTCGAGGTGCATGTAGAGCAGCGGCCGGGACAGCCCGAGCCGGCGTGCGAGCTCACTGACATGGACGCGACCGCCGGCAAGCTCCGCGATGACGCGCAGTCGTTGGGTGTGCCCCACCGCGGCAAGCGTCGCCAGCAGTTCCTCGCTGGTCAGATTCCACCTCCTGACAGACCAGACGTTCACCTGTAAGCCGAGACTGACAGGTGAAGGTCTGGTCTGTCAACGCACTGCTGGCGGAGGACAACCAGGCCGAGCTCCACGGCATTCGGGCGCGAGGCCGACGCGCCGGCGCGCGCACGTCCACCGCCACGGTGATGGCGTGGGACTTCACCTGAGCCAGATCGCCGAGGCGGACGAGCTGCTCCAGCGTCTACACGAGGACCTCGTCCACGTCTGGACGTTCGTCTCGGACGATGCAGGGGACCCGCGCGGCGATATGACGGCGGCGTGACGGTCGCTGCTCCGAGGCCGGCTACGGTGTTCGCGTGGGACTTCACCTGAGTCAGATCGACGAGGCCGACGATCTGCTGACCAAGGACCCGTTGGCGCTCCTGATCGGGATGGTGCTGGATCAACAAATTCCTCTGGAGAGGGCGTTCGCCGCTCCTCATGAGCTGACCCGGCGGCTCGGGCGGCCGTTGGACGCGGAGGAATTGGCGAAGTACGACCCCGACGTGCTGGGCGCGATCTTCTCGCAGGTGCCGGCGCTCCACCGGTTCCCGGGCTCGATGGCCAAGCGGGTGCAGGCCATGTGCCAACTCATCGTGGACGCCTATGACGGGGACGCGGCCCGTGTGTGGACGACCGCGGCCGATGGCAAGGAGCTGCTGAAGCGGGTGGCGGCGCTCCCGGGCTTCGGCCAGCAGAAGGCCAAAATATTTGTGGCGCTCCTGGGCAAGCAGCTTGGCGTGACCCCGCCGGGGTGGCAGGAAGCGTCCGCGCCGTTCGGGGACGAGGGAACGTTCCGCTCCATCGCGGACATCACCGACGTCTCCACCCGTGACCAGGTCCGGGAGTACAAGAAGGCGATGAAGGCCGCCGCCGAGGGGTAGGCCGTCTGGCTCCTGGGGCGGTGCGAGATCACCGGCCGCCACCGAACGGGCCCCGCGAGCGACAGTCAGAGCGGCTGGCTGGCCGTCGCTGGCGAATCGGCGTCGGCGGGGCGGGCGCGGAGACCGTCCAGGAAGAACGTCAGGCAGCGGTGCCATTCGGACGCGGTGGCGTCGGTGGATTCGTTGATCACGTGGGCCATCGCTCGGCCGATGATGCTCAGGTCGGCCGACGTGAAGTCGGAACGCAACCGGCCGTCGAGTCTAGCCCGTTCGATGATCTTCTCGGCCAAATCCAGGCCGCGCTGGCAGGCCTCGCGGACGATTTCTGAATCGGCTGCGACCCACTCCGCCAGTGCGTCGTTGAGACCGCGGTCCTGGGCGCGCAGCGCGAACAGGCCGGCCACGAATGCGGTGAATCCCAGCCACGGGTCGGGGTCGGCCAATGCCACCTCCCCGAGCTCGTCCACGGCTGCCAGGCGTGCCGGCAGGACCGCGGCGACGAGGGCCTCGCGGCTCGGGAAGTGCGCATAGAGCGTGGCGATGCCGACTTCCGCCCGGCGCGCGATCTGCTCCAGCGGCGCGTCCAGGCCGCGCTCGCCGAACACCGCGGTCGCGGCGGCGAGCAGTTTGGCCCGATTGCGCGCCGCGTCCGCGCGTAGAGGCCTACCCTGCCCGGTCACTCTTCGACTCTACAAGTCGAGGGTGATCCTCGATCTGTGTTACCGTTGCCGCATAAGTCGAGGAATACCCTCGGTTTATGTTGACCAAACGATCGTGAACGTGAGGAGCCACGATGTCCGCTCTCCCCGGTCCCACCGTCCTCGTCATCGGGGCTGGTCCTGGGCTCGGACTGTCGGTGGGCCGCCGCTTCGGACAGGAGGGGTTTCGCGTCGCATTGGTCTCCCGGAACGGCGCCCGCCACGACCAGTACGTGTCGTCTCTGGCCGAGCTCGGCATCACCGCCCGGGCCTTCGCGGCCGACATCCTCCGGCCGGATCCGGCGCGGCGGGCGCTGGACGCGGTGACTGAGGCGTTCGCCTCCGTCGATGTCGTCTACTACGGGCCGGGCGCCGCCGATCCGGCGGTGCCCCCGGAATCGATCGCCGCCACCACCCGCGCCGATGCCGAGCGGGCCATGTCGATCACTTTCGGTGCCGTCCAGGTGGTGAACCATGTGCTGCCGGCCATGATCGGTCGCGGGAGGGGCGGGCTGCTGTTCGCCGGCGGCCTCAGTGCCGTCACCCCGATGCCCGCCCTGGGATCGCTGGCGCTGACAGCCGCCGCCGTCCGTGCGTATGCGCTGAGCCTCAACGTGGCCCTGGCCGGCCAGGGTGTCTACGCCGGGACCCTGACCATCGGCGGGGTCGTCGAGCGGGGTGACATCTATCGGCAGGTGGTGTCCGATCCCAGCCGGTACGGCCCGGTCGAGGGGCACACGCTCGACCCGGACACGCTCGCCGACGCCGCCTGGCGGATGTACTCCATCCGCGATCGGGCCGAATCGGTCTTCAGCGCGCTCGATGGGATCCCGGCCGGCGGATGAGCGGCGGCCGCAGTTGCGTGCCCGCCGTGCGCCGGGTCCCGCGGGAGTCCGCGTAGCGATCCTTCCCGCTCCTTGTTTCTCCGTTTTGCTGCGATCAGCAGATCCCGTTGGAGCGGGCGTTCGCGGCGCCGCTGGAGCTGACGCGGCGGCTCGGTCGTTCGTTGGATGCGGCCGATCTGGCGGGGATGGATCCGGACGAACTGGCCGGTACCTTCTCCATCCAGCCCGCGTTGCACCGCTTCCCGGCGGCGATGGCGCAGCGGACCCAGAAGCTCTGTCGGATCGTCATCGACAGCTACGAGGGCGACGCCGCTCGGGTGTGGACGGCTGCCGCGGATGGCAGGGATCTGCTGAAGCGGGTCGCGGCACTGCCCGGCTTCGGGGTGCAGAAGGCGAAGATCTTCGTGGCGCTGCTCGGCAAGCAGCTTGGCGTGGACGCGCCGGGCTGGCGGGAGGCCACCGCTCCGTTCGGTGCGGCCGGGAGCTACCTCTCGGTGGCTGACATCGTCGACCAGCAGAGCCGGGACAAGGTCCGTGAGTACAAGAAGGCCATGAAGGCCGCCGCCAAGGCAGGATCCGCCTGAGTTAGCGGTGTTGCCCGGCACGCCGGTCGGATAGTCGGAGTCCAGGAACATCGGCCTCCGCCATGAGCGGTGGTCGATCTAATCGACCGCGTCCGCCAGAATTCGATGGATGGCCAGCAGGTTCGGTGCCTCATAGGCGACGTGTGTCTGCTGTGGTCGTTCTTTGCCTTTCCGGTTCAACCACGCGACTGGAATGCCGAGTGATGTCGCTCCGGCTACGTCGCAACTCGGGGAGTTCCCAATATGAAGTACTTGGTCGGGTTGTAGACCCAGCCGGCCGAGCGCGAGCCTGAAGGGCTCCGGCCGTGGCTTGTACGCGCGGGCATCCTCGCTTGTCACGATGAGATCGACCCCGATGCCATGATGGCTGATCGCCGCCTCAATATCGGCGCGGTCGATGTCCGACACGATACAGACCGGCTGTGCGATCTCGCTCAGGAATGCCGTGGCCTCCTGGAACAGGGTCGGCTGCCGCCAGTATGCGAACATCTGCTTACTCAGTGTCTCCTCGTCGGCCACCGACCCGAAGTGCAGGATCGTTTCTTGAAGCGACTGCCGTTCCAGGGCTCGCTGGGTAGCGAAGGAAGGCCCCACGGACACCGTGCACAAATGCGAGAAAAGATCTGACCAGTACGAGCCGACCGTATGCGGATCGACCGGCTGGCTGGAAGTGTCACTGATCTCGACGCATATCTGTCGGATCTGCTGGTCGTCCTCCTCGACGACTGTCCCGTAGAAATCAAGTAGTACTGCCTGTGGCCGGCTCATGCGCAAGCGCCCAGTCTCACTCCGTGATCGTACCGCCGGTGGAACCGCTCATGGCGTCCCTCCGCCCTTGTGGGCCGCTCGGCCATCGCCCGGCGCCGGACTCGTGGCCTTCGTGGGCGCCCTGCCGCCCGACGCTCGCGCGTGTAAGTAGACGTGTGACACTGTAAGTTGTGGTGGGTGACCTGTGGTGGGACCAGGATGACGCGGACTACATCCGGCGCCGTTCTGATCGCTACCCCGGCGCGACGGACATCGAGCCTGGATGGACCGTGGAGGCGGCCAGAGATCCCAGGCGGATCGTTCGTGATCCGGACCCGAGGAGCAGGATGGGTGCGGCTCGGCTCATCGGCTACTCCCGTACCGCCGGGTTCGTGCTGACGGTGATCTTCGATCCGACCGATCAGGCCGGAATCACGGCGTGGAAGACCCGGGGGAGCGACCTTCGCGACTACCTGGAGGGAGGGGCCGGTCGTGACTGATCCGTCCAGGCGTGCCCGGCGGGCGGCGATTCGTGCTGAGTACGCGGTGGAGGAGGCCGAAGCGGCTGAGGCTGAGGCGGTCGAATCCGAGCAGGCCGTTGTCTCGGTACGGGTGCCGGCGTCGTTGGCGGATGCGCTCAAGGCACGCGCGGCCGCCGAGCACATCCCGACGTCGGCCTTGGTTCGTCGTATCCTGTCGCGCGCGGTGGAGAGCCGTGACGCGCCTGTGATAACCGAGGACCAGGTCGAGGAGATCGTGCGGAGGGTCCTGCGGGAGTCCGCCTGAAGATTGTTTCCACTCCGTCCTTCCGAGATCGGCGGGGATCAGCAGATCCCGTTGGAGCGGGCGTTCGCGGCGCCGCTGGAGCTGACGCGGCGGCTCGGTCGTTCGTTGGATGCGGCCGATCTGGCGGGGATGGATCCGGACGAACTGGCCGGTACCTTCTCCATCCAGCCCGCGTTGCACCGCTTCCCGGCGGCGATGGCGCAGCGGACCCAGAAGCTCTGTCGGATCGTCATCGACAGCTACGAGGGCGACGCCGCTCGGGTGTGGACGGCTGCCGCGGATGGCAGGGATCTGCTGAAGCGGGTCGCGGCACTGCCCGGCTTCGGGGTGCAGAAGGCGAAGATCTTCGTGGCGCTGCTCGGCAAGCAGCTTGGCGTGGACGCGCCGGGCTGGCGGGAGGCCACCGCTCCGTTCGGTGCGGCCGGGAGCTACCTCTCGGTGGCTGACATCGTCGACCAGCAGAGCCGGGACAAGGTCCGTGAGTACAAGAAGGCCATGAAGGCCGCCGCCAAGGCAGGATCCGCCTGAGTTAGCGGTGTTGCCCGGCACGCCGGTCGGATAGTCGGAGTCCAGGAACATCGGCCTCCGCCATGAGCGGTGGTCGATCTAATCGACCGCGTCCGCCAGAATTCGATGGATGGCCAGCAGGTTCGGTGCCTCATAGGCGACGTGTGTCTGCTGTGGTCGTTCTTTGCCTTTCCGGTTCAACCACGCGACTGGAATGCCGAGTGATGTCGCTCCGGCTACGTCGCAACTCGGGGAGTTCCCAATATGAAGTACTTGGTCGGGTTGTAGACCCAGCCGGCCGAGCGCGAGCCTGAAGGGCTCCGGCCGTGGCTTGTACGCGCGGGCATCCTCGCTTGTCACGATGAGATCGACCCCGATGCCATGATGGCTGATCGCCGCCTCAATATCGGCGCGGTCGATGTCCGACACGATACAGACCGGCTGTGCGATCTCGCTCAGGAATGCCGTGGCCTCCTGGAACAGGGTCGGCTGCCGCCAGTATGCGAACATCTGCTTACTCAGTGTCTCCTCGTCGGCCACCGACCCGAAGCGCTGGATCGTCTCTCGAAGCGACTGCCGTTCCAGGGCCCCCTGATCGTCACAATCGTGATGAGGTCGGCGAGGTCGGCGAGGTCGGCGGCGTTGTGGGGGTAGACGCTGGCTTCGTGGGCGTGTGCCGTGGCCGCGATCAGCAGGTCCATCGTCCGTGCCCGTGGCTGGTGGCCGATGTCGACGACTCGGGCGGCTAGTCGTCCGTAGCTGTCGGCGACGGCGTCGTCGACCGGGAGCGGGTCGAATCGTCGTTGGAGTGCGCTGAGGCGGGCGAGTCGGTGCGCGCGGGCCTCGGGTGTTCTGGCGACGAGGACGCCGAACTGAAGTTCCGCGATGTTGAGGACGCTGATCGCCAGTTCGCCGGGTATCGGGGCGACATCGGCGGCGACCAGGACGCTGGTGTCGAGGATGCCACGATTCATCGATCTTCCCAGGCATCCGTCAGGGTGTTGTCGACGAGTTCGCGATCAACGGGCCAGTTGGCGTCGCCAGGCAGGGCGAAGGCACAGGCGGTCGGAGAACCTGCGTGGCGCAGAGTCCTCGGAAGAAGTTCGGGGCGCGGGTGTCGGATCGGGGCAGAGGCGTTCGTAGGAGGGGTGAGCGGCGCCCCCGCGGAGGGCACCCCGAACGACAGGAGATGATCTTCAGATGCAGTACCTGATGTCGGTGATCCACGACAGGAGCGATCTCGCCACCTCCGATGAGGAGGCTGCCATCGACGTGTTCAACGACCGGCTCAGGGCCGAGGGCCACTGGGTCTTCGCCGGTGGCCTTGGGGTGCCCGACCCGGCCACCGTCATCGACAACCGGGGTGCGCAGGCGGTGGTCACCGACGGGCCGTTCCTGGAGTCGAAGGAGTACCTCGCCGGCTTCTGGATTATCGAGGCTCCTGACCTCGACGTGGCGCTGAAGCTTGCCACCGAGGGATCGAGGGCCTGCAACCGGAAGATCGAGGTGCGGCCGTTCCTGTGAGCGCGGTCGACGTCCAGGCGGCGATCACGGCGATCACTCAGGCCCACCGCGAGGAGTGGGCGCGGGTGGTCGCCGCCCTGACGAAGCGCTTCGGTGACCTCGACATCGCCGAGGAGGCGGCGGCCGAGGCGTTCGCCATCGCCGTCGAGCGGTGGCCGGCCGACGGCCTACCGCCCAACCCCGGTGCCTGGCTGACCACCGCCGCCACCCGCAAGGCCATCGACCGGATCCGGCGGGAGAACAAGCGCGACGACAAGCAGCGGGAGGCTCGGCTGGTGTACGACGACGACCCGCTCGAGCCGGTCGGCGCCGTCGACGACGAGCGGCTCCGGCTGATCTTCACCTGTTGCCACCCGGCGCTCGCGATGGAGGCCCGGGTGGCACTGACACTGCGCATGGTCGGCGGTCTGACCGTGCCCGAGATCGCCCGTGCCTTTCTGGTGTCGGAGACCGCGATGGGGCAGCGGATCACCCGCGCGAAGGCCAAGATCAAGGCTGCTCGCATCCCGTATCGGGTGCCGTCCGCGGGCGATCTCCCGGCCCGGGTGTCCGGTGTACTCGCCGTCCTCTTCCTCGTCTTCAACGAGGGCTACCTGTCGACCGGTCCCGACACCGATCCCGTACGTCACGACCTGACCGCCGAGGCGATCCGGCTCGCTCGCCTGATCCGTGCCCTTCTGCCGGCCGACGGTGAGGTGGTCGGGCTGCTGGCGCTGATGCTGCTGATCGAGGCCCGTCGCACCGCCCGGGTTTCGGCGAGCGGCGAACTGGTCACCCTCGACGAGCAGGACCGTGGGGCCTGGGACACGGCGCTGGTCGCCGAGGGGCATCGACTGGTGCGCGAGCGCCTCGTCGCTGCCGCCGCCGGGGTGGCTCCGGGTCGCTACCAGATCCTCGCCGCGATCAACGCCGTACACACCTGTGCCCACGACGTCCGCGACACCGACTGGTCGCAGGTCGTCGCCCTCTACGACCAACTCGTCCGCCTCGACCCCTCGCCGGTCATCGCCCTCAACCGGGCCATCGCGGTCGCCGAACTTGACGGACCGGAGGTGGCACTGGCCACCGTCGACCGCCTGGAAGGCGCCTTGAGCGGCTATCACGCCTACCATGCGACCCGCGCGGACCTGCTGCGTCGGCTGGGCCGTAGTCAGCTGTCGCGCGCGGCGTACGACAGGGCCATCGAGCTGGCGGGCAACACCGCCGAGACGGCCTACCTGACCCGCCGTCGGGACCAACTCGGATAGTGCCCGCCTCAGGTCGCCCGGGCAGGCCCGTCGGCACGAACATGCGAGAGGCCAGATCAATCGAACGTGCGTTCGGCCGGATCCGTTTGACCGGCAGCGACGGCGCAGCGCCCGCGCCTGGCCGGCGCGGCTGATCACCTCGGCAGTCGCCCTTTCACCAAGCGAAGCCAGTTCACCAAGCGAAGCCGGCGGCGCGAGAAAGACGATGGGATGACCCGCCCATCACGTACAATATGCACCGAAGGTGATCAGCTGACAACACGCGGGCGGATTCGATGGTGCCTTCCGAATGGGAAAATGCCCCTTCCGATTCAGGCCATGGCCCCCTGCAACCCTGGTCAGCGGGGAGGGCAGCGGGGATCGCTCGACCCGGTCGTGATGTGGCGGCGCGTGCCCCGGCCGACCGTTCGCCGGCCATCGCGGATCAGGCGCGGACGCCGACCACCTTCCGCGCGCAGGAGCTGTCCTTCTCGTCGGGCGCGAAGTTGCGCGACGAGTGCTGGAGTGAGCTCAATGGCGCGATAAAGGCCCGCATCGAGGCCCGGACCGGCCCGATCCACGCCTGGTGGGCGACCGTGCAGGGCGACGACCAGCGGGTCAAGGGTGTTGCCTTCGGGCCCGGGGGACTCTGCCTCGCCGAACCGGCGATTCGCACGGATCATTCGCCGACCTACCGGCTCAGCTCGTACCTGCTGCGTGGCGGGTCTCTGCGGCGCAAGGCCATTGAGCACCGGCCACCGCCCGGCCCCGCCCGCAGCCGCCCGACTGCCGGCACCACGCCGGGGCCGGAGAATCGCTACCTGCCACCGCCGGACTCCCGCGCGGCGCCGCCGATCAAGATCAGCGCGTCGGCGCGACGGGTCTTCGGCTACCTTCCCGCGTATGCGCAGCGCCTGCTGCAGGAGCCCTTTCTGGACGGGCAGGAGATTCTGCGGACCGAGTGGCACTACGAGGGATTCGACAACAACGGCTGGCCCTCCGAGCTCGCCAACTACACCTTCGTTCTGGCCGGTCCGGCCCAGGTGACCGTCGCGGCCGGAAGCATGATCGTGCCGGCGGGCCACACCGTCGCGACGGCGCACTGGTCACTGGCCTGTTATCGCGGCGACGTCGCCCAGCGGATCGGACAGTGACCCCGCTCGGACGACTCATTCGCGATCTTGGTGGCAACAATGCCTATGACATACTTGGGGTGACCAGCACCGCCAGCCGAGAGGAAATCCACCGGAGCTATCGTGCCCGCGCCCGGGAAAATCATCCCGATAATCCGGACAGGAGGGACCGGGATTCCGCTGGCCGGATGCGGCTCATCACCCTCGCCTATGAGATCCTCAAAAACTGGCGGGACGGCTATGACGCCCATCTGCGGGCGGTTTCGGCCGCGCCGGCGGCTGGGCCGACCGGCGGGCGCCGAGAGGCCGGCGGTGCATCGACCCGCCGAAAGACCACCGAGAGCCAACGCGGGAGCAGCCTCTGGGATCAGCCCCCACCCTCACAGCCTCCACCGTCGCCTCCTCCTCCTCCTCCGCCACCTCCTCCACCTCCATCGTGGCCGCCACCCCCGCCACCGCCACCGTGGCCGACCGGTGGTTCTTACCCGGGCGCCAACCAGTGGACGACAGGCCGGCGTTATCCAACCAGTCCCTACGAGCGGTGGCAACATCGGCCCCAGGGATACTTCCCACCTGCTTCTGGCTGGCCCGGCCAGCCGCGGTCTTCCCGCAGTTCCGCAACCTCGCCACAAGCGGAGGTGAGAGCGGAAATCTACGAGGTCGTCGTCCTCTTCGCGATAATCCTGATGCCACCGGCCGGACTGCTCGCCGTCTGGTACGCGAAAAGATGGCGGGAGAATCTCGCACGGAACGATCTCCAAGCCGCGCGCGAGGCATGGCAATGGAGCCGGATCTGGGCAGTGATCGGGGTCATGGTCGGCTTGCTCTGCGCGCTCCTCGTGGTCGTCGTACTGGCCAACGCCTCGTCGTAGGCGACTCGGGTCGCAGACGGGTGCCGGAGCCGATCCGCGGGTAAAGCGGGCTTCCGTGGCGGCTCGCGG
Organism: Frankia sp. AiPs1; assembly: GCF_023716945.1. Classification (GTDB taxonomy): domain Bacteria; phylum Actinomycetota; class Actinomycetes; order Frankiales; family Frankiaceae; genus Frankia. The sequence goes on along the minus strand of NZ_JAMQQF010000057.1, from coordinate 6,870 downwards.
CAGTGATATTTCAGGATTCCACCCAAGTGGTTTCGATAGTTCGGGGTGACGTGTTTAGCGTGGGCGGCATGATCCCGATCGGGCTCGCCCTCGCACCACCCGGACCCGAGGGGGTGAACGCCATCGACGTGCTGGTCGGCCAGGTCAGGGACGCCGTGGCGGCCGGCATCGGCTCGGTCTGGCTGGGCCAGCAGTACGACCTCGACGCGCTCACCGCCCTTGCCGCGCTGGCCGTCCTTGTGCCCGGGGTCGGGCTCGGAACCGCCGTCACCGTCACCCACAGCCGGCATCCGATCACCATGTCCAGTCAGGCGCAGACCGTTCAGGCGGCCAGCGGCGGTCGGCTCACCCTCGGCCTCGGGGTTCTGCACCGGCGGCCGGTCGCGCGGCGCTTCGGGATCGACCTCGACGGCCCCGCTACGTACATGCGTGAATACCTCTGCGCCCTGCAGCCGCTGCTGCGCGACGGCACGGTCGTGTTCGAGGGAGACATGATCACCGCCGACACCGCCGGATTCTCCGGCCATGTCGCCGGGAGCACCCGTCCCGTCGTCCTCGTCGCCGCGCTCGGCGCGGCCATGCTCCGCGTCGCCGGTGAACTCGCCGACGGGGCGATGACCTGGATGGCCGGGCCTCGGACGATCGAGCACCACATCATGCCCGCCATCGCCGCCGCGGCCGCAGGGGCGCCGCAGGTCGCGGTTAGCCTGCCGGTCTGCGTCACCGGCCACCCGGAGGAGGCCCGCCAGCGCGCAGCCGCTCACCTCGCCTGCTACACCGAGCTGCCGTCCTACCGGGCCATGCTCGATCACGAAGGCGCCGTCAACCCCGCCGACGTCGCAATCATCGGCGACGAGCGGCACCTCGAAGCGCAGCTCCGCCGTCTCGCCGACGCCGGCGCCACCGGCTTCATCGCAAACCTCACCGGGATCACCACCGCCGCTGAGCACGATCGCACCCTGGCGGCCCTCGGCGGCCTGGCCGGGTGAACTTCGCGGGCGCGCCGCTGGCGGGTCCTGCCGCGTGGACGTCGCCAGCGTGTGCGCGGCAGACGCCGGGCGCAGCCTGCTTGTCTGTGCGTCTACCGCATCGCCGCGGCGAACGACGCACCGCCGAGCCGCGGTCCGCGTCTCCAGAAAGGCGGGTGAACGTCGCCGCCGAGGTTGAAACTCCGCCATCAGGTCGGAAGAAAATATCCGACGAAATCCTGGGCGGGGCTCGAAATCAGAAGCTTTCCGTGTTCGAACCAGAAAACGTGGGTCGTACCGTCGCTTATGTTGATACGGCCTGCCTGAAATCTCTGACCGTCTCGCTCCACCTGTTCGCTCGAGAGGATGTGATAGGGCCCGGTATCGCCGTTGTCCGTGACCATCTGTCCGTCCGGACGAAATACCACGCTCCCCAGGGGGCAGTCGGCCTGTTGTGCGGTGGGCTGCCAGTATTCAAGCTGCGGCGCTCAGCCGTGCCGTCGGCACCCCGGGATGCCGGCAATCGCTCAGTGCCCGCCCGCCGAGAATCGGAGCGAGGCCGGTGGCGACCGGGGCAGGATACGAAGGTCCAGGGCTGAACGTCCGACCGGTTGTCGACTCCGCCGGGCAGGATGTGCAGCAACCGAATGGCGTCCGCGGGGTCGGTGCCGGCCGGGGCGGTGGCATGACACCGGGTACGGCCATCTCGTCGACCCCGCCAACTGGACCGGTTGCGAGAGCTGTTCCCCCCCGATGTGACCGATGACCCGACTTCGGGCAGAGGACCGTCCCCGCACGCATGTGCGGTGTGCTGGCCGGCTCTCACCAACAGCGACGTGGCAGGTACGGAAGGCGGAGCTAGATCGCCACGATTGATGGGGCGCCGACCCCGTCGCGTGCTGTCAGGCGGGCGGGGTGGTGAAGGCGGCCCGGGTGAGGGTGGTGGCCGTGCGTACCGCGCTGGCGATCGCCTGGTCGGGATCGAGGCCGCACAGGTCGGTCAGGACGAACAGGGCTTCGGCGCTGACGGTGATCGCCAGGTCGAGCTTCAGGCGGTCCAGCGCGGCGGGGCTGAGGTAGGCCGGCGCGTGCGGGTCCTGGAACGGCGCGAGGGCGTGGTCGATCAGGCCGAAGCGAAGGCCGGGGCGGTCCTGTGCCCGAGATGGGGCAGCGATCGTGTGCGAGATCGTCGCACGCACCGCGCCCTGGTAGGCGAGTACATGGCGCAGGAGGTGCTCGCAGGCGAAGGCGACGCGCTCCCCGGGATCGGTCGATCCGGCGATCGGGGCGAGAGCCTGTGCCGGGTCCGACCACAGGCCGACCAGGGCCTCCTGGATCAGCGAGACCAGGTCGGGGAAGTAGCGGTAGGCAGTGGCCTCGGACACGAGGGCTAGCTGCGCGACCTGCGGCATCGTTATCTCGGCTCCCGAGCGGATCAGCTCACGGCACGTCTCCACGATGGCCCTGCGGGTCCTGGCCTTCTGGTTCGTCCGGCCGGTCGCACCTGATACGGCCATCCTCACGTCCCCCTCTAGCCATGGTGGTGATGTCTCTTCGTGAGAGTACGCTTGCATCACTGATGTAAGCTCGCTATCTTCATGAATGTCAGCTCTCACGAAGAGGTGCGGAGGAGATCCCATGGGCGCCAAGGCTTCGATCGTCGGACCCGAGGGCGGAGAGGCCGTGCACCTCGGTCCGGCGACGATGCGCATCCTGGAGGACGGCAGCACCACCGGCCACCGCATCGGGATTGGCGAGATCACCCTCGCCCCGCACACCGACGGTCCGCCCCAGCATCGGCACGGCCGGCACGACGAGGGCTTCTACGTCGTCTCCGGGACCGCCCGGTTCACCGTCGGCACCACGACCTACGACGCGCCGGCCGGCACCCTCGCGATGATCCCGCCCGGCGCGCCGCACACCTTCGCCAATCCCGGCGACGAACCGCTGGTGCTGCTCAACACCTTCACCCCAGACCTGTACGTGCAGTACTTCCGCGACCTGCGGGACATGATCGCTCAGACCGGACCCGCGACGCCCGAGGCGACCGCGCAGGTCATGAGCCGTTACGCCACCGAGGTGGCCACCGACTACGCCGACTGACCGGCGCCGCACCCGCACCCGCACCCCGCACCCCGCACGCCCGGGGTGCGCCGTCCCTTCGCGCGATGCTGCGGCGCGCCCGTTCCGGCACAAGGAGATCTCGCATGCCCACCACCACGAACCTCTCGACGACCGTCCACCAGGTGCCCACCGCGCATGGCCCCGTCCCCGTTACCGTCACCGAGCGTGGGCAGGGCCGGCCCGTCCTGCTGCTACACGGCGGCGCCGGCCCCGACTCGGTCGCCGGCTTCGCCGACCTGCTCGCTGCCCGCGGCCCGGCCCGGGTGCTGACTCCGACGCATCCCGGGTTCGCCGGCACCCCCCGGCCCGACGGCATCGACTCCGTCCGCCGACTCGCCGAGGTCTACCGCGGCCTGCTGGACCTGCTCGACCTCACCGACGTGACCGTCGTGGGGAACTCGATCGGCGGCTGGATCGCCGTGGAACTCGCGCTCGCCGCGCCCGGGCGGGTCGGACGCCTCGTCCTGCTCAACGCGGTCGGCCCGACCAGCGCCGAGCACCCCGTCGCCGACTTCTTCGCCCTGACGCTCGACGAGGTCGTGAACCTCAGCTACGCCGACCCGGACAGGTTCCGGATCAACCTGGCCGCGCTGACCGAGGCGCAGAAGTCCGTCGCCGCGGGTAACCGGAGGACCCTGCAGACCTACGGCGGTCCGGCGATGGCCGACCCGGGCCTGGCCGGGCGGCTGGGTGGACTCGCCGTTCCCACGCTCGTGGTCTGGGGCGACGCGGACCGGATGGCCGTGCCGACCTACGGCCGGCAGTACGCCGCGGCCATCCCCGGCGCGGCCTTCCACCCGCTGCCCGGAGCGGGGCACCTACCGCATCTCGAGGCCCCCGAGGCGCTGCTGACCCTGCTCGTGCAGTTCGTGCCGTTCGCCGGCGGCGCGACGGCAGACGGGGAGTAGCCGGCGAATCCTGATCATCCGATCGACCGGGAGGTCAGCGCCGTGTCCATGCCGCCGTCCGCTCAACCACAGGCGATCGCCCGGCCCGCCCCAACGGCGGCGACCTCCTCGAAGACCGCGATCCTGACGCTCGCCTGCGTGGCCCAGTTCATGGTCATTCTCGACGTGTCCATCGTGAACGTGGCGCTGCCCGCGATGCGGCACGGCCTGGGGCTGAGCGCCGCGGGTCAGCAGTGGATCGTCACCGCCTACACCCTCGGATTTGCCGGCCTGCTGCTGCTCGGCGGTCGGGTCGCTGACCTCGTCGGCGTCCGGCCCGTCTTCCTGGTGGGCCTGGCGGGGTTCACCGTGGCCTCGTTGGCCGGCGGCCTGGCGACCAGCGGCGCCGCGCTCATCGCCGCCCGGGTGGGCCAGGGCGTCAGCGCCGCGTTCCTCGCCCCGGCCACCCTCACCCTGATCACCACGACCTTCACCGAGCCCGCGGCCCGCACCCGGGCCGTGGGCGTCTGGAGCACCGTGACGACCACCGGCGGTGCCGCCGGCGCGGTCCTGGGCGGGGTGCTCACCCAGTACCTCGGCTGGCGCTGGGTCCTGTTCGTCAACGTTCCAGCCGGCGCGGCTGTCCTCGCCGTGGCCGGCGGCCGCATCCCCGCCACTGACGGGCGAACGGCGGACGCCCTGCGCCGCCTGGACCTGCCGGGGGCCGTGGCCGTCTTCGCCGCGTTGACGGCGCTGGTCTACGGGGTCGTCAACACCGAGGCCCACGGCCTGGCCGATCCCCGGGTCGCCCTTCCCCTCGCCGCCGCGGTGCTGCTGCTCGCCGGATTCGTCGCGATCGAGTCCACCGTCGCGCAACCCCTGGTCCCCCTGGCGATGCTGCGCCGTCGCACCCTCGCTGGCGGGAACCTCATCATGATCTTCATCGGCGGGGCGCTGTTCCCGATGTGGTTCCTGCTGTCGCTGTACCTGCAGCAGGTCCTGCACCTGCGCGCCGACCGCACCGGGCTGTGCCTTCTTCCCGGCGCCCTGTCCATCATCGTCGGGGCCCGGCTTTCCGTCCGCCTGCTCGCGACGCTCGGCCCCCGTCGCCTCCTCGCGACCGGCATGGCCCTGAGCACGGCCGGCTTCGTGTGGCTGTCGCGGGTCGGCGCCGACGGCGACTACCTCACCGATGTGCTGGCGCCGTTGCTGCTGACCGCCCTCGGCATGGGTCTGGCGATCACCCCGACCACCGTCACCGCCACCCAGGGGATCGACCGGGCGCACTCCGGCCTGGCCTCCGGCCTGGTCAACACCTCAAGGCAGGTCGGCGGCGCGCTCGGCCTCGCCGTGCTGGCCACCCTCGCCGCCCACACCACCACCGCCCACCTCCCGGCTGCCGCCCACGTGCAGGCTTACTCCAAGGCCGCCGCGCTTGCCGACGGCTACGCCCGCGCGCTGCTCGGCGCCGCAGTCGTCACCGCGACGGCAGCCCTGGCCTCGCTCCTGATCCCCGACCGCCCGACCGGACCACTTCGAGCGGCCCGGCGGGCAGCGATGAGGCCGCGGCAGTCAGGCCGTTGAGTGGCTTGGTGATAGTGACGGCGGCGCCTGGGCCACAACGCGGGGGATGGCGGAGTTGGGGTCGAAGCCTCCGAAGGCCAGTCCGATGACGAAGCCCGCGGCCTCCTCGAGCTGGCGGGCGCGGTTCAGCGGCCCCAGCACGGCCGGCGTCCCGCCGACGTCGCGGATGAGCTCACCGCTGATCCGCAGTGCGCCGGCGTCGTCGCCGCAGATCGCCACCGTCGCGTCTGCCGAGCCAGCACCGGCTCCGGCTCCGGCACCGGCTCCGGCACCGGCACCGGCACCGTCGCCGGGCGGCGGCACCGTCCACCGCTCGGCGGGAAACAGATGGAACGCCTTGACCACGTGCGCGCCGGGAGCCCACGCGGCGATCTGGCTCGCGGCGGACGTCCCGGCCTCGGCGAGGAGCACTCCAACCCCATGTTCCACGGCGTTGGTCGGATCGATCAGGGTGGTCCCGGTCATTGTGCCGGCTCCGGCATCGACGTCGCGCAGTACGTCCGCGACGCCGCTCCACAGCACCGCGAGCAGCACGGCGTCCCGCCCGGTGACAGCCTCGCGCGGGGTGCCGGCGCGGGTCCCGCCGCCCAGGTGTCCGGCGACGGCGGCCAGGAGCCGTCAGCGATCTCGGGTCAGCGATCTCGCTTCAGCGTGCCGGTCGGGTTGCCAGTGCCGGGAGCATCGGCGCCGAACCGGACCGTACCGTCGGCCTGCAGGAGCAGGGATATCCGGCCGCCGTGGGAGCACGCGGAGATGCCCAGGATCTTCGGGTCCGAACCCGTGCCGGGGATGTCCTCGAGGGTCAGGCCGCCGGAGACGCTCACGAGCCGCAGATCGGCGGTGCATCGGATCGGCTGCCCGTCGGTCTGAGTCAGGCCATCGACGGTGATCTCGGAATGTGCCACGGCCTGGCCGGTCAGCCCTGCGCGCACCATGACGATGGCGTTCTGCACCAGGCCCGACGGAGTGGTGATCGCGCCCCGCCAGGTGCCGATGTAACCGGACGGCACAGCCGCGCCGGCGGTCGTCGCCGGGCTCGACGAGGTCGTCCCCGTGAGCCGTTCGCCGCCGACCACCCCCGCTCCCGACGCCGACGCCGAGCCCGCGGCCGCGGTCGCGTCGGACGCAGTGCCAGCACGGGCAACGCCACCTGTGGCGGTGCCGCCGTCGGAACCGCCGCCGGAGTTGCTGTGGATGATCAGCAGCACGGCGAGGGCGACCAGGACCAGACCGACGGCGGTCGCGCCCACGAGGACGGCGCGGACTCGAGACGGTCGGCGCGGCGTCGCCGGCTGGCTGGGCGCGGC
>NZ_JAMQQF010000579.1 GCF_023716945.1 Frankia sp. AiPs1 | reverse complement strand
GTACTCCAGGGCCAGGCACTCGAGCAGGTCGGCGACGGTGGCCAGCAGCCGGGCCACCAGGGCGACGAGCGTGGCGGGACCGCCCGCGACGGCGGGCGCGAGCGCCAGCACGAGCACCGCCTCGCGGACCCCCGCGCCGGCCGGAACCACCAGTACCAGGAAGCCGGCGGTCCAGGCCAGGGCGTAGGCGCCGACCGAGAGCAGCAGCAGCCGTCCCCCGCCGACCTCGGGGTCGAGATCACGCACGAGCAGCCAGGTCGCCAGGCCATACCAGCAGAAGCTGACCAGCAGCCAGCCGGCGCCGGCGGCGATGGGCCGCAGCGTCAGCGGCTCCTCGAGCGGCGCGCGGTGCAGCAGCCGGAATCCCAGCGCCAGCAGCCGGGACAGCACCGACGGGTAGAGCACGACGGCGAACACCGGGACGGCGGCCAGCGCCCACCAGTATCTCGTGAGCGCGTCGGCGGAGACGAACGGGAGGGTGACCGCCGCGGCGAGGCCCCCGCTGGGCACGGCGAGGGCCAGCACGACCAGGCTCGCCGAGGCCGCCTTCGGCCGGGATACGCCGTAGTCGCGGGAAAGCTCCATCTGGGCGAGGACCGGCCACACGCTGCCGGGGATGTACTTCCCGATCTGGCCGACGAAGAAGATCCGGACCGCCGCTCGCAGCGGCAGCGCGGCGCCGAGCCCGGCCAGCAGCGCCCGCCAGGACAGCACGGTCGTCCCGACGGCGAGGATGGTCGCGATCCCCGCGGCGACGACGCTGCCGACGGTGAGCAGGCGGAACGAGTCCTGCACGTCGTTCCACTGGCTGACCAGGGCGACCACCAGCAGGCCGAGGGCCACCACCAGCGCGCCGCGCACGAGCCACCAGCGCGGGCCGCGCCCGGATCGGCGGGTGGAGGCGGCCGCCGGCTCGGCCGACGCGGTGTGCTGACCCACCGGGCCAGCCTAGGCCGGGACTCTGGCCGCCGGCGCGCCGGCCCCCGAGACCGGCCCCGTCGGGCGGTCATCGGGGGGTGGGAGGTCCCGCCCGGTCCCCACCGACCGCGGCGGACGGCAGGCGTCGATGCGGCGGGGACGGACGAGGACGGAGACGGAGACCGAGACGGGGAAGAAGATGCCGCCCAAACGGGGGCGCCCCACCGCCGGTGGTACCGGTGGTGGGGCGCCGAGTCCGCGAGGCGCGGTAAGCAGCAAGGATCAGTGCTGGGACGATCAGTGCTGGTCGGCGACCTGCTCGCCGGTGCGCTGCGCGCCCGGGGATACCTGGTCCGCGGCCGGGTCGCCCTCCAGCGCGGGCTGGCGCTTCGCGATGGCCTCGACGACCTTGCGGGCGAGGTCCTGCGGAGCGAGACCGACCTCGGCGATGATCTCGTCACGCTTGGCGTGGTCGAGGAAGCGCTGGGCGATGCCGAAGTCGCGCAGTGGAACATCGACGTCGGCGTCGCGCAGCAACTGGGCCAGCGACGACCCGACTCCACCGACCCGGCCGTTGTCCTCGACGGTGACGACGAGGTCATGGTCACGGGCCAGGTCCACCAGCACCGTGGGCAGGGGCTTGACCCAGCGGGGGTCGACGACGGTGATGCCGATGCCCTGGCTGGCGACGAGGCGCGCCACCTCCAGGCAGGTGGTGGCCATCGCGCCCACGGAGACGAGCAGCACCTCGCGGCGCTGGGCCACCGCCGGCGAGCGGAACAGCACGTCCACCCCGCCGATGGTGTCGATCGCCGGCACGTCCGCGGCGACCTTGCCCTTGGGGAAACGGACCACGGTCGGCTTGTCGGTGGTCCCGACGGCCTCCCGCAGTTCGGCGCGCAGGGTCGGCGCGTCCCGGGGAGCGGCAATCGCGAGGCCGGGGACGACCTGCAGGAACGACATGTCCCACATGCCGTTGTGCGACGCGCCGTCCTCACCGGTCACCCCGGCCCGGTCGAGCACGAACGTCACCGGCTGGTTGTGCAGGGCGACGTCCATGAGGACCTGGTCGAAGGCACGGTTGAGGAACGTCGCGTACAGGCACACGACCGGCTTGAGCCCGCCCATGGCGAGCCCGGCGGCCGAGGTGACGGCGTGCTGCTCGGCGATGCCCACGTCGAACACCCGGTCGGGGTAGGCCTTGGCGAACGGGCCGAGGCCGACCGGCTGGAGCATCGCGGCCGTCAGGGTGACCACGTCGGGCCGCTCGGCGCCGAGCTGGACGATCTCTTCGGAGAAGACGTTCGTCCAGCTCGTGGTCTTCGACGTGGACACCGGCTTGCCGGTGGCCGGGTTGATGACGCCGACGCCGTGGAAGTTGTCGGCATCGTCCTGCTCGGCCGGCGGGTAGCCGAAGCCCTTACGGGTGACGCAGTGGACGATGACCGGCCCACCGAAGTCGCGGGCGCGACGCAACGCGGACTCGACCGCGACGACGTCATGCCCGTCGACCGGGCCGACGTACTTCAGCCCGAGGTCCTCGAACATCCCCTGCGGCTGGACGACGTCCTTGATGCCCTTCTTGATGCCGTGCAACGCGTCGAACAGCGGCGCGCCGACCAGCGGCGTGCGGCCGAGGACCTGCTTGACGACGTCGAGAACCTGCTCGTACTCGGGGGCGAGGCGCAGGGCGGCCAGATGGTCGGCGAGGCCGCCGATCGTCGGCGCGTAGGACCGGCCATTGTCGTTGACGACGACGACGACAGGGCGGTCATCCGCCGCGATGTTGTTCAGGGCCTCCCAGCACATTCCGCCGGTCAGCGCGCCGTCACCGACGACCGCGACGACGGCCCGGTCCTCCCCGCGCAGCGCGTAGGCGCGCGAGAGCCCGTCGGCGTAGGACAGGGCGGTCGAGGCGTGCGAGTTCTCGATGATGTCGTGCTCGGACTCGGCCCGGCTGGGGTAGCCCGAAAGGCCACCCCGCTGGCGCAGCCCGTCGAAATCACCCGACCGACCGGTGAGAATCTTGTGGACGTACGACTGGTGGCCGGTGTCCCAGAGGATGCGGTCAAACGGCGAATCAAACACTCGGTGTATCGCCAGCGTCAGCTCGACGGCACCGAGATTGGGTCCGAGGTGGCCTCCGGTACGCGCGACGGCGTGAATGAGGAAATCACGGATCTCGGCCGCCAGGACGCCGAGCTCCTCATGGTCGAGGCGCTTGACGTCCTGGGGACAGCTGATCGTGGACAGAAGCGACACGGCGTGAACTCCCTCTCCCGAAAGGGGATCGGTCCGGGTCCGGCAAAGTCTACGCAGCTCCCCTGCGCGCTCGCAGACGGGCTGACGACATGTGAGTTCCTCGTGGATGGGAAGGCAATAGACCTGCTCGGGGTAAAATGCACCCCCGACTCGCGCACTATTGGTCGGGATGCGAGTACGCAGACGTACCGGTCGCCCCGGCGTGGCGCGCCGACGACACGCCGGGGCGACCGGACGGCGGCGGAGCCGAGCGATCTGTCCCCGCGGCCGCCGCGCGCCCCACCTGCCGTACGGTCTCGGTCACAGCGGGTTCGATTACCTGCGGCTTCAGCAGGGCCACGCATTCGACGTGCGCAGTCATCGGAAACAGGTCGAACGCACGCAGCGAGACCAGCTCGTAACCAGACTCGGATGCCGCGGCCAGGTCTCGGCCCAGAGCCACCGGATCGCATGCGACATACGCGACGGCACGCGGGTGGTGGGCGAGCAGCGCGGCCATGACGGCGGGCCCCGCCCCCGTGCGCGGCGGGTCCAGCACGGCGACGTCCACGCGGCCGGCCGTCGGCC
>NZ_JAMQQF010000578.1 GCF_023716945.1 Frankia sp. AiPs1 | reverse complement strand
GTCCCGGCGAGCCGGCCGCGGCCCGGCCGGGCCGGGCAGCCCGGCGCCGATCCGGCCAGGCGGCTCGGCGGCCGATGCCGCTACCGGTCCTGATCATCCTGCTGGTCCTGACGGTCGCCATCACCGCCTTCGTGACCAACAAGCTGTTCTCCAGCAAGGGTTCCGAATCGAACTCTGCGGCCACACCACCAGGTGTGGTGTACGCGAACGCATTCGGTGATGAAATCGTCAGCGGCAACGCCGGGTCGGCGCTCTCCGACGCGGGAGGGGCGACGGCAGGGGAGTATTCGTGACCGACGCGACGGAGATGTACACGCCCGACGCGGCGCCGCAGCTCATCGGCGGCCGCTACGAGCTGGGCGCGGGCATCGGCTACGGCGGGATGGCCGAGGTCTTCCGCGGCCGCGACATTCGACTCGGACGCGAGGTCGCGATCAAGACACTGCGATCGGATCTCGCCCGCGACCCCACCTTCCTCGCCCGGTTCCGGCGTGAGGCGCAGTCCTCGGCCGCCCTGAACCATCCGGCGATCGTCTCGGTGTACGACACCGGCGAGGACGTCATCAACGGGACCCACATCCCGTACATCGTCATGGAGTTCATCGAGGGCCGGACGCTGCGCGACGCGTTGCAGGCCGAGGGCCGGTTCACCGAGCGCCGCGCCATGGAGATCACCTCCGACGTCTGCGCCGCACTGGACTACAGCCACCGGATGGGGATCATCCACCGGGACATCAAGCCGGCGAACGTGATGCTGAGCCCGGACGGCTCGGTCAAGGTGATGGACTTCGGCATCGCCCGCGCCACCACCGCGACGTCCTCGACGATGACGGCGACGGCGGCCGTCATCGGCACCGCCCAGTACCTGTCCCCGGAGCAGGCCCGCGGCGCCCGCGTCGACGCCCGCAGCGACGTCTACACCACCGGGGTGCTGCTCTACGAGCTGCTCACCGGCTCCCCGCCGTTCCGCGGGGACAACCCGGTGGCGGTTGCCTACCAGCACGTCCGGGAGGATCCGGACCCGCCGTCCGCGCACGACCGCGACATCTCCCCCGAGGCCGACGCGATCGTGCTGAAGGCCATGGAGAAGGACCCGGACGACCGCTACCTCACCGCGGGTGAGATGCGCGACGATCTGGAACGGGCGTTGGCGGGACGTCGGGTGCAGGCCATGATGGGAGGTGGTGGCGCCAGCGGTGCCGCCACCACTCTCGGCCCCCCCGCCACCGCCGGTACCGCGCTGCTCGGCCGGGGCGACCGGGCGGGCTACCCGACCCGGGATCGCTACCCCGACGACCGGTTCGGCGACGAGGCGACCTCCTACCGCGACGATTCCTACGACGACGGCCGGTTCGGCACCGGTCCGTTCGACCGCTACGATCTCACCGGCGCCATCGACCGCCGGGCGGTGCCGGACGAGCAGCGGTCCCAGACGTTGAAGTACGTCCTCGCCGGTCTGAGCATCGTCGTCGTGTTCGTCGCGGTGGTCCTGCTCGCGACCACCTTCCTCGGCGGCGACGACAAGCAGTCGGCCAAGCCTTTCGCCGTCCCGAGCGGCCTGGTCGGCCAGAACGAGCAGCAGGCCAAGGCCCGGCTTCAGAGCGCCGGTTTCACCGGCCGGGTGGAGATCACCTCGGTCGATGCGCCGGACATGGCCGGCCGGGTCACCAAGGTCGACCCGGCCGAGGGCAAGCAGGTCGACGCAGGTGGGGTGATCACCCTGTCGATCGGCAAGGCCGCCGGCGACATCGCGATCCCGGCCGACCTCGTCGGCAGGTCGCAGGCCACCGCGGAGGCGGAGCTGCGCGCGCTCGGCCTGGTGCCGAACTCGGTGCCCTACGCGAACGCGACGAGCCACAAGATCGGCACGGTCGACAGCACCGATCCGCAGGTCGGCTCCGCCGTCAAGCCCGGCGGCACCGTCCTGCTGAACGTGGTCAGCTCCAACGTCAACGTGCCCGACGTGCGCAACCGCTCCTACGAGAACGCCGCCGCCGAACTCGGCCGCTACGGTCTGCAGGCGACCCAGAACTCGGTGGCGAACAACAACGTGGCCCCCGGGACGGTGGTCGACCAGCAGCCCTCCGGCGGAAACGTCCCCCGGGGGTCGACAGTCCAGCTCTCGGTCGCCGCCCAGATCCAGACCACCCCGCCGCCGAGTCCCACCCAGACCGCGCCGACCGATCAGCAGCCGACCGAGCAGCCGGACACCACCAGCCCGAGCCCCGCGCCCACCCAGCCCCAGCCGAACCCGACCCCGAGCCGCACCGGCCTGCTCGGGGCGGTCGGCACCAACCGCGGCGCCGGCCCCGGGGCTGGCACCGGCACGGGTGGCGGCGCAGGTGCCGGAGCGCCGCAGAACGGGACCGGGACCGGGTGAACCTGATGACCATGTGCCCGATAGACCGGATGACCGAAGGTGAGGAGGTGGCGCGCTGATGCGCATCCTGGTGGTCGACAACTACGACTCGTTCGTCTTCAACCTCGTCCAGTACCTCGGCCAGCTCGACACCGAGTGTGTGGTGCGCCGCAACGACGAGATCACGCCGGCGGAGCTCGGCGACCTCGGCGTCGACGGCGTGCTGCTGTCCCCGGGGCCGGGCACGCCCGAGGCGGCCGGTGTGAGCATCCCGATGGTGCGCGAGTGCGCCCGGCGCGGCACCCCCCTGCTCGGGGTGTGCCTGGGGCACCAGGCGATCGGCGTCGCGTTCGGGGCGACGGTCGACCGCGCGCCGGAGCTGCTACACGGCAAGACCTCCCAGGTCCACCACGACCGCGTCGGCGTCCTCGCGGACCTGCCGTCGCCGTTCATCGCGACCCGCTACCACTCGCTGGCCGTGGAGGAGAACACTCTGCCGGCCGAGATCGAGGTGACCGGCCGGACCGCCAGTGGCGTCGTGATGTCGCTGCGCCACCGCGAGCTGCCGCTCGAGGGCGTGCAGTTCCACCCCGAGTCGGTGTTGACCCAGGGCGGCCACCTGATCCTCGCTCGCTGGCTGGACCAGTGCGGCGACGGTGGCGCCGCACGCCGGCTGGCGCCCGAGCTGTCCGCCGAGGTGGAGACGCTGCGGGCGGCTGCCTTCGCCTGAGCCGGGCGGCAGGTCACCGGCGGCGCGTGTGGGTTCCGCGGAACATCACGACGGCGGCCGGCTCAGCTACCACGACTCCCGCCACGTCCTCCCCCACCGCTCGGTCCAGTGACCAGGACATCGAACGGGCTTAGTCCGCCCGGCCCGGCGGTTCGCCCGCATGGGCGAGGGTCAACGGTCCGTTGTAGGGGGGCATCCTGACGTCCGCGACCTCGTCGACGCGGTAGCCCAGTCGGTAGGCAGCGACGTACTGCTGGTAGATCGCGATCTGCGGGCTGCCGCGAAGCGCCGCGCGCAGGGCGGCGCCGCCACCGATCGCGGTGACCTGAAACGGCGGTGAGAAGACCTCGCCATGCAGCAGCAGCGTGTTGCCCACGCACCGGACGGCCGTCAGGGCGGTGACCCGCCGACCCATGATCGTCATCGCCTCGGCGCCGCCGGCCCACAGCGCGTTCACGACCGCCTGCACGTCCTGCTGATGCACGACCAGATCGTCCGGCCCCGGAGCGGGGATCCCCGGCGGATACGGGCCGAGGCGACTCTCCCGCGGCGCGTCGTCCAGCTCCACGGTCAACGCCGGCCCGTGCACCGCCGCCAGCCCGGCGGCCTCCGCCAGGCCCGCGACCGAGCCGGGCGCCGCCGAACCGTCCGCGACCGGCCCGCCCGCGGCTGAGCCG
>NZ_JAMQQF010000577.1 GCF_023716945.1 Frankia sp. AiPs1 | reverse complement strand
GGCCAGCACCAGCCAGCCGACGCAGAGCAGGGCGGTCGCCTTGACGTTGCCCGCGAGGCACGCCAGTCCCGTCGCGGCGGCGCCCGGCAGGATTTCCCCCACCGCCCGACGGGGGGCGCGATCCAGCAGGAGGGCGGCGACGACGAGTGCGGCGGCGATCGCGTCGAGGTGCGCGCCGCCCACGAGGTGGATGACCACCACGGGGTTCGCCGCGACCAGGACCGCGACCGCGCGGCGCCGGGCCGGCTCGGACCCGGCGAGGCGCAACGACAGGCCGATCAGGGCGATCGTGGCGAGCACGGCGAGCACCCGCAGGACCGCGACGGTCCCCGCCGGGCCGCCGCCGATCACCGCCGCGGCCTTCTCGACCGCGACCGCGGCGCCGCCGTAGGGGCTGTGGGTGTGCGACCACCGCGGGTCGACGGCCTGGACGAACGCCCGGCCCGAACCGTCCGGCGCGCCGGCCGTCAGCAGGGTGGCCACCCCGTGGGTCGCCGGGTCCAGGTCGAGCCTGGCCAGTTCGCCCTGGGCGGCATAGGCGTACACGTCCCGGCTGAACAGCGGCGGCCCGACGGCGAACGGCAGGCTCCAGGCGACGGCCGCCGCGAGCCCGGCGCGGGTGGACACCCGGCCAGCGGCCATCGCTCGTACCAGGAGAACCCAGCACAGGCACAGCGCGATGACGCTGAGCGCGGACAGCCCGGCCAGAACGCCCCTTGCCGTCTGGGTCGGCGGGGTTGATGGGAGAATTCCCCACCAGGATGAGGGATCGGCGACGAACGGATCGCGTGGGCCCAGCCGCCCCTCGGCCAGCATGGCCGCGACCGCGGCGCCGACTCCGCCGATGATCAACAAGATGACGCTGGTCGGGGGCCTGATGGCGGACGGTCCGTGGCCGCCGCGCGCCGCCGTGGCGGAGGTGGTGGCGGCCGGCTGTTCGCCGACCGGCGGGCCGTCGGGAGATGATCGGTGGGATGCGGCGGACGGACCGCCGTCGGTGCCTTGGGAGGTCGCGGGTGACAGCGCTCGCGGCGCCCGGTAACCCGGTCGACGCCACGCTTGGTAGCCGGCCGACGACGATGGCCGTGGCGGTGCCGGCGGGCGAGACCGAGTCTCGGGTGGCTCCACTGCCCCAGACCCCCTTCATCGCCCTCGAGCCGCCGCGGCACCACGGGCCGGTCGTGCGGGGACTGCTCGTCCTCGCCGCGGTCGTGCGCCGGTGGCCCTGGACGCTGACCGCGGCCCTGTGCCTGCTGTGCGTCGGGCTCGGCGTGACCGGCCCCGACACCCCCGCCCAGGAATACCGGGTGTGGCTGTTCCGCCACGGTGGGGCGGTCCTGTGGGACGATCAGTGGTACGGCGGCCACACCATACCCGGGTACAGTGTGCTGTTCCCGCCGCTGGGGGCGTTGCTCGGGGTACAGCTCCTGGGCGCGATCTCCTGCGTCGCCTCCACGGTGATCGTGACCCGGCTGCTGCGCGGGCCCGGCCGGCGGTCGGGACAGGACCTCGTCCTCGTCTGGTTCGCCGTGGCGACGGTGTCGAACCTCGTCGTCGGGCGGATGCCGTTCGCCCTCGGGATGGCGTTCGGCGCGCTGGCGCTGCTCGGGGCCCGCGAGCGCCGGACGAAGCTGACCTGGGCTGGCGCCGTGCTGTCGTCGCTGGCCTCGCCCCTGGCCGCCGGGTTCGTGCTGCTCGTCGGCGCGGCGCTGCTGCTGACCATCGGCTGGCGGCGCGTGGTGCCGTTCGCCGGCGCCGGGGCCGGCATCGTCGTCGCGCTGGCCTTCCCCGAGGACGGTTACCAGCCGTTCCCGGCGCTGACCTTCCTGTCGCTGCTGGCGCTCATCGGGGTGGGACTGCTGGTGGTCCCGAAGGGTGCGCGGGCGATTCGCCACGGCCTGCTGCTGTGGGCGGCCGCGGCGGCGGTGTTCTTCTTCATCCCCTCCCAGGTCGGGGGGAACATCACCCGGCCGGCGACCCTGCTGGCCGGGCCCGCGGCGGCGCTGCTGCTCGCCGACCGCCGCCGGGTGCTCGCGATCGTGGCGATCCCCCTGATCGGCTGGCAGATCGGCCCGATCCACGGCGCGCTGCTCACCCAGGGCGATCCGTCCTCGTCCGCCGGGTACTACACCGAGCTGCTCGACTACCTCGACCGCGGCGCGCCGGTGCCGGCCGGCCGGGTCGAGGTTCCGTTCACCCGGGCCCACTGGGAGGCGCGCTTCGTGGCGCCGAGCGTGCCGATGGCCCGGGGCTGGCTGCGCCAGCTCGACAGCAAGTACAACGCGCTGTTCTACGACGGCAGCCTCAACGCCGAGACCTACCACGAGTGGCTGCTCGCCCGGGGCATCCGTTATGTGGCCCTGCCCGACGTGGAACTCGACCCGTCCGCCGTCGCGGAGGCGAAACTGCTGCGGGCGGGCCTGCCCTATCTCGATCTCGCCTGGGCGAACCCGCACTGGAAGGTCTGGCTCGTCACCGACTCCGCCGGTCTGGTGCAGGGGCCGGCGAGCCTGACCGAGCTCGGGGTGAGCTCGGTGGCGGTGCACTTTCGCACCCCGGGGGTCGCCACCGTGCTCGTCCACTACACGCCCTACTGGCGGCTGTCGGAGGGCCGGGCGTGCGTGTTCCGCGCCGCCGGCGGCTGGACGGGCATCCTCACCGAGGCGTCCGGGCCGGTGCGCCTGTCCGCCCGGCTCTCGGTCGACGGCCTGACCCGGGCCAGCGCCCTGGACTGCCCCGTGGACCAACGCATCTCCTGATCGGGCCGGGATTATGGCCGGTGCCGGTGCCGGTGCCGGTGCCGGTGCCGGTGCCGGTGCCAGTGCCGGGGTCGGGGCGCGGGTCAGCCGGGTTCTTCGAGGCGGACGATGCGCAGCCCCGCGTGGGCGAGGATCGCCGGCAGGCTACGGGCGACGTCGCGGTTGCGCTCCCGGTCGGTCTCGGACAGCGCCGACCAGTCGACCATCGCGGGGTGGCGGCGGTCGGCGCCGTCCTGGTGAGTCGGCCCCAGGGCGAAACCCTTCGCCTCCCGCTCCTGGCGCCACCGGTCATGCTCCTGCTGGGCGAGCTCGTCGATCTCCCCCACGGTGAACGCGAAGTCGGCGTCGGCCTCCCCGGCCGGCATGAGCATCAGCGCCTGCGCCCGCAGGACCTCCCCGAACTGAGCGGCCTGGGCCCGGTTGGAGTCGCGCAGGTCGTCCGGCAGCTCCGCCCATGGCACCATCGCCCGTCTGGATCCCATCGCGGCGCCCCGGCGGCGTTCGGTCTCCAGGTAGCGCTCGTGGCTCGCCCGGGCGAAGCGTTCGATGAGGTCCGTGTCGCCGAGGTCGAGCGGCAGCGCCTCATCGTTGACGGCGAAGAAGCGCACGCCCCCCTGGAGGTCCTCCAGCAGCGGCCCCGGCAGCGGGGTCGGGGGGCGGGGGAACGTCGGCCGGCCGAAGACGTCCTGCAGGCTGCGCTGCCGCCCGGTG
The DNA here is from genome assembly GCF_023716945.1 of Frankia sp. AiPs1. Classification (GTDB taxonomy): domain Bacteria; phylum Actinomycetota; class Actinomycetes; order Frankiales; family Frankiaceae; genus Frankia. The sequence goes on along the minus strand of NZ_JAMQQF010000577.1, from coordinate 299 downwards.
CGCACGATGACCGTGGTCCGCGCGACGCCGAACCGGTTGTTGAGGGCCTGCGCGGCGTCCAGCCCGTACAGCAGCGCCCGTTCCTCGTCGCTCTGGCAGACGTAGACGAACTCGGGCGGCCCCTGCGGACCATCCGTCTGCGTGACGGCCGGCGGCAGCTCGCCGTGCGGGGTGTCGTGCGCGGTGAGCGCGACGCGGGCCAGCGCGGGCTCCCGGGCGCGCAGGGCGGCGAGCTTCTCCTCGGCCGCCGGATCGGCCACGGCGATGGGCAGCAGCGGCCCGGACGCGCCGGCCAGGGC
>NZ_JAMQQF010000576.1 GCF_023716945.1 Frankia sp. AiPs1 | reverse complement strand
GGCCACCGCCGCCGCCCTCGACGCGATCCGCGACTCCGCCGACGCCGCCGAGGGCGTCCGCGCGTTCCTGGCGAAGCGCCCACCCGTCTGGACCGGCCGGTAGGCCGCCGCGGCCGCGGCGTCCCTCTGGGGGAAAGACATCTTCCGACGTCTCAGTAGTGGTACCTGCACTGAGCTATGCGGATCTGGTCTTCGCTGATCTTGTAGATCAGTCGATGTTCGTCGTTGATGCGCCGGGACCAGTAGCCCTGGAAGCCGTGCTTCAGAGGCTCGGGCTTGCCGATGCCGTCGTTACCGTTCCGGGTGATGTCCTGGATCAGGAGGTTGATGCGCTTGAGGATCTTGCGGTTCTCCGTCTGCCACCAGATGTAGTCCTGCCACGCGTTCTCGTCCCAGACGAGCTTCACTCGGCGAGGTCGCGTACGGTGCCGGCGCCGTTTTCGAGGCGATCGATGGCGGCCAGGAGCCGGCGGGCGTTCTCGGGGCTGCGGAGAAGGTACGCCGTCTCCTTGAGGGACTGGTAGTCATCCAGGGAGACGATGACGACCGGTTCGTGGCCGGCCCGGGTGATGACGATCTCCTCGCGGTCGTCCGCCACCGCGGTGAGGACCTCGGCATAGCGTGCACGTGACTCCGAGTAGCTCATCGTCTTCACAGTGCCTCCCCTTGTACAGAAAATTGTACCCGGGGGCGAGTGTACGTCCCGCCGACAGTCATGGCGGAGAAGCGGGTGTCGCGGGGTGGCCGCCGGGCCTGGCGGTTGCCGATGGTGGTGTCCGACCTCGATCGCGAGGATGGTGGAGGCCATGGGACGAGGCGGCGGGGACCTGGAGGACGAGGACGCCCGGTTGCGGGTGGGGGCGCCCGCGACGTCGGCGGCCGGGTTGCCGGGGGTGGGGCACGCGCTGGCGCAGTCGTGGGAGCGGATGGGGCCGGGCCGGGCGGTGCGGACGCTGCGGCTGGTCAACCAGGACCACGGGTTCGACTGTCCGGGGTGTGCGTGGCCGGAGCCGGCGCCGGGGGAGCGGTCCGTCGTCGAGTTCTGCGAGAACGGCGCGAAGGCGGTGGCGGAGGAGGCGACCCGCAGCCGGGTGACGCGGGAGTTCTTCGCGGCGCATCCGGTGTCCGACCTCGCCGGCCGCTCCGGCCACTGGCTGGGCAGCCGGGGGCGGATCGTCGAGCCGGTGTACAGGGCGCCGGGTGCGGATCACTACCGCCCGGTCGGCTGGGACGAGGCGTTCGGGATCGTCGCCGCCGAACTGTCGGCACTCGACAGCCCGGACGAGGCGGCGTTCTACACCTCCGGGCGCACCAGCAACGAGGCCGCGTTCGTGTGGCAGCTGTTCGCGCGGATGTTCGGGACGAACAATCTGCCGGACTGCTCCAACATGTGTCATGAGTCGTCCGGGGCGGCGTTGACCTCGACGATCGGCGTGGGTAAGGGGTCGGTGACGTTGGCGGATCTGGAGTCCGCCGATCTGGTGCTGGTGGTGGGGCAGAATCCGGGGACGAACCATCCGCGGATGTTGAGCTCGTTGGAGCGGGTGAAGCGGGCCGGGGGCAGTATCGTCGCGATCAATCCGTTGCCGGAGGCGGGGTTGCTGCGTTTTCGCAATCCGCAGCACGCCCGGGGGATGGTGGGGCGTGGCACGGCGTTGGCCGACCAGTTCCTGCAGATCCGACTGAACGGCGACATGGCGCTGTTCCAGGCGTTGTCGCGGCGGCTGCTGGCCGCGGAGGACGCCGCCCCCGGCACGGTGCTCGACCACGCCTTCCTCGCCGAGCACACCAGCGGCTTCGCCGAGTTCGCCACGCATGTTCGTGGGCATCTCACCGAGGCCGACGTCGCCGCGGCGACGGGGCTCGCCGCCGCCGAGATCGACGAGCTGGCCGGCCGGGTCCTGGCGGCGGAGCGGGTCGTGGTGTGCTGGGCGATGGGGCTGACCCAGCACGCGAACTCCGTCGCGACGATTCAGGAGGTCGTCAACTTTCTGCTGCTGCGGGGGAACATCGGCCGGCCCGGGGCGGGGGTGTGCCCGGTACGCGGGCATTCCAACGTCCAGGGCGACCGTACGATGGGAATCTGGGAGAAGATGCCCGACGCGTTCCTCGACGCGTTGGGCACCGAGTTCTCCTTCGCTCCGCCGCGTGCGCACGGCCACGACGTGGTGGAGACGATCCGGGCGATGCGCGCCGGTCGGGTGCGGGTGTTCTTCGGCCTCGGTGGAAATTTCGTCGCGGCCGGTCCGGATTCGGCGGTGACCGAGGCGGCGATGCAGGCGTGTCGGCTGACGGTGCAGGTGTCGACGACACTGAACCGTTCCCATGCGGTGACGGGACAGGCGGCGTTGATCCTGCCGACGTTGGGGCGCACCGAGGTCGATCTGCAGGCGGGTGGGGTGCAGCAGGTCAGCGTCGAGGATTCGATGGGCATGGTGCACGCCTCCCGTGGCACGCTGCCCCCGGCCGGCGCGGACCTGCGTTCCGAGGTCGCGATCGTCTGCGGGCTGGCCGAGGCCGCCCTCGCCGGCCGGGCGGACGACTCGGTGGACTGGGCCGGGTTGGCCGGCGACTACCGACGGATCCGCGGTCACATCGCCCGGGTGGTGCCGGGATTCGAGGACTTCGATGCCCGGCTCGCCGCGCCGGGTGGCTTCCAGCTTCCGCATCCGCCGCGCGACAGCCGCACCTTCCCGACGCCGGACGGGCGGGCGGCGTTCACCGCGAACGTCTGCGACGTCCTGGACGTCCCCGCGGGGCATCTGCTGCTGCAGACGGTGCGTTCGCACGACCAGTACAACACGACGATCTACGGGATGGACGATCGTTACCGCGGGATCCGCCGGGGCCGCCGCGTCGTGTTCGTCCACCCGGACGACCTCGCCGCGCTCGGCCTCGCCGACGGGGTGCACGTCGATCTCGTCGGGGTGTGGACGGACGGGGAACGGCGGGCGGAGAACTTCCGGGCGGTGGCCTACCCGACCGCCCGGGGTTGCGCCGCCGCCTACTTCCCCGAGACCAACGTCCTGGTCCCGCTGGACTCGACCGCCGCCCGCAGCAACACCCCGACCTCCAAGTCGCTGATCATCCGGCTGGAGCCGGCGCGCGGGCCGGTGGGAGGGGCACGCTGATGGGGCGGGCGACCGCCCGACGCAGAGTCACCCGGGTTCGGCCCGGGGTCGCCACGGCCGTCCGCCCGGACACGCTGGTCGGCGAGGAGCCGCTGGAGATCCGGGTGGGCGGGCGGGCGCTGGCGGTGACGATGCGCACCCCCGGCGACGACATGGATCTGGCGCTGGGGTTCCTGCTCGGCGAGGGCATGATCGCCGGGGCCGCCGACGTGGCGTCGATGCGCTACTGCACCGGGAGAGACGGCGCACTAGGCACAGACGGCGCGCAAGGCACAGACGGCGCACTCGGCAGCGACGGCGCACCGGGCAGCGGCGGCGTATCTGGGCGGGACGGCGTATCTGGGCGGGACGGCGCGGTCGACGCCGACGGCCGCCCGACCTACAACGTGCTCGACGTGGTGCTGGCCCCCGGGGTCGCCGCGCCCGAGGTCGACCTGACCCGCAACTTCTACACCACCAGCTCCTGCGGCCTGTGCGGGAAGGCCAGCATCGATGCGGTCCGGCTGCGCAGCCGGTTCACCGTCGCCGACGACCCGCTGTGCCTCGACGCGGCGACCGTGACCGGCCTGCCCGACGCCCTGCGGGCGGGGCAGCGGCTGTTCGCCACCACCGGCGGACTCCACGGCGCCGCGCTGGCC
>NZ_JAMQQF010000575.1 GCF_023716945.1 Frankia sp. AiPs1 | reverse complement strand
GCGCCAGCCCCCGCGGCCCCGACCGATCCGCCCGGGCTGACCGCGGCCGAGCGGGCACTGCTGGCCGAGCTCGACCGCGAGGCCGAGCTGCTGCTCGCCGAGGAGCGGACCGCCCGCATCCCGCAGCTCGACGTGCCGATGCCGGCGAATCTCACCGCGTCCGAGGTCGTCCGGCTGCAGGCCGATCCGGCGGCGTTCGCCCGCGAGCTCGTCCGCCCGCTGCCTCGTCAGCCGGTCGCGGCGGCCCGCCGCGGCAGCCGCTTCCACTCCTGGGTGGAGGAGCTTTTCGACCATCGGGCGCTGATCGACGCCGAGGACCTGCCCGGTGCTCAGGACGCCGAACTCACCGACGACGACCTGCGCTCGCTGCAGGAGGCGTTCCTGCGGACCCCGTACGGCTCGCGCCGGCCCGCCGCGATCGAGGAGGCCTTCGAGCTCCCCCTCGCCGGGCGGATCCTGCGCGGCCGCATCGACGCCGTCTACGACCTCGGCGGCGGCCGATGGGAGGTGATCGACTGGAAGACCGGCCAGTCGCCCGCCGACGGGCTCCAGCTCGCCGTCTACCGGCTGGCCTGGGCCCGGTTGCGCGGCGTCGACCCGAGCGCCGTCGACGCCGCCTTCCTCTACGTCCGCACCGGGGCCGTCGTCCGTCCGCCCCTGGCCACCGAGGACGAACTCGCCGCGCTGCTCGCCGCCCCCGCCACCCGGCCAGTTCCCGCCACCCGGCCAGTCCCGGACACGCGCGCACAGCCGCCGGCACCTGCCCGCGCCGCCGACTGACACTGTCCCGCCCCGTCGCTGGTTGCGGTGCGTTCTACCCGGTATCGGCCGTCAGACCGCACAGAACGCACCGCAACCGCCCCGCCCGCCCCCGCCCCATCCCGCGCCGTCAGTTTCCGGTCGGGACGACGTCGGCCACCACGCAACTGATGTTGTCCGCGCCGCCGGAGCCGTTCGCCAAGGCGACGAGCTCACGGACCGCCTGCTCCGGCTCCGCCTCCGTCCCCAGCACCCGGCGCAGCTCCGTCGCCGGCACCGCGCCGGACAGCCCGTCGGAGCACAGCAGGTAGCGGTCGCCACGGCGCACCTCGCGCAGCCCGATGTCGGGGAAGGTCGCCGCGCTGCCGTCCAGCGCGCGCAGTAGCAGCAACCGCTGCGGGTGGGTCGCGGCCTCCTCCGGGCGCAGGCGCCCGTCCTCGACCATCGACCGGACGAACGTGTGATCGTGGGTGATCTGCCGCAGCTCGCCGCCGCGCAGCAGGTAGGCCCGCGAATCGCCGATGTGGACGAGCGCCAGGGCAGAGCCGGTCCACAACAGGGCGGTCAGCGTCGTCCCGACCGCGTTCGACACGTCGGCAGCGGCAGCGGCATCGGGGCCGGAGTCGACAAGCTCCCGGACGGCCTGGTTGGCCCGCGCGACCGCGTCGGCGAGGAAGCCGAGCAGCTCCCCGGGCGGCACGGGGGCGGCCTCCAGGCGGGCCACGGCGTCGACGGCGGCGGCACCGGCCGCGGCGCCGCTGGCACCGAAGCCATCGGCGACGGCGAGCACGGTGGAGCCGGCGTGCACCGCATCCTGATTGCTCGGCCGGACCAGGCCCCGGTCCGTCAGTGCGGCGTGCCGCAGCGTCAGCAGGGCGCTCGGAAGATCGGCGGGTGCGGGTGCGGGTGCGGGTGCGGGTGCGGGGGTCGTGGTTGTGGTCGTGGTCGTGGTCGTGGTGAACGGGTGCGGATCGGACATGTCGGCAGCCCTTCGAAGAAGGTGTTCGACGAGGACGGCGGCCAGGCTGCGGCGGGCGGCGGTGTCGGCCTCGGTCTCGGCCCAGAAGGCCGCCACCTCGCGGGCCGCGGCGGCCCCGTCGAGTTCGCGGACCCGCCGGATGCGCGCGAGCGGCATCCCCAGCCGGCGCAGCCAGGCCACCAGCCGGGCCTGCTCAAGCTGCTCCGGCGCGTGGCGGCGGTAGCCCGTCACCTCGTCGACCTGCCGCGGACGGAGCAACCCGAGCTCGTCGTAGAGCCGAAGCGCCTTCGGGGACAGCCGGCTCAGCCGGGCGAACTGCCCGATTGTCAGCAGAGTCATCGCCACCGCTTCCTCGGCCCAGGGCCTTGCTCGGCTCGGGGCCGTCCTCGTACCAGGCACAGCGCCCGGTTGCGGCCATGCTTCGGCCTGCCCATGGGGCAAGGTCAACCGGCGGCGCACTCGGGCGGCCCGGGTCAGACCTGCTGGTCGCCCAGATCGACGAGCAGGGCCCGGTGATCGGAGATCTCTGCGCGCCGGCACAGGACGGCGGTGACGTCACCCACCGGCCCGCGAGCCAGCACGTGATCGAGCTGGACGCGGGGCGCGTGTGCGGGATAAGTCGGGGTGATCGCCAGCCGTCGCCAGCGGGTCAGCATCGCCGGTAGGCGTCCCGGCAGGTTGAGATCCCCGAGCACGATCAGGGGGCCGTCGAGGTCGGCGAGGCGCCGGGACAACCGTAGCAACTGCAGCGCGTTCCACCCGGGGACGAACGACAGGTGCGTGGTGACGACGGTGAGCGGCCCGCCGGGCGCGTCGATCCGGGCGGCGATCGCGACCCGCGGCTCGTCGTCCAGCAGGATGAGGCGTCCCGGTCCGTTCGGGCCACCCGGAATCGCGATGGGGGAGCGGACCGGGGCTCGGCCCAGGTCGATCACCCGCCACTCGCGGACCGGCAGCGCACTGATCAGCGCGATGCCGTATGCCGGCTCGCCTGGCACGCGGGCGCCCTCGGCGGGCCGCCAGCCGGCCCCCGGCGTGCCGAACACGGTCGGGACGAACCGCCAGTTCCCGTCGGCAGCCCCGAGCGCCGCCGCCGCCTCGGCGGCCAGATCGATCCCGCCGGATCGAGGCTGGTCGAGATCGACCTCCTGCAAGCCGAGCACGTCCGCGCCCAGCCCGGCGATGGCGGCGGCGAATCGGTGCGGCTCGACCCGCCCGTCTTCGAGGGACAGGCCGTGCATCACGTTGAAGGAGCCCAGCCGCACGCCTGGACCGTACCGGACCGGACGGTCGCGGACTCCCCGGCGGCGCGGCGACGCTGGGGGCGGCGGACCTCGCCGCCGGCGGCGCGCACCCGAATGTCAGTGCCTGGCCGCGGCGCCCGCCGAGGAGTCCGACTCGCCGGAATCGGCCAGGCTGTGCCCATCGTCCGGACCATCCGCCCGGCCCGCGACGCCCACCTGGGCTGTGCCGCCCGCCCGGCCCGCGCCGCCCACTTTGGCTGTGCCGCCCACTTTGGCTGTGCCGCCTACCTTGGCTTCGGCTGTGCCGCCTACCTCGGCTGTGCCACCCGCCCTGGCTGTGCCGCCCGCCCCGGTCCCACCGTTCGGGCCGGTCCCACCGTTCGGGCCGAGCGCACCACTCGGGCCGAGCGCACCGCCCGGACCGGCCGCTGATTCGGCGCGGGTGGCGGTGGCGCCGGCGCGCAGCACCAGCTCGAGGTCGAAGCGGACATCGGGATCCTCCAGGCACGGCCCGAACAGCTCGCGGAGCTGATTGACGCGGTACCGAACGGTCTGCGGGTGGATGTGCAGCCGCTCGGCGATCAGTCCCCGCTGCCCGCGCAGCGACAGCCAGTGCAGCAGGGTCTCGGCCAGCCGTTCGCGGGTCCGGCTCGGCAGGCCGTCGAGGGGAGCGAGCAGCCGGGTCGCCAGATCCGTGACCAGACCCGGGTCGCGGGCGAGCACCAGGGCGCTGAGGTGCTCGTCGGTGAACAGCGGGTCGGCGGCGCCCGCGGCGGCGAGCCGGCCGGCCC
>NZ_JAMQQF010000574.1 GCF_023716945.1 Frankia sp. AiPs1 | reverse complement strand
GGTCCGGGGTCGGCCGCCGGAGCCCCGCACCGACGCGGTCGCGGCACCGGCCCGGGATGACCCGCCCACGGGCGCGCCGATTCCGCCGCGTCCGGTCCGTAGCGCGGCCGGCCGAGCGAGTCCGGGTTCCACACCGATGCCGCCGGTGTCGCCGAGGACGCCGCGATTACGTGTCTGGAGCCGGGCACCAATTCCGCGGAAGGTCTCCCGGGACGTCGATCCGAGCAGTGCGCCCGCGCCCTGGCCAAAGGATGCGGCGCTGCGCCGGCCTGCCGAGCCGACGGCCCGCATCAGATGGACATCGGCGAATCCCATCAGGCGCATGAGGACGAAGGGGGCGAACACCGCGGCAATCATGACCACGGTCCCACTGAGGATCGTCAGGGTCTGATCGACCGTGGATCCGGTCGAGTCGCTGGCCATCCCGGCGCCGAGTGTGAAGATGGCATAGATGACTGGCTTCGCGAAGATCAGAGCCAGGAGGAGTTCGGTGGCACGCTTGAGCCAGGCGCTCGTCGACATCGTCGGCTGCCCGGCGAGGTAGAGCGGGATGAAGACCGCCATCACGATGATCGCGACCTTGCGGATGTAGAGCACCACGAACAACGCGAACGAGAACATCGCGACGAGCAGCGACAGCACGAGATCGAGGGCGAAGTTGCCCTGTTCTGGTAGCGCCCGTACCTGGGCCACGAGATCGGATCCCAGCGGTTTGCCGTTGCCGAAGGCGTCAGCGATGCCATCCGAGGCGGTCAGAATCATCTGAAGCAGCGCAAGCGCGACGAAGGAGCCCAGGATCGAGGTGCCGGTTGCCGTGAGCGCCCGGACGAAGACGTGCGGGTCGCCCCGCACCGCCCCCATGATGCAGGCGCAGAGGAAGAGGCCGGTGACGATCAACACCGCGATCCCGAACGCGATGTTGTAGTTCTGGACGACGTAGTCGGCCTTCAGGTCGACGGTCGTCTTCTGCGCCGCGAAGCTGAACACGGAACTCGACAGGTCCGCGGCCATCCCACAGAACGCCGTCCCCATCGAATTGAAGTAGGCATCCACACTCCCCGAAATCGCGCCCTTGATTGCACTGAGGGGATTCAGAGAGCTGAAGGACGCGGCGATAACTTCGTTACCTGCGGTCACGTGCCGGCTCCGACCAATAGAAATTCCTTGAAACTTTCGGCTGCGCGCTGAGTGATATCTGGCTCTGCGGGACCATCACCCGCGTCCTTAAGTTTCCAGTCCCCCTCCTGCCATACAATTTGACAGAAGTCCGTCCCCCAGCCTTGCCGAGGTGCTAGGCTAGGGTTAGCATTCCCGTAAATGCCGAATGCTACAATCCCCCAGATTGTAATATTTGCTTCATTTTCATTGTAAGAACGGACCGCATACCCGATGCCTCGTCCAGTCAGACTAAAGTCAGGACTCTGGATCGACGGGACGCCGTACGCCTTTGCGCTGTCTTTATCATTTTGAATGATCGTATCGGCGATCCGTTTAGAAGCCTCGGGAAGCGCAATCGACTCGTACATCTTTCTGATCCGGGAAGGCTCGCGATTCCGCAGTGTCCCAGTGATGGCGTCGTAGTTGGCGCAGGCGCTCACTGCACCGGCTTCGGTGTGGGGATAGCCGACTGGGATGCCGAACTCGTTGATACGAGTGGGGAGGCCGGGGACCTGGCTACCACTCGTGGCGCCTTGTGGCTTCCCCTCGGCGGAATCAGGCTTCGGGGCCAGGGTGGGGGTGGGTGGTATTGCCGCCGGGCTAGTGGTCGGAGCTGTGCTGGGGGTGGGGGCGGGCGCGACTGAGGCGGTGTCTGGACTCGCGCCCTTGTCCGGGATGACATAGCGTCCGATCACCAAACCGCCGATCACGCTCACCGCGCCAGTGGCTACGATGATGATGATCAGGCGTCTGGCCACACTCTCCATCAGGACCGGCAACGCCCACTCCCCTCCCAAGACGGCACGGTCATCATCGCAATGTCCGCCCGCTGGTACCCGGGGAACCAGTCAGAAGAGCGTTGACGATGGGTCATGGACCACGCCGGGGTCAACGGCGACAGTGACAACGACGGCGGGCGGGCGCTGCCCCCCCGGGTTGGGCGCGGGGGCGGTGGCCGTTGCGCCGGTGGCCAGGAAGAAGTTGATGAAGGCCGCGGCGGCGCCGACGAGGAATGCCAGCCCGAAGCCGGCGATGACGCCGCTCTTTCCGACCGTCGAAGCTCGCTCGAGTCCCATCCGCTCGCCGAGTGCCCAGGCGATCCCGCCGAGTAGCACGGCGGCGACGGCAGCGATCACTGCATAGGCGGCCAGGCCGTTGACCAGGTCTTTCAGCGCGTTGATGCCGGGCGCTTTGGTGTCGTCCGGGTTCACCTTCACGTCGGCCAGGATGACGGTCGCCTTGGCGGCGGCGTCCAGGATCATCGCGGTTCCTTTCTCACGGGCGGGCTCCGCCCGGACGATCCGGTCCGGCGATCCTTGAGGGTGCCGTTGGTGACCGTAGGTCGCCGAATGATACGCCTGGCGGCGTGGGGTGATCTCCAGTAGTGCTCGCGGGGCCGCTGGTCGCGCCGGCCCCTGTGCGAGCAGTGACCGGTCCGATGGCTTCAGGTGCGGGTCCCGCGGGCCGCTCGCCGGCTGCCGGAGGGGCCGCTACCTCGGCTTTTGCCAATGCGAACAGGCTTTCCACGGTGGCCGCGGCCAGTCGCATGTAGGCACGGCGAGTACGTCGGCGTAGCCGTGGGATGCGGACCGGCGTGTGCCGGCTCGGGTCCAGTCGGGCGTCGTAGGGGATGCGCACGAGGGAGTCCACCTGCCGGCCGAGCCGCGCCGCGGCCGCCCGAGTGCGGGGCGATGGCCGACCGCGCCGCGGGGCGACGATCGCTGCGACGATCGGCGGCCCCCCGTCGCGGGTCTGCCGTCGGCCCGGCGCCTCGCGGAACGCCCGCAACCGCATGAGAGTCGCCTCCAGATCGGCCGCCGTGGCGAGCGTCGTCAGGACGACGAGATCCGCGGCCTCCACCGCCACCTCGGTCAGTGGAGCTCCGGTCGGCGCGTCGACCAGTACCAGCGGGTAGGAGTGCGCGAGCAGGCCCAACGTCGAGCGCAGGCCGGTCGGCGTGACCGGCTGGGTGCCGGACGGGACCGCGGGCGCGTCCTGGCCCGCAGGGCCGTCGTCGACGGGCGGCGAATCGGCGGTGATCTGGCCGGCGTCGGGCCGGACCGGCAGTACGTCGAGGTCCCGGGCGCCGCCGGATCGACGGCCACTGATCATTAGGCGTAGCTCCGGGGCGGAACCGTCGGCGGCCTGGTATCGGACGACGTCCGCGACCGTGGTCGTCCCGGCGGAGCCGACCCGACTGGTCAGTGGGTCGCCGCGGGGCTCTTCCTCGTTGTCGCCCGAGGCCGGCGCCGTGACCCCAGCCGGAAACTCGCCGGGCCACAGGTCGACGGCGAGCACCGGATGCGCACGCACCCCCGTCAGAGTCAGGCCGATGACGCCGGCGAGCGTCGTCGTCCCCGAGTACGGGAACAGCGAAGTCACGGTGATCCGCCAGGAGCCCGGCAGCGGGATGCGGGCCCGGTCGCGGACCGAGAGCCGGACCGGGATCTCCTCCCACGGCTGCAGGCCGCCCGCGCCGCGGCGCGCTTGCTCCCATGGCCTGAGCTGACCGTCGGACGCCGGCCGGCGCGCCGAGCCCGGTCGGTCCGAAACTGGTACGGCTGCCTCGCGGGAGGGGCGGGACGGGCGAGCGGGCCGCGGTGCCGGCGCGGGCACCGCGC
>NZ_JAMQQF010000573.1 GCF_023716945.1 Frankia sp. AiPs1 | reverse complement strand
GCCCGGGCGTCCGCGCCGGCCGCCGCGACCGCGTCGATTCCGGTGAACCGACCGGCCTCGCCGGCCACCAGCACGTGGCGCACCGACGGGACCGCGGCGACGATCTCCCGGGCCAGCTCCCGGTGGTCGAAGCCCTCGTGCGTGTCCGGGATGGCGTAGGCGACGGCGCCGGCCAGCCGGGCCAGGTGCTCGATCTCGACCCGGCGGTGCGCGGGCAGTGCGAGCACCGGAATCGCGCCCAGCCGGAGCAGTGCGAACAACAGCGTCACGAACTCGACGCGGTTGGGCAGCTGGACCAGGACGCGCTCGCCCGGGGCGAGGCCGAGCCGGTCGAGGCCGACGACCAGGTCGTCGACGGCCCGGTCGAGGTCGGCGTAGGTGAGCCGGACCGGCCGGGACGGCGGACCGGCCACGACGGCGGTGGCGGAGCCGGACCGCGCGGCCCAGGCCCGCAGCCGGTCGCCGAGCGGCCCGCCCTGCCAGTAGCCCTCGTCCACGTAGCGGCGAGCGACGTCGTCCGGCCAACGGACCCAGCCGTCCGCCACGCCCGCCTCGGCTGGCGCAGCGGTGACCGGTGGGGCGCCGCTCACCGTTGGCTCCCGGCCGTGCTGGCGATGTCGGGGAGGGCAGTGGTGTCGGGGAGGGCAGCGGTGCCGGGCGCGCCGGCGGGGTCGGGCGTGCCGGCGAGTCCGGTCGGCTCGACCTGGTCGAGCAGCCGCGCCTCGATCTCGTCGTCGGAAAGGCCGGCGATCTCCCAGGTGATCGCCGCGACGCGATCGAGCCGCCCGGGGGTGGGCTCGGCCGCGCGCATGGCCCCCGCGAGCGCGGCGACCGTCGGCGCGCCGAAGAGCATCCGGACCGTCACCTCACCGGTGTCGAGCTCGTCGCGCAGCCGGGCCACCATGGCGGTCGCGAGCACGGAGTCGCCGCCGAGAGCGAAGAACTCGTCGGTGACCCCGAATGCTCCGGTGACCCCGAACTCCCCGGCAGCTCCGGCCGTGTCGGCGGCACCGGCCATGTCGGCGGCACCGGCCATGTCGGCGGCACCGGCCATGTCCGCGGCCCCGACCGTGTCGCGATGCAGCACCTCCTGCCAGACCGAGAGAATCACCCGTTCCAGGTCGGAGGTCGGCGGGGTGGCGGCCGGCCGGGTTCCGTCCAGATCACGCTCAAGCAGGGCGCCGACCGCCCTGCGGTCGATCTTCCCGTTGGCGCTCAACGGGAGTTCGGCCACCGCGACGACCCGGTCGGGCACCATGTGCGGTGGCAGGACGGCCCGTAGGGCGGCCCGGACCGTCACCGGATCCGCCTGGTCGGTCAGGTTCGCCTGGTCGGCCGGGTTCGCCTGGTCGGCCGGGTTCGCCTGGTCGGCCGGGTTCGCCTGGTCGGCCGGGTTCGCCTGGTCGGCCGGGTCCGGTGGACTCTCCCCCGCCAGGACGACGACGGCCCCGAGCGCGCTCGTACGTCCGTCCGCGCCGCCGGTCAGCGCGGCCACCCCGGCGCGGACGCCGGGCACCGCCGCGAGCGCCGCCTCGATCTCGCCCAACTCCACCCGGAAGCCTCTGATCTTGACCTGGTGGTCGCGTCGGCCCAGGAACTCGACGGTTCCGTCCGGAAGGTAGCGGGCGAGATCGCCGGTGCGGTACCACCGCTGACCCGCGTGGCGGACGAACCGGTCGGCCGTGCGCTCCGGGTCGCCCCGGTAGCCGCGGGCGACGCCGGCCCCGCCGATCCACAGCTCGCCGACGACGTGATCGGGGCAGTCGCGCCCCAGACCGTCGACCACGCGCAGCCGCACGCCCCGCAGCGGGGTGCCGTAGGGCACCGAACGCCACGCGAGCGGCACCGGCCCACCCCCGACGACCTCGCACACGGTCGAGTGGATGGCCGTCTCGGTCGTGCCACCGAGCCCGAGAAACCGGCAGCCGGCGACCGCCGCCTCGAGCCGGCCGGGCAGGTCGACCCCGACGCGGTCGCCGCCCAGAAGCACCGCGCGCAGGCTGGTGCCCAGCGGCGCGCCGGTGGCCAGGACCAGGTCCAGCACCGCCGGCACGCAGTTGAGGATCGTGACCCGGTGGGCGGCGATGAGTTCGGCCCAGCAGGCGGCCTCGCGCCGGGACTCCTCGGCCACGATGACCACGGCGCCGCCGGACGACAGCGGGGCGAAGATGTCGAAGACCGACAGGTCGAAGTCGAGGGCCGAGACGGCCAGCGTGCGGTCGCCCGGACCGAGGCCGAGCCGGTCGGTCAGATCGTCGATGGTGTTCATCGCGGCCCGGTGGCTGACCTCGACGCCCTTGGGCTGGCCGGTCGAGCCCGAGGTGAACAGCACGTAGGCCGGTTCGTCCAGGCGGGCGGGATCGTCGGTCGCGCTCAGCGTGAGCGCCCCGGCCGGGGCGGCCGCGCCGGCGGCGAGCGCGTCGTCGAGGCGGAGCGGCCGGACGCCGACCGGCCAGTCCGGCCCGGATGGTGCCGTGGACGAGCCGGCAAACGTCGACGAGCCGGCGGACGTGGACGAGCCGGCGGACGAGGCGGGATCGGCGGACGAGGCGGTGGACGGCGCGGTGATGACCGTGCGCAGGCCGGCGGTGTCGGCGATCCGCGCGACCCGGGCCGCCGGCTGGTCCACCCCGATCGGCACGTAGGTCGCCCCGGCCGCCAGGACGCCGAGGACGGCGACGACCTGCTCCGGCCCCTTCGGCAGGCTGACGCCGACCAGGTCGCCCGGCCGCACGCCCCGCGCCACGAGCGCGCCGGCCACCGCCGCCGCCTGCTCGGCCAGCTCGCCATAGGACAGCGACCGGCGCACCGGCGACTGCCCGCCGCCGGCCGGTGCGTCCCACAGCAGGGCGGGTGCCTCCGGGTCACGGGCCGCCGCGAAGAACCCCTCGTGGAGCAGGCTGGTGGACACCGGCCCGGCGACCGCGTTGACCTGGCGGCGCACCGCCCTCGTCGAGGAGGCGAGCAGGCCGTCGACGGGCTGGTCCCAGGCGACGGTGTCCGCGCCGGTCGCCGCGCTCACGTCAGCCGGGTCGAGGTCGGCCGGGTCGGGGTCAGCCGGGTCGGGGTCAGCCGGGTCGAGGTCAGCCGGGTCGAGGTCGGCCGGGTCGAGGTCGGCCGGGTCGAGGTCGGCCGGGTCGAAGTCAGCCAGGCCGCGCACGAGCCGTTCGAACGCGCTGAACATCGCGTCGACGACGCCGGGCGCGAAGGTGTCCTCGCGGACGTCCCAGTTGACCAGCATGCCCCCGTCGAGCTCGGTGACCTGGGCATCCAGCAGGACCTGCGGGCCCTGCGAGATGATCCACACCGGCTCGCCGAACTCCCGGCGCACCGAGGCGTCGAACAGCTCGCCGAGGCCGAGCGCGCTGGTGAACACGACCGGCGCGAGCACCGGTTCGCCGCGCAGGCGGCCCAGGTCGCGCAGCACCTCGACGCCGGAGTAGTCGGCGTGGGCGGCGTCGGCGTGCAGCCGGTTCTGAAGGCGACGGGCCCGCTCGACGAACGGGATGCTGTCGGTCAGGTCGATCTCCAGCAGCACCGAGCTGGTGAAGTCGCCGACGATCCGGTTGACGTCGGGGTGGATCGACTCGCGGTCGAACAGGGGGACGTTGAGGAGGAACCGGGGCTGCGCGCTCCAGCCGCCGAGCACCTCGGCGAACGCGGTCGCGACGGCCATGGCCGGGGTGAGACCGTGCCGGTGGGCCGCCCGGCCGAGGGCCGCACGGGCGGACGGCGGCAGCCGGAAGTGCCGCCGGGACACCCGGGGCGCCGCGCTCGGCT
>NZ_JAMQQF010000572.1 GCF_023716945.1 Frankia sp. AiPs1 | reverse complement strand
GCGTCGGACCCGCCGCAGCCCCGGGAGCCCCCTGAGCCCTCGGGATCCGCGGCCGGCCCGGCAGCGGGTGGCGGCACGGGATGCAGCAGCGCGCGCAGGTGGGTCAGGTCGATGGCGCCGCTCGGATGCACCCGGACGGTCTGCACGCTGCCCCCGTGCAGTTCGGCGGCGGCGTACGCCGCGGCGAGGACGGCCGGGTGCTCGGTGGCCCCGACCAGGACGCGCCGCCGGTGCGGGGGCGCCGTGGCGAGCACGCCCGCGATCGCCAGGTTGGCCGCCTCGGTCGCGCCGCTGGTGAACACCACGTCGCGCGGGCGCGCGCCGGCCAGGGCGGCCACGTCGCGACGGGCCCGTTCGACCAGCCGGGCGACAGCCTGACCCGCCGGGTGCGGGCTCGCCGGGTTGGCGAAGTGCTCCCGCAGCAGCGGCAGCATGGCGTTGAGGACCTCGGGATCGACCGGCGTCGTCGCGTTGTGGTCGAGGTAGATCACGGGGTGCCCCCCGGGCCGCAGTCCGGGCAGGCCGGGTCGCGCCGGGTCCGCGGGGTGCGCAGGTCGACGTCCCACAGGTCGAGATGGACGAGGCGGCCGACCGCCGGCTCGGCGAACCCGCCGGCGACCTTGAGGGCCTCCGTCGCGGCCAGGCAGCCCACCGTGCCGGCGACGGCGCCGAGCACCGGGAAGCCGAGCGGCTCCCAGGCCGGGTCGCCTTCGGGAAACACGCAGCGCAGGCACGGCTCCCCCGGCCGGACCACCATCAGGTAGGCCTCGGTGGCGTTCATCGCGGCGACGACCAGCGGCACCCCCGCCCGCACGCACAGCCGGTTGATCAGGTATCGCTCGGGGAAGTTGTGCCGGGCGTCGACGACGACGTCCGCCTCGGCGATCAGGCCGGGCACGGCCGAGTCCGCGAGGTCGCGGTCCACCGCGACGATCTCGACGCCCGGGTGATGGGCGCGCAGGGTGTCCGCCGCGCAGCGGACCCGGGGTTCGCCGATCTGCTCCGGCCGCATGAGCGTCTGCCGGTTCAGGTCGGGCTCGGCCAGGTCGCCCGGGTGGATCAGGATGAGGCGGCCGACCCCGGCGGCGGCCAGGTAGGTCGCGGCCGCCCCGCCGACGCCGCCGACGCCGGCCACCAGCACCGTCGCCCGACTCAACCGTCGCTGGGCCGCCACCCCGAAGCCGGGGATGCTCACCTGCCGGTCGAAGCGCCGGGACGTCTCGGCCGTGGGCGGGGCCGCCTGGGCGGGCAGGATCCGCGCGGGCGGGCCGGGGCACATCGACCGCAGGCGCGGGTGAGAGTGAGATCGGGCAGTGACCATCGAGCTCTCCGCGGATTCGGCAGGACGGGTGGGAAGGCGAACCGGTCAGGCGGGTCAGGACCGGACTCGGGTCAGGGCCGGACTCGGGTCAGGGGCCGAACGGCTCAGGGGCGCTGGGTGGCGGCGCCGGGTGGCCGGCAGGTCCGCGGACTCGCGGTCATCCGACGCCGTCGCCCCCGGCCGGGCGGGCGGGCGCCTCAGGAGACCAGCGCGACCCGGCCGATCTCGGGCAGCTCCTGCCGGAGCCGGGCCTCGATCACGCCGGTCAGCGTGGCGTTCGCGCTGGAGCAGCCGCCGCAGGCGCCGGTCAGGCGCAGGTGCACCTCGGCGGAGCCGGGCTGCCCGCCCCCGGCGAGGACGGCGACGACCTCGGCGTCCCCGCCGTCCCCGCGCAGCATCGGGCGGATCTCTTCCATGATCTCCTCGACCTGCTCGCGCAGCTTCGCGTCGGCCGCGGTGCGCTCGGGATCGTCGGACGAGCCGAACGACGATCCGCAGCCGCAGGAGCTCTTCGCGTTCGGGTTGGCGAAGGTGAAGCCGGAGGAGGTCAGCGTCTCGGTGTAGTCGACCCGCATCCCGCGCAGCAGGTCGACGCTGGAGGTGTGCACGACGACGTCGAAGCCGTCCTGCGGCAGCACGACGTCGCCGGTCTCGGCGCCGGGCACCAGCGCCAGCTTGTAGGTGTAGCCGGAGCAGCCGCCCGGGTCGACGCCGATGCGCAGGGCGAAGCCCTCGGTGCCCTGGGTCGAGCCGAGCAGGTGGCGCACCTGCGCCACGGCCTTGTCGGTCAGTTCGATGACGGTGGCGGTCGCGGTCATGGGGTGCCTACCTCCGCAGGGGCGCGGTCCGTGACGAGGCGGGCGCCGGCTTCGGCCACCGCCTTGTCGATCAGGTCGTAGATCTCGATCGGCTCGATGCCGGCCTCCTCGAGCGCCTCGCGCGGCCCGAGGCCGATCTTGCTGCACAGCACGGCGGCGCAGTCGGAGAGCATCTCGATGGTGCGGTCGAGCTTCGAGGCGTCCTCGTCGCAGTCGGACGGGCCGTTGCAGTAACGGTCGACGTCGCGGGTCTGCACGAGCCGGGCCCAACCGGGGCCGGCCTCGTAGATCCAGAACTCGCCGGCGTGGCCGAAGTGCTGGTTGACGACGCCGCTGCCCTTGGTGGCGACGGCGACGAGGACAACCTCGTCCGGCCGGACGGGCTCGGCCACCGGCGCGTCGGGGGTGCGCGCGCCGGTGGAGATGTTGAGGGTCTGCCGGGTCGCGGCGACCTCGGTACGCCAGCGCTCGATCTCCTCGTGTGCCTGCTGGCGGCCGGCGAGGTCGTAGGCGATCTCGCGGCCCCGGAACGTCTCGGGCAGGAACTCGTCGCCGCGGTCCTCGCCGAGCAGGCCGACCGCGTCGGCGCGGCACTGCCGGCAGTGGCGCATCATGTTCATCTCGGCGCCGTCGTCCTGCTCGCACCGGTCCTGCAGCGCCTTGAGTTCCTGCGGGGTCGGGCCGCGCTGGCCGGTCAGGCCGAAGACGGTGCCGTGCTCGGGCGCCGAGACCAGCGGCATCACGTTGTGCAGGAAGGCGCCGAGCCCCTTGACGGTCCGGGAGACCTCGACGAGGTGCTCGTCGTTGATCCCGGGGATCAGCACCGAGTTGACCTTGCAGAGGATCTTCCGCTCGGTCAGCGCCGCGAGCCCAGCGAGCTGCTGCTCGGAGAGGATCTTCGAGGCCTCCCGGCCGGTGTACCGCTTGCCCCGCCAGGCGACCCACGGGTAGATCCGCTCGCCGACCTCGGGGTCGATCATGTTGATCGTGATCGTCACGTGGTCGACGTTGAGGTCGGCGATCCGGTCGACGAACTCCGGCAGGCGCAGGCCGTTGGTCGACAGGCACAGCTTGATGTCCGGGCAGTCCCGGGCCACCAACTCCATCGTGCGCAACGTCGGCTTCGGGTTCGCCAGCGGGTCGCCGGGCCCGGCGATCCCCAGCACGCTCATCTGCTTGATCTCGCTGGCGACCAGCTTGACCTTGGCGAGCGCGTCCTCGGGAGTCAGCAGGGTGCTCGTGACGCCCGGCCGGCTCTCGTTGGCGCAGTCGAACTTCCGGTTACAGAAGTTGCACTGGATGTTGCAGCCGGGCGCGACCGCGACATGCATGCGGGCGTAGTACTGGTGCGCCTCGGCGCTGTAGCACGGGTGGTTGGCGATCTTCTCGGCGATCTCCGGGTCCTGCACGGGAGCGCTGGTGCCGCAGCTCGTCGTGCTCTTGCAGCCGCCAGCCGAAGCGGACGCCTGCGCACTGCGCCGGGGGAGCCCGCCGGCGGTGGCGGCAGCGACCACCGGCAGCGCGACCGGCTCCCCCGTCACCGTCGGCCGTCCTTCGCGCCGGGCGTGCCGGCGCCGACGGTCTTACCCGCGGGCTTGGCCGCGGGCTTGGCCGGCGGCGTGGGCTTGGCCGGCGGCGTGGGCTTGGCC
>NZ_JAMQQF010000571.1 GCF_023716945.1 Frankia sp. AiPs1 | reverse complement strand
GCCGAGGTGACCCGCCGGGTCGACCGGGCGCTCGGGCCGGCGCCGCGTGCACGCGACCGCCGGCACGCCGCTCGCGTGGCCGACCTGGCCGTCTACATCCTTCAGGACCATGGCGAACGGGACCTGGCCGCGCTCGGCACCGACGTCGCCGCCGCGGCCGAGCCGGGCTGGTCGCTGGGGGATTCGCGGAGGATTCGATGACGCTGCCGCAGCGGTACTTCGACGAGTTGTATGCCGGCGACGGCGACCCGTGGGGATTCGCTGACCGCTGGTACGAGCGGCGCAAACGGGCGCTTACCGTCGCTCTGCTCCCCGACGACCACTACCCGACCGGCTACGAGCCGGGTTGCTCGATCGGCCTGTTGACCCGTGATCTCGCGGCCCGCTGCGGCCGGCTGCTGGCGACCGACGTGGCGCCCGCCGCGGTGGCGGCCGCCACCCGCCGCACCGCCGACCTGCCGAACGTCCGGGTCGAGGCGGCGCGGCTGCCGGGGGACTGGCCCGCGCAGACGTTCGATCTCGTGGTGCTCTCCGAGGTGGGCTACTACTTCGACCAGGCCGACGCCCGCCTCGTCGCCGCCCGTGCCACCGCCTCGGCCGGCACACTGGTCGCCGTCCACTGGCGTCCTCCTGTCGAGGACTACCCGTGCGGGGGCGACGCGGTGCACGCCCTGCTCGGGGAGGCCGCCGCCGGGGCGGGACTGACGCGTCTCGTGCACCATCTCGAGGACGATCTGGTGGCGGACGTCTGGGCGCGCGACGCCCGCTCCGTCGCCGAGCGAACGGGCCTGCGGTGAAGCGGGTCGGTCTCGCCAGGAAGGGGGCTCGGCCGCCCATCAACCGAATCGGCCGCGCATGAATCGGATCAGCAGGGTCGGCGTGGTGGTCCCGGCCCATGACGAGCAGGATCTGATCGGGGCCTGCCTGGACGCCCTGAGCGAGGCGGGCCACCATCCAGGTCTGCGCGGCGTGGGCGTCGAAGTGTTGGTCGTGCTCGACGACTGCCGCGACGAGTCCGCCCGGCACTGCCGGACACGCGCGGTGCCGACGCTCGCCGTGCGGGAGCGGAATGTCGGACGGGCCCGGTTGCGCGGATTCGCGCACCTGATCTCCCGGGCGTCGACGGGCACGGCCCAGTCCCATCCGCGCGCGGTGTGGCTCGCTTCCACCGACGCGGACAGTCGGGTCTCGCCCGATTGGATCATCGCTCAGGTGGAGCTCGCGTGCGACGGCGCGGACGCGGTGTTCGGCGTGGTCGACATCGACGATTGGGACGGATTCCCCGCCCCCGCCCAGCGACGTTTCCTGCGGCACTACCGCGGGGCGGAACCTGCGGAGCCGGGTCTGCACCGGCATGCGCACGGCGCCAACCTGGGAGTCCGGCTGGACGCCTACAACCGGGTCGGCGGCATCCCCCCGCTTTCCGTCGGCGAGGACAACGCGCTGTCCGTGAACCTGCACCGTCATCCCGACCTGCGTGTCCTGCACACCACCACGGTGCGGGTCACCACCAGCGCCCGGCGCGACTCCCGCGTCGAAGGCGGATTCGCCCACGTCCTGAGTGGCTTCGAATAGTCCGCGGCGCCGATTCGAGGCTGGCCGGTCAGGGGGACGGTGCAGCTCCAGCTCCAGCTCCAGCTGCCGGGCCGGACCACGCCGACCACGCTCGCCGTCCGCGGTGGCAGCGGTGGCAGCGGTGGTGGTGGTGGTGGTGGTGGTGGCGTTGGTGATGGTGGTGGTGACAGCGGGTGGCGGTGGCGGTGGTGACAGTGGTGGCGGTGGTAGCAGCGGCGGTGGTGGCGGTGTCGCGACTTCGGCGGGCCGCCGCCGATCGACCGGGGCGCTGTACGGGGACAGCATCGGCCTGCAGAACGACCAGAAGTCCGGCTGGCTCCACGCGGCCGGCTGCAGATGCAATTCCGATCGCGCCCATGTGTTCAGCCGGAATCCGGGTTACCGGGTAGGCCGGGACAACTGGCGCGTTGCGCGCGATCAGCGGTTCGGGGTGCGGCGGGGTTCGAGGCCGAGGCGGCGGACGATGGCTCGGTTCTCGTCGGCGATCATCTGCCGGGTGACCTGGGCGCCCTGGATGAGCCGGGAGCCGTGGAAGGTGCCCGGGTAGAGGTGCAGTTCGGTCGGAACTCCGGCCTCGACGAGCCGTTGTGCGTAGGCGAGGCCCTCGTCGCGTAACGGGTCGAACTCGCAGACCGCGACGAACGCGGGCGGCAGGCCCGACAGGTCCGCCGCGCGGGCCGGTGCGGCGTAGGCCGGCACGTCGGCGTCGGGCCCACCGGCGCGGTCGCCGAGGTAGTAGCGCCAGGTGAGGGCGACCTTTCCGCTGTCCCACATCGGCGTGTCCGTGAACGTGCGCATCGACACGGTGTCGAGACGGTCGTCGAGTTTGGGGGCGGTGAGGAACTGGAAACACAGGGCCGGGCCGCCGCGGTCACGGCTGAGCAGGGTCAGGGCGGCGGCGAGGCAGGCACCCGCGCTGCCGCCGGCGACGGCGATGCGCGCCGGATTCACGCTCAGGTTCGGCCGGGCCTCGCGGGCCAGCCAGCTGAGCGTGGCGTAACAGTCGTCGAGTGCGGCCGGGTAGGGGTGTTCGGGCGCGAGCCGGTAGTCGACGCTGACCACCACACAGCCCAGCTCCGCGAACCGGAGTGCCTCGGCATGTGCCATGTCGAGATCGCCGAGTATGAAACCGCCGCCGTGCAGGAAGAGCACCGCCGGACAGTCGACCGGTGCCGCGACGGGACGGTAGATCCGCACCCGGACGTCCGGTGCGCCGGCCGGTCCCGGGATCGTCCGGTCGCTGATCGACGCGGTACCGCCGGAGTCGGGCTGCCCGGCGGCCGCGGTGAGCTCCCGCACCAGCGTGCGGGCCTGCGCGACGTCGGCGATCGGCACGTCGACCAGAAGCGCGACCCAGGGCGCGATTTCCGGGTCGATGGCGTAGCGCACCGGCGATCCTCTCGTCCCTGAGCTGTCATCCCTGAGCTGGCCCCGGGGCAGGGCGGCGGGCGGTTGGGCCATCCTCGAGTCCGCGACCACCACGTGTCCACCGGCGTCCCGCCCGCCTTGCCGGCGTCCCGCCCGCCTTGCCGGTATCGCGGATCTGCCCACGGTCGTAGTCTCCTGGCATGGAGGGGCTGATCCTGCGGCTGGCGGACCTGGACGAGGGTGCGTTGGGCGCGGTGCGGATCATCGCCTTTTTCGACGGCTTCATCGAGCACCAGGCCAGCCTGGAGACCGTGCTGTCGGCGACCGCCCAGTTCGCCGAGTGCGAGGTGGGCCTCGCCGGCGGCTCGGCGCCACCGCTGGCGGTGCGGCCCGGTGGGCGAGTTCCGTTCGCCGGTGACCCGCCCGACGGCGCGGTCCGGATGCGGGCCGGTGCCGACCAGTGGGTCTGGCTGGCGCGGTCGGGTCCACCGCTCCCGCAGGACCGGATGCTCCTGGATCGGCTGGGGCACGCGGTCCGGGCGCTGTCGCCCCGGCCACGGCTCGACCAACCCGGGGCTGGCGATCCGGCGCTGCTGGAACTGGTGCTCGGTGCGGGCGCGGACGACGCCGGCCGGGCGCGTGCCCTGCGGCTGCTCGGCATCGAGCCGACCTGTCCGATCATGGTCTACGCCGTCCGCTCGCCCGATCCCGAGGCCGGCGCCGAGTTCCTGGCAAACCTGCACCCGTGGGTGCGCGCGGTGCGGATCGGTGACGTGCGTGCAGTGGTCGGGCGGGAGGCACCGGCCGACGAGCCGAAGATCCCGACCGGCGTGCGGGTGGGGCGATCCGCGCCGGTGCCGGCCTCGGCGGCGCAGCGGGCGTGGCGCGGCGCCCGCAC
>NZ_JAMQQF010000570.1 GCF_023716945.1 Frankia sp. AiPs1 | reverse complement strand
CCGGTGGGCGGCGGCCGGCGCCGGCCGGGCAGGGCCGAGCGCAGCGCCGGGACCATCCGGCTGAACAGGTCCGGGACGCCCGCGAGGTCGCCCATGATGTAGTAGCCGTCCAGCCGGACGAACGGTGCGAGCTGGCGGGCGGCGTCGAGGTGGGCGAGCACGATCGCGGTCACCAGGACCTCGGCGTGGCTGATCGCGAGCGCGCCGCACAACACCAGCGCGTACAGCCCGTTGAAGTAGATGCCGCCGAGGTCGGTGCGCAGCCGCCCACGCCGGCTCAGCCGGTAGGAGTCCGTGACGTCGGTGAAGAACGCCGGCCACACCAGGTACATGCCGAAGCCGATCACGCCGGGCCGGGCGCCACCGTAGCGGCAGGCGGCGGCGTGTCCACACTCGTGGACCAGGGCACCGGCCAGGGCCAGCCCGACGACGGCCAGCATCAGCGTCGGGGTGGCCAGCACCGCGGCCGCGCTGTCTGCGACGCTGTGCCGGCGCAGCACCCAGCCGTCCGCCGCCACCAGCAGGGCGAGCAGCCCGGCGACGATCGCGGGCCGGAACAGCACGGCGAGGACCCCGGCCAGCCGGGCCACCACCGGCGCGGGCAGCAGGGTTCGCCGCCCGGCGAGGGTGAACATCGCCGCCGCCCGGGGCGTCGGGGTGGCACCGGCCGCGGCGGCGATGAGGCCCAGCGGCATCAGCCGGTCGGCGATCAGGTAGCGGACGTCGGCCCCGCTGATCGCTCGCCCGTCGCGCGCGGTCACGCGGCCGGCGATCGCCTCGACGTCGCGGGTGCCGTCCGCCGCCGCCAGGATGTGCGCGAGCAGTTCGGTGAGCGCGACGACCTGGCCGTCGCCGCGGCGGGCGAGCTGGACCGGTCGGTCCAGACCGGAGCCGGCGAACTCGCCGAGCAGGGCCATGCCGTCGGCCCGGCACGGCCGGGCGGGCACCGTGCCGGGCGTGGACAGCGGTCGGATGTCGGTCAACTCAACCGTCCGTCGAAGGTCGATCAGTAGTCGTCGATCTGGAATATGATGTTGATGCTGGGTACCAGCGAAATGAGGATCGGCAGGATTCCGCCGAGGATCGATGCCTCGCCGTGCGCGTCGATGTGGGCCAGGTTCGACCAGGGCGAGTTCACCGGGAAAAAGGTGGGATCGAATTCTTTGCGGCCGATCTCAACGGTCGCCAGAGTCAGTCTTTCGGGCAGCAACTCGGCCTGCTCCAGGGCGAACTCCGGACGTTCCCCGTCGCCTCGATCCCGTGGCTTTTCGTTCATTCTTCCCCCGCCGTGATCCAGTCTTCATGACTGCTCGGACGGGTGACACGTTAGCCGCCGGAAAACCTGGCGGCGGGGATTTCTGGTGGGCGTGTCACGTGGTCATCTGTGTACGTCTCAATTGCAGTGTGGCCGGCAGGCGCGTCGATGGTGAGTGTCACCACTGGCTGATCTGGGTCCAACTGTTGACGATCGACTCGACGACCGATCCGCTGCTGTAGGCGATTTCGGGTTCGCTGTGGTTCTCGACGTAGGAGTTGTTACTGCCCGGCGAGTTGATCGGGTAGTTGCTCGGGTCGAACTCGTTGCGGTTGATCTCGACGGCGGCGAGGGTGAGGCGGTCGGGCAGCAACTCCGCCTGTTCCCGGGCCAGGTCGGCGGCATCCAGCCCGTTGCCGGTGCTCATCATCTGGCTCCGTTCGGATCGCTTGGGTGCGCGACGCGCGCGTGGATCGATGCACCGGCCGGCTCCGGGCCGCGCCGGGCGGAAAGGTTGACCGAAAACGGAGGGCGATATCCGCCTCGGCCGATCGGCACCTCTGAACTGTAGGAGTGATCATCACCTTCCGCAACCTGGCGATGCCCCTTGGTCACACGCTCGCAGCCGTGTCCAGGCGGCCCCCGCGCAGGCAGGCCGGCCGCCCCCGGCCCCGGCCGCCGCTGGCCCCGGCCGCCACCCCGGGGCCGGGGCCGCTGCCCGGACGATCGGACATCAGCATGGAGGCCATGAGTTCACCCGCCGACGCCGACGACCAGCACCGAGACCCCGGCGCTGCCCGCCGTTCCCGCCCCCGCCCCCGTGCCCGCATCCGCAACGAGCGGGTCGTCTTCACCCGGATGAGCTCCCCCCAGGACCGCGCGGCGGACCTGATCACGTCGTTCGCCGGATCGCTGCCCTTCGTTTACCTGCACGCCGTCTGGTTCACCGGCTGGATCCTGCTCAACGAGGGCGTTTTCGGCGACGCCGCGGTGTTCGACCGCTACCCGTTCGGGCTCCTCACGATGATCGTCAGCCTGGAGGCGATCTTCCTGTCCACCTTCGTCATGGTCAGCCAGAACAGGGCGGACGCCCGGCAGAACCTGCGCGCCGATCTGGACTTCGAGACCAACCTGCGCTCAGAGGTCTGGTCCGTACACATCGGCCGCGTCCTCGGCCTGGACCCCGACGAGATCGAACGGCACGTCCAGGAGACCCTCGCGCGCGCTCGCACCGAACTCAGCACCGGCCACCCCGAGCCGACGGACGCCGGCCAACTCTGACCCGCTGCCCGGCCGGTGGGTAGGCGGTGAGGTCGTCGGGGTCGTGGCCGCCCGCGGTCCGCGCCGCGGGCGAGGCCGCAGTCGCGGGTAGGCCGGTCAGGGCGAGTCCGACCAGACAGAGGGTTCCGGCCGCGGCGAGTGCGAACCATGGCGACCAGCCGCCCGGCGGGTTCCACTGCGACCGGCCGACGAACCAGACGGGGCCGTTCGTGCCGACGGCGTAGCGGCGGGCGTTCGCCCACAGCCCGACGAGGTGGACCGCGGCGACCGCCAGCGGCACCGAGACCTGGATCAGCCGGCGAACCGTCGCCGGCAGCCGAGCCGCCCGCCGGGTGACGATCTCACCGGCGGCGAGCGGCACCAGCACCGCGAGGGGCAGCAGGTAGCGCCCATACACCGGGAAGCGGGTCTGGCGCAGCACCACGACGTCGAGGCCGACGGCCACCACCGCGGCGCCGACGAGCACCGCCACGAACCCCAGCCGGGCCCGCCGCGGGCCGGCCGCGAGCGCCACCAGGGCGAGGACGATGACGGCGAGCCACCAGATCCGGTACGCGTAGGTGGGCATCGGCAGGCTCGCCCAGCCGAACACGCCGACCCACTGCCGCACCCAGGCGTCGGCGTCGTGGGGCAGTCGGTGCAGCCCCTCGACGATCAGCGCCCGACGGATCCCCGGATGCGGCTGCATGGCTCGTTCCCACAGCGCCGTCGCCACGACGCCGCCGGCAACCAGACCCAGCCAGAGCCCCGGCAGCGCCCGCCGCCACCGGTGCGCGTCCGGCCACCGCGTCGCGTCCCGGGAGATAGCCGGGTCGGCTCGCCGCGACCGTTCGCGGCGGGAGTGTCGACGACCGCCGGCCTTGCCGGCCTTGCCGGCCTGGGTGGCCTGGGCGACTTCGCCCGCCTCGCCCGCCTCGCCCGCTTCGCCCGCTTCGCCCGCCACGGCCGGCGGGGATTCGCGGTCACGGGTGCGCCGCTGAGCGAGCACCAGGCCGACGAGCGGAGCGAGCAGCACCCAGGCGGGCCCGGTGGGTCGCGACAGCGCCAGCAGCGCGCCGACGACGCCCACCGCCGGCCAGCTCCAGCGGGGTGGACCCGTCGCGCGGCCCATCCGCAGCACCAGCGCGAACAGGGCGGTGGCGGCCGCGATCTCGATGCCGTTGGTGCCGAGCACGGAGCCCATGAACAGCACCATGGGCGACGCGGCCAGCAGCACCCCGGCGACCGAGAGCGGACCGGGCGGGCCGCGCCACCCCCCCGCGTCCCCGCCCGCCAGCAGCCCCGCGACGGGGGCGGGGGTCACCCCCCAGTCTCATATAAAAAAATA
>NZ_JAMQQF010000056.1 GCF_023716945.1 Frankia sp. AiPs1 | reverse complement strand
CCGCCGCCGGCTGCGGCGGGCGACCCGCGTCACCGGCCGGCGCCCACGGCGGGCCACCTCGACGAAAACCCCGCGCGGCCTCGCGCAGCCCCACACCCCGTCGCGGCCTACCCATCCCGATCACCCATCCGTCCCGAACACCTTCCTCCTACCGGTCCCCCCGCACCCAGCCACGTCCCGCCGCACCAGCCGCACCGCACCCGGCGACCGGCGCCGTCACAACGCACCCTCAGCGCCCCCCGGCGCCCCTCACCGCACATCGGCGATCAACTGCGGCGGGCTGTGCAGATAGGTGATCGACGGGTCGCGGCCCACCGACCCGGCCACGATCTCCAACGCGTCCGCCAGCGTCGACGCCGCCCGGTAACCCAGCCGCGCGCACGCCGCCCGATCGCCACCGACGAAGACCACCTCGGCCAGATGCGCCCGCGCCGGCGCCGTCTCGTACCAGCGGTGGAACGGATGCACCCCGTGATGCGCCAGCGACGTCCGGTACAGCGACGCATACCACGGGTCGGTGGCGTACTGCCGTTCGAACTTCGCCTCGATCGTCGCCGGATCACTCGACTCGGCGAGCACCTCCTCGTAGAAGTCCACGTACGACGGCTGATGCAACTGGGAGAACCGGGCCGCCACCGGATGGTAGACGATCATCGCCCCGTTCTCCCGGACGACGGGCCGCCCCCGATGGCGGGCGAAGACGTCGCCGAGCGCACCGTGCGCGGCGAGCACCGGATCCGCCGGCGCCCCACCCTGATACGCCCCGAACGGGGGCAGCCCCACGACGACGACGTCGCTCTGCCCGTCGACATCGACCCGCTGCTGGGCATCGAGGGCCGCCCACGCCGCCACCGCCACCGCCTGCGGCTCACCGCCCGTCACCGAGGTGATCGCATAGTCGCCGGCCACATCGCGCAGCACCCGCGCCCGCCCCCGCCCGCCGAGCAGCTCCAGGCCCCGGCCCACCCCGAACGCCAGCGCCGAATCAGCCGGCGACCACTCCCACTCCCGGCGGGTCAGAAACGGCCCCGGCCCGACCGCGGCATTCACCGTCGCCATCACCGCGAACACCGGCACCGCCGCGCCCAGCACCGCCCCCACCCGGCCCGCCGCCGCGCCCTGCACCATCCGGCCCTCGGCCACCCCGCCGCCACCCGCACCCGCCGCGGCGGCCTGCGTCACCGCCGCCACCGAGTGCACCGCACGCAGCGACGCATACGACGACAACCCCTCGACCAGCGCACCGGCCCCCCCCTGCCCGGGGCCCTGCACGATCCCGACGGCGACGAGCAGATCGGCCTGCGCCACCACCCGGGCGACCTCGACCGGCTCACCGGCGTCGCTGACACCGATCTCGACGAGGTTGCCCCCGTCCTCGGCGTCGTGGCAGGTCAGCTGCGTCGGCCAGAACGACCGGAACACCCGCTCCCCGACGATCCCCGCCACCTCCGTGGCGGCCAGGCGCCGGTGCAGCCCGTTGGCCACCACCAGGGAAACCTCGTCGACGCCGGCCGCCGCCGCCGCGCTCAGCACCTGCTCCAGGATCCGCCCGCGCACGTCCACACCCCGCACCCGCGGCTGTGGGGTACGCAGATCGTCGACGCTGATCGCCAGACGCATCCCCGGGCGCAGCAACGCCGACAGCGGCGCGCTGCCCACCGGCTCGCTCAGCGCCACACCGATCGCCGCGTCGACGTCGGCGACCCCCGGGCGCGGTTGCGGCGGGTACACCACCCGCGTGCCCAGCGGGAACCGTTCCAGCAACACCCCGGCGCCGGAATGGACCAGCAGCGGGGGAGTCCGCTCGTCGACCTCGAGCACGAACCCCGGTCTCACTGTCGCGATCCTCTCCACGTCCACCCCGATGAGCCACACCCTGCGTGCGCCCAGTCCACCCCCGCCAGCCCAGCCCCAGCCGGCCAGGCCCCAGCCGGCCAGGCCCCAGCCCGGGTCCGCCCGACCCGGGTCACGACGGCGCCGCCGGATCGAACGCCACCCGCACCGCCCCGAGCCGCCCCGCGTCCCACGCATGGGCCAGCGCGTCCCGCCAGCGAGTCAGCGGATAACCACCCGCGACCAGCCCGTCCAACGGCGCGCTCGCCGCCAGCTCCCACGCCCGCGCCAGCACGTCACCCGCACCCGGATCGGCGCTCGTGCGCGCCCCCCCGACCAGCTCCAACCCCCGCGCCCACAGCGGCGTCAGGTCCACCCGACCCGACGGAACACCGGCCACCACCACCCGACCACCCGCCCGGGTCGTGCGCAGCGCCGTCGCCAGCGCCGCACCACTACCCGCCGCGTCCACGGCCACATCCACCCCGCCGAGCAGGAACGACCCCCCCGACGGCGGACTCACCCGCAGCGCATGCGTGCCCCGGCGCACCCCGGCGACCGCCCCGGCCGGGTCGAACACCGCGTCCGCGCCGAAGCGCCCCGCCACCTGCGCCTGCCGCGGATGACCCGCCACGACCGCCACCGACCCGGCGTCGGTGAACGCCCGCAACGCCAGCACCGTGCACAGCCCGACCGCCCCCGCACCGACGACCAGCACCCGCGCCCCGGACGCCACCCGGGCCCGATCGACGGCATGGACGGCCCGGGCCAGCGCGTCGAACAGCACCGCCCGCTCGTCGGCCAGGCCGTCGGGCACCGCCTGGAGCTGGCCGCGATGGGCGAGCATGATCCGACTCCACCCGCCGCCGCCGACCCCGACCTCACCGGATCCGACCTCACCGGATCCAAGCCCGAGCCCGGATCCGGGTCCGACCCACGCCACCGGGTCGACGACGACCCGGGCACCCGCGGCCAGCACCCGGCCGCCCGGGAGTGTCACCTGCTGCTCCACCCGGCCGACAACCTCCCGTCCCGGCACGAACGGCAACCCGACCACCGCCGTCAGATACGGCGAGGACCGCCCGGTCACCAGCGCCAGATCCGCCCCACCGATCCCCGCCAGCGTCGGCCGCACCCGCACCCAGCGCTCATCCGGCGCCCGCGGATCCTCACCGTCGACATACCGCAACGGCACCGCCCGGCCCAGCCCCCCGAGCGCCCCACCGGACGCCTGGGCGACCAGGCGCGCGGCGACGTGACGCGCCGGGGAGTCGAACAGCTCCAACCCGCGGGTCACCCGCCACCCCCCACACCACCGGCACCACCGGCACCACCGGCACCGACGGCGGCGCGGGCCCGCGCGGCCGCGGCCTGCCAGCCCCGCTCCACCCGACTACCCACCACCAGCCGCGGTTCCCCCGCCGCCGCCGCCCACTCCTCGATCGGCCAGCCCGCACCGCGGGCCACCTGGTGCAACGCCACATCCGGGTTCACCGCCACCGGATTACCCACCGCACGCAGCAACGGCAGATCCGACTGGCTGTCCGCATACGCCCAGGACGCCGCCAGATCCGCCCCCGTGCTGCGCGCATGATGCCCCAGATACGCCGCCCGCGCATCACCGACCAGCGGCGACGAGGCCAACCGGCCGGTGAGCAGCCCATCGGCCCCCACCTCCAGCCGGGCCGCGACGATCTCGTCGAACAGCGGCGCGAACGGCCGGGTCAGCACCTCCACCGCCCCGGTCAGCAGCACCGTGCGATGCCCCGCCGCCCGATGCTCCCGCACCCGGCGGATCCCCGCCGGCTTCACCCGCCGCACCAGAATGTCCCCGGCCACCTCGGCGACCAGACGCTCCAACTCCGCCGGATCCACCCCCGCATAGCGGGCATACACCGCGCGCATCAGATGCCCCCGGTCACGGCGCTCCGCCCGCACATACCCCGGCAGCGCCGCCGCCAGCCCCGCCAGCTCCCGCGCCCGCCGCCGCGGCCCCGCATCGGCCAGCCGCATCCACAGATACGACTCGATCACCGTCGCGCTCGCCACCGCACCGTCGAGGTCGAACACCGCCAGCACCCCGTCACCGGCAGCCAGATGCCCCGACAGCCGCCGGCGCGGCGCGGCGTCCCGCGGGCGACGCAACACCGCCGTCACCGCCGGGCAGTGCACCTGCTGCAGGTAGTGCCGCCAGTCGAAGCACGCCGGGTCGAAGCCGAACTCCACCTGGTCCGCCGGATCCAACGCCTCGTGCAACGCCGCCGTCGCATCGTCGACGTAGACCAGCTCCGCCTTCGTGTACGCCCGGTACACATCCGAATAGCGGCGCAGGAACGCCACCCGACTCTGCGCCCGCTCCAGCTCCCCGGCCAACGCCCGCGTCCGCGCCGACGCCGGAACCTGCGCCAACGCCCGCCCGGCCAGCCCCACCAGCCGCTCGGAATGCCGCAGCCGCGCCTCCACCGCCGCCGCCCCCGCAAACGGCCACGACGGCACCGCGATCGCCCCCCGGCCCCGCTGCGGCAACGGATCAGCCAGGAAGTACTCACGCACATGGGCGTACAGATCCCGGAACAGCAGCGGGTTACGGAACCCCGAACACACCGTGTAGTAGGCCGGGCGGTCCACCGGCGGCACGGTGGCCGCCGCGGCCAGCGTCGCGTTGACGACCAGATCCACCGGGATGATGTCCACGACCGCATCCGGGGACGCCGGGAAGTCCGGCAGCTCACCGCGACCGTAGGCCAGGATCAGCGGCTCGGCCATCTTGAACCCCTCGATCCACCCGGGGAACGGCCGCGCCAACGCACTCTCGATGATCGACGGCCGCAGGATCGTCAACGGCAGATCGCCGTGCGCCTGCTCGAGGAACCGTTCCCCCAACGCCTTGGTGAACGTGTACGCATCCGTCCAGCCCAACACCTGCGCCCGCTGCCCACCGGCCTCGACCAGCCGGCGCGCCACCCACGCCCGACGCAGCTTCTCCGCCTCCGCCGACACCGTCTGCGCCCCGGCCGCGGCGAACCGCCGCTGCGCCTGCGTCCGGAACTGCGCCGAGTTCTCCGGCGACCGCGAGGCGTCCTCGGTCTGCTGGCGCACCCGGGAGGCCGAGTCCTGCTCGACCCGCCAGTCCACATCGTGGGCCAACGGACCCTCCGCGATGTGCCCCGAACGCAGCCCCGCCACATACGCCGTCGACACGTGCACCAGATGCGGACACGCCCCCGCCGCCGCCAGCGCCCGCAGCAGCTCCTGCAACCCACCGACGTTGATCCGGAACCCGTCGTCGATCGCCGGATCGAACGACACCTCCCCGGCGCAGTGGATGACCACGTCGATGTCGCCGGGCAACGCCGGCAGCCGCGACAGGTCCCCCTCGACGACCTCGACACGACGCGCCACCAGCTCGGTGAGCCCCGCCGCCCCCAGCCGGCCACGCAGCTCCCGAAACGCCGGCTTGCGCAGCATCCGCGCCAGCCGCGCCGCCCCCGTGTGACTGCCCCGCGGCCGCACCAGCGCCACCACCGAGGTGTCGGGGAAGTCCGACAGCAACCGTTCCAGCAGAGCCTCGCCCATGAACCCGGTCACCCCGGTCACGAACACCCGCCTGCCCGCGAGCCGCTCGCGCAGCCCCACCCTGACCTCCGCTGCCGTCACCGCCGACACCCTCATCCGGGTACCCGACCCGCCGTAAGTCCGGATGGGCGGGTGCACATCCGGTGGGCAACCCTAGGCGACGTCGCGCCCCCACGGCGCCAACCTGCTCATCACGGGTGCGTGCCCGGGCCGCGGTACGCAGGGAAACCTACCGTCCGCACCCCAGCGCGGTGACGGGCAGCCCCACGATCCGGCCAGCCGAGTGGACAACCACCCCACCCGTCTGCTTCCCCAGCGCTGGGCCACTACCGGGCCACCCCGGCGGTGAGGGCGTTCCCGCAGGCCCCCGAACCGGGCAAGCCCGACCCGGCAGGGGGGACGGGATGAGACGGCGGCCTGGGGGGACGACGCCCCGCCCCCGGCAGCCCGCGGAGAGCCGCTCAGCCGGCGGCGACCGCGCCCAGGGCGGACACCAGCCGCGTGCACGGACCCGCCAGCCCCCACCGTTCACTCAACGCCACCACCGCCTGCGGGTCGGCCGGGACGACCGGCAGCCGCCCGTCGACCTCACCGACGTCGCAGTCACGCACCACCGCGACCACCCCCACCGCCGCGTCGAGGTAGTCGCGGCCGGCCAGCAGCCGCCGACGCGCCGCCACCGCCATCCCCTCCTCCCGCCCGCCACCCCGCGCACCCGCCGCCGACACCGCCGAAGCCGGGGGAGCCGGGGGAGCCGGGGGAGCCGGGGGAGTGTCGAGCGCGGCGAGGATCGCCGCCAGCGACCCGAAGCGGTTCAGCAGCGCCGCCGCGGTCTTCGCGCCGATGCCGGGAACCCCGGGCAGCCCGTCACTGGGATCGCCGCGCATCACCGCGAAGTCGGCGTAGGCCCGCCCCGGGATGCCGTAACGGGCGGTCACCGACGCCTCGTCGACCACGGCGAACTTCTCCACCGCATAGCGCACCCGGACCCCGGCGGCGTCGTCGACGAGCTGAAACAGATCACGGTCCCCGGTGAGGATGTCCACCGCGCCGTCGCGGTGACGGGTCGCGAGAGTCGCGATGACGTCGTCGGCCTCGAAACCCGCCGCGGCCGCCCGGGCGATCCCGAACGCCGCCAGCACCGCATCGATGATCGGAAGCTGGACGGTCAGGTCGTCGGCGACCTCCTCGACGTCCCCGCCCCCGCCCCCCGCCGCATCGCCGCCGACGGCCCCGCCGGTCGTTCCACCCACGCCTGCCGTTCCACCCACGCCTGCCGCTCCGCCCACGCCGACTCCGCCCACGCCGACCGCCGGGGCGCCGGCGGAGTCGGCGGGCACCGCCACCCGGTGCGCCTTGTACGACGACAGCAGCGCCACCCGGAACGCCGGACGCCAGTCAGCGTCGAAACAGGCCACCAGCCCCCGCGGGCGGATCTCCACGATCTGCCGGGCCAGCACGTCGAGCAGACCCCGCACCGCGTTGACCGGTGTCCCATCCGGCGCCCGCACCGTACGCGGCACCCCGTAGAACGCCCGGAAGTACAGCGACGGGGCGTCGGCGAGCAGCAACCCACCGCCCCGCCCACGCCCCGGACCGCCCGCCGCCGAGTCCACCGCCGGGCCTCGCGCCATCACCGATCCGCCCCCTCCCCGTCCGTCCCCCCGCCGTCCACCACCCACGCCCCGAAACCCCCGAAGCCCCCGAGCCGTCCGCGCCCCAAAACCGTCCGACCCGGCAACCGTCTGCGCCCTGCCCGCCTTATCACCACCATCACGACAGCAGCGCCGCGCGACCGCGCCCCACCCACACCTGATCCCGACCGTACCGGCTGTCCCACCGGGACCAGGCAACGGACCAGAAACAGCGCCCTCGCCGCGCGCCGACCTGCGTACGCTCCGAAACGTGCTGGAAGATCTCGACCGTCGAATCGTGCAGATGCTGTGCCGAGATGGGCGCATGAGCTTCACCGACCTCGGCCGGGCCACCGGCCTGTCGGTCTCCGCCGTCCATCAGCGCGTACGACGCCTGGAACAACGTGGAGTGATCACGTCCTACACGGCGCTGGTCGACCCCTCCCAGGTGGGTCTGCCCCTGACCGCCTTCGTCTCGATCACCCCGATCGACCCGAGCCAACCCGACGACGCCGCCGACCGACTCGCCCACATCGTCGAGATCGAGGCCTGTCACAGCGTCGCCGGAGAGGAAAGCTACCTGCTCAAGGTGCGCGTCGCCAGCCCCGGTGACCTGGAGGTTCTACTCCAGCGCATCCGCGCCGCGGCGAACGTGTCCACCCGCACCATGGTCGTGCTCTCCACCCCCTACGAGGGCCGGCCCCCCGCCCTCTGACCCGACCGCCGGCCGGGTCCGGCTACACCACGGACCCCTCGGGCAACGCCCCTCGGGCCCGGGCTCCGACGAACAGTCACACGGTCGTCGCAGCGACCCGCCGCCGACCGCGCCGGTGAGCGCCGCGCCGCTGGCCGCCCCGCCACCACACCGCCCCGGCGACCCGCCGACCCCGACAGGCGGGCAGACTCAGCAGCGTGACCGACCCCCACACCCCCCACCGCACCGTGCTCTACCGGGGCGGCCACATCCACACCCCGGCCAGCCCCACCGCCACCGCCATGCTCACCGACCACGCCACCATCGCCTGGATCGGCTCCGACGACACCGCCGCCACCCTCGACGCCGACACCGTCATCGACCTCGACGGCGCGCTGATCACCCCCGCCTTCGTCGACGCCCACATCCACACCACCGCCACCGGCCTCGCCCTGACCGGCCTCGACCTCACCGCCGCCCCCACCCGCACCGCCGCCCTCGACGCCCTGGCCACCCACGCCCGCCGCCACCGCCACACCACCGTCTTCGGCACCGGCTGGGACGAGACCACCTGGGCCGACCCCACACCCCCCACCGCCGGCGAACTCGACCGCGCCACCGGCGGCGCCGCCGTCTACCTCGCCCGCGTCGACGGGCACACCGCCGTGATCTCCACCGCCCTCGCCGCCGCCGCCGACGCCGCCACCCACCCCGGCTGGCACCCCGACGGACTCGTCACCGGCCCCGCCCACCACGCCGCGCGGCGCACCGCCGACACCACCCTGACCCCCAGCCAGCGCCGCCACACCTGGCAGACCACCCGCACCCACGCCGCCGCCCTCGGCATCGCCGCCCTGCACGAGATGGCCGGACCCGACGTCTCCTCCGCCGACGACCTCGCCGGCCTGCTCGCCCACGCCCGCACCGTCACCGGACCCGACATCGTCGGCTACTGGGCCGGCGACCTGCCCACCGCCCTCGAACTCGGCGCCGCCTGGGGCGGCGACGCCTTCGTCGACGGCTCCCTGGGCTCCCACACCGCCGCCCTGCACACCCCCTACACCGACCGCCCCCACACCCACGGCGCCCTGCACCTCGACGCCGACGCCATCCGCGACGCCGTCCTCGCCGCCACCGACGCCGGCCTGCAGACCGGCTTCCACGCCATCGGCGACGCCGCCATCACCACCGTGCTCACCGGCCTCGAAGCCGCCGCCACCACCCTCGGCCCCGCCCGCCTCGCCGCCGGCCGCCACCGCCTCGAACACGCCGAGATGACCACCACCAACCACCTCCCACGCCTGGCCGCCCTCGGCATCATCGTCAGCGCCCAACCCGCCTTCGACGCCCGCTGGGGCGGCGCCGACGGCCTGTACACCACCCGCCTGGGCCCCACCCGCGCCGCCGCCATGAACCCCTACGCCGCCATGACCCGCGCCGGCATCGCGCTGGCCTTCTCCTCCGACGCCCCCGTCACCCCCCTCGACCCCTGGGGTGCCGTGCGCGCCGCCGCCCACCACCACACCCCCGCAGCCCGCATCTCCGCCCGCGCCGCCTTCACCGCCGCCACCCGCGGCGGCTGGCGCGCCGCCCGCGCCGACACCGACGGCCACGGCATCCTCGCCCCCGGCCACCCCGCCACCTACGCCGTCTGGGACCACCACGGCGACCTCGTCGTCCAGACCCCCGACACCCGCATCGCCGCCTGGTCCACCGACCCCCACGGCGCCGTCGCCGGCCTGCCCGACCTCACCGGCCCCACCCCCCACTGCCGGCGCACCGTGCTACGCGGACGCATCCTGTACGACACCCCACGCTGACCCCCACCGCGAAACCAACCCCGCCATCGTACACATGTTCGACGTCCATCTGTGCGACGCCGTGGCGGGTGAACCACCACCACCCAACCCCGACCGGTACGCCGACCTGCCCGCACCACACCGCCAGGCCACACCGCCGCCACGCCTCGAACCCCCTTCGGGCCAGGGGCGGCGTGGTCAGCGCGGCCCGCGTGACAGAAACTGGTCGGGTGACCCCCACGCCGGCCACCGGAAGCCCCACGGCCCAGGCGGCCGGCGACACCGCCGCCGCCACGCCGACCCAGCCCACCGCCGTCCCCGCCCAGGCCCGGACCAGCATCGAGCCGCCACGGACGACCGACCCCGCAGCCACCACGGCCACCACGGAACCCGACCGGACCGACCTCACCGAACCCGACCGGACCGAGACCGACCGAAACACCCCTGACCAGGCCGAGCCCGACCAGGCCAGCCAGCCAGGCACAGACCGGGCCGCCCGGCGGACCCGCCGCCGCGCCACCCTGCGCCGGCGCACCCCACCAGCCCTGTCCGCCCTGCTCGGCGGCGCCCTGCTCTACCTCGCCACCCCGCCGGTCGGCGCCTGGCCGCTCGCCCCGATCGCCGTCACCGTGCTCACCCTCACCGTCCGCGGCCGCCGCCTGCGCGCCTCCTACGCCCTGGGCCTGCTGTTCGGCCTCGCGTTCTGCCTGCCGCTGCTGCGCTTCGTCTCCTTCGTCGGCGCCGACGCCTGGATCGCCCTCGCCGTCGCCGAAGCCGCCATCCTCGCCCTCGTCGCCCCCGCCACCACCCTCGTCTGGCGCCTGCCCGCACCCTGGCTGTGGACCGCCGCCGTCTGGGTCGCCCAGGAGGCCCTACGCGGACGCGCCCCCTTCGGGGGCTTCCCCTGGGGCCGGCTCGCCTTCACCCAGTCCGACAGCCCGCTGACCGGACTCGCCGCCCTCGGCGGCGCACCCCTGCTCACCGCCGTCGTCGCCGCCACCGGTGCCCTGCTCGCCCTCGCCGTCACCCACGCCCACACCCTGGCCCGCACCACCACCCCGACCCGCACCACCACCACCACCGGCCGCCGCCGCACCGCACCGCGGCGCCTCGCCCCACCCCTGCTCGGCGCCACCGCCCTCACCCTCGCCGGCCTGCTCGTCCCCCTGCCCACCGCCGCCGAACACGGCACCCTCACCGTCGCCGCCATCCAGGGCAACGTCCCCGCCGACGGCGGCATCCACGCCCTCGGCCGCGCCTTCCAGGTCACCGCCAACCACGTCGCCGGCACCCGCCGCCTCGCCGCCGACGTCGCCGCCGGCCGCCGCCCCGCCCCCGACCTCGTCCTGTGGCCAGAGAACTCCTCCGACCTCGACCCCCTGCGAGCCCCCACCGTCGCCGCCGCCCTGCGCGGCGCCGCGTGGACCGCCGGCGCCCCCATCCTCGTCGGCGCCGTCCTCGACGGCCCCGGCGCCGGCCACGTCCGCAACGCCGGCATGATCTGGACCGCCGACGGCTTCACCGGCCAGATGTACGTCAAACAACACCCGGTCCCCTTCGCCGAATACCTCCCCGGCCGCGCCCTGCTCACCCGCCTCATCGGCCGCTTCGCCGACGACATGCCCAGCGACTTCCTGCCCGGCCACAGCCCCGGCGCCCTGCACGCCGCCGGCACCACCATCGGCGACGTCATCTGCTTCGAAGTCGCCTACGACGACCTCGTCCGCGACACCGTCGACCACGGCGCCGAAATCCTCGTCGTCCAGACGAACAACGCCTCCTTCGGCCGCAAGGGCGAAAGCCAGCAGCAACTCGCCATGTCCCGGCTGCGCGCCGTCGAACACGCCCGCGCCACCGTCCAGGTCTCCACCAGCGGCGAAAGCGCCCTCATCGCCCCCGACGGCACCCTGCTGGCCAAAACCGGCCTGTACGAACCCGGCATCCTCACCGCCGCCCTGCCCCGACGCACCAGCCGAACCCTCGCCGACCGGGCCGGAATCGTCCCCGAGGCGGTGCTGCTCGCCCTCGGCGTGGGCGCAATGATGGCGGGAGTGATCCGCCGCCGCCGAACCCGCCCCACCGGCGACCCCGACCACACCGGCACCACCGGCACCACCGGCACCACCCCGCAGGCACCACGACCCCACGAGACGACACCCACAGTGACGCCCGCCGGGCCGGCCTGACGGATATGGCCCCCGCTCAGGAAAGGAACCGCGTGGATCTCCACCGCGTTGTCGTCTGCGTCCCCACCTACAACGAGCGGGACAACCTCCCGGACACCGCCCGCCGCCTGCGCGCGGCGAACCCGACGGTCGACCTGCTCGTCATCGACGACGCCAGCCCCGACGGCACCGGGAAGATCGCCGACGAACTCGCCGACAACGACGACCACATCCACGTCCTGCACCGCAACGGCAAAGCCGGCCTCGGCACCGCCTACATCGCCGGCTTCACCTGGGCCCTCGACCGCGGCTACGACGTCATCGTCGAAATGGACGCCGACGGCTCCCACCAGCCCGAACAGCTACCCCGCCTACTCACCGCCCTCACCCACGCCGACCTCGTCATCGGCTCCCGCTGGGTACCCGGGGGAGAGGTCCGCAACTGGCCCCGCACCCGGCTGCTGCTCTCCCGCGGCGGCAACGTCTACGTCCGCGCCGCCCTCGGCATGCCGCTACGCGACGCCACCGCCGGCTACCGCGCCTACCGCGCCGACGTCCTACGCGACCGCGACCTGACCGGCGTCTCCTCCCAGGGGTACTGCTTCCAGGTCGACCTCGCCTGGCAGGCCTGGCGCTCGGGCTACCGCGTCACCGAAGTCCCCATCACCTTCGTCGAACGCGAACGCGGCACCTCCAAGATGAGCAACGCCATCGTCGCCGAAGCCTTCTGGCGCGTCGCCTGGTGGGCCGCCACCACCCGCCGGCGCCGACCCACCCCCCGCACCCCCCACCTCACCACCAACCCCACCCCGCGCCAACCCACCACCAACCCCACTGACCACCCCACCGACCACCCCGACAACGTCACCACCAGCCACGGCACCTGACCCACCCGCCACGCCGGGCCGCCACCCGCGCCACCCGCCGCAGCCACCGCATCACCCAGAACAACCAACCCCGGGCATGCGAAAGGGTCGGGCACGTACAACCCGTGCCCGACCCCGCAACCACCGACAAACAGCCCCGCTAAGCGGTACGCCGACCCTCACCGGTCCCGCGCAGCACCGCCAACCGCTCTGCCAGAACCTCCTCGAGATCATCGGTGGTCCGGCGCTCCATCAACATGTCCCAGTGCGTCCGCGGCGGCTTCGACTTCTTCGGCTCAGGCCGCTCACCATCGACGATCACCGACGCCCCACCACAGACCTTGCACTCCCACACCGACGGCACCTCTGCCTCAGCCGCGAAGGGCATGGTGAACTGGTGGCCGTTGGGGCAGTCGTACGACGCCGACTGCCGTGGGGCAAGCTCGGTGCTGCGGTCAGTCTCGTAGGACACTGCACCGAGACGGCTTCCCCGCAGGATGCGCTCGCCCATATAACTCCTCCGAGCGTCGAGACGTGTGCAACTACCCCTCGACAACGTTCTGGCCAGCCGAGACGTTCCCGCCGAGGAAGGACCCGTAACACAATCATGAACGCACAGCGTCTTCACCCCACCGCGAAACGTCCCACCTGCACCATCCGCACCCTGCACACCGCCACCCTCGGCATCACCCGCGCCACCGTCGGCACGCTCGTCCTCGCCCGCGCCGTGGACACCCTGCGCATCACCGGCGTCGACCGCCTCACCGCCACCCGCCTCGCCTGGGTCGCCCGCCTCGCCGGCATCCGCGACCTCGCCCTCGGCGCCGGCCTGCTCGCCGCGATGACCACCGGCCGAGACACCACCACCTGGCTGTGGGCCGGAATGATCGCCGACGCCGCCGACGTTTCCGTCTTCGCGACCTCAACCGCCCGCGGCCACCTGCCGCCCGTCATCGGCACCCTCATGGCCACCGCCGCCCTCGGCGGCGTCGCCGCCGCCGCCGCCCTGACCCGCACCGGACCAGGGGAGTGACCCCCCACCACCCCACCGCCCACCGCGGAGCCATCCAGAAAGGACCATGTGACGCCATGACCACCAGCGACCACGCCACCCCCGCCCCCACCACCGGCCCCGACGCCGCCACCAAGACCGACGAGCAGTGGCGCGCCGAACTCACCCCCCAGCGCTACGCCATCCTGCGCCAGGCCGCCACCGAACCCCCCTTCACCGGCGCCTACACCTACAGCAAGGAAACCGGCACCTACCGCTGCGGCGGCTGCGGCGCAGCGCTGTTCACCTCCGACACCAAGTACGACTCCGGCTCCGGCTGGCCCAGCTTCACCGAACCCGCCGTCGCCGACGCCGTCGAACTCGTCGAGGACCGCTCCCACGGCATGAGCCGCACCGAGGTCCGTTGCGCCCGCTGCGGGGGACACCTCGGCCACGTCTTCGACGACGGCCCCGGCCCCACCGGCCAGCGCTACTGCATGAACAGCCTCGCCCTCGACCTCGACACTCACTAGCCCGAGGATCCGCAAACGATCACGACTCCACCCGCGCCCTAACCCACCCAGCCCACGGACCTGGCCGCCGCCGGTGCACCCACGCACCGGCCGGCCCACCCATCACCTGGCCAGGACCCCGTCCACCACCCTGGCGCACAGTGCCAGCCCACCCCTCAGCGCCGCGCGAACCTCGCAGACACCGGCGGCAACGGCAACGGTCCCGGCCCAGCCAGATAGAAGCCCTGCATCAACCGCACCCCGGCCGCCGCCAGGTAACGCACCTGCTGCGCCGTCTCCACCCCCTCGGCGACCACCTCACCGCCGACCTTCTCCAGAAACCGCACCAGCGCACGCGCCATCTCCAGATACGCCACATCCACCCCCAGCGGCGCGGTCAACGAACAATCCATCTTCACGAAGTCCGGCCGCAACCGCAGCATGTGCGCAGGTCCCGCATACCCCGCCCCATAGTCATCCACAGCCGTCCGCAACCCCCGCGCCCGCAACGAACCCAACGCACACAGCAACGCCGGGTAGTCCAACACCCGCTCATGCTCGGTGACCTCCACCACGAGCCGCTCCAACGGCACCGCCGCCAGCAGATCACCCAACCGCGACGACGCCACCGCCGCCGGCGACGCGTTCACCGCCAACACCAGCGGCGCCGGGAACCGCGACATCGACCCCAACGCGTTACGCACCGCCGCCAGCTCCAGCTCCACCTCCAACCCGGCCAGCCGCGCATCGGCGAACCACCGCCCCGGCCCACCCGATCCCACCGGAAACCGGGCCAACGCCTCCGCGCCCTGCAACCTCCCACCCGGCAACGCATACACCGGCTGGAACACGATCTCCGGACCACCGGCGTCCAGCAGCGCACTCACCCGCTGCCAGCACTCCACCCGCAGTCGACCGCCGGCCCCCATCGCCCACACACAGTCCGCGATCATCTGCGCGACCAACCGCAGACACGAAAGACTGCGCGCTCCCAGCCACGGCGCCGCCTGCCCACTCGCGCACCCCACCAGGCCCACCGGCACCCCGCCGGGACACACCACCGGCACCCCCGCGCAGCTCACCGCCCCGCAACTCGCCGCCACCGCCCGCGCCGCAGTCCGCCGATCCACCCGCGCATCCCGCACCAGAAACGGCCGACCCGACACCAACGCCCAGCGCGGCAGGCTACCCGGCGCACAGGAGGCGAACCCGGCCTCCCGCCCCAGCGGCGCCCCCTCCACCGCATCGGCCCGCAAACCCGACCCGCCGCACCGGTCGAACCACGCCACCTCCATGCCCATCTGGCGGCGCGGCAGCGCCAACAGACCCCGCACATACGCGGCGAAGTCCGGGACGGGAACCCCACCTGGATCGGGAACCCCACCACCACCCGAACCCGCAACCCCGCCGACGATCCCTGTCATGCCTCACCGCCCCAGGGGCCCAGCACTCGGAAACTCACCTTAAGCTCCCAACCAACCACACAAGGTTAACAGCCGTCGCGGATGGTCTCACCGGGACGACCCGCCGCCCCCAAAAACTGTCGGTGCCCCCGCCTACCCTCACTGCCATCCCACCACCGACCCCGGGGGAGGCACACCATGGAAATCGAACTGGAGTTCGACCGACATCGGCGGCACACCGCGTGGATCCGCGACACCATCCACCGCTACGGCTGGGCCATCCAGGCCGTCCTCGCCGAACCCGACACCGGCGAACCCGACCACGCCTACACCATCGGCCTCACCGCACTCCACCACCCCGAACTGCTCATCGCCGGCCTGCACCCGCACGACGCCGCCGCCCTGCTCAACCTGCTCGCCACCCGCATCCGCGCCGGCGACCCCCCACCAGCCGGCACCACCCTCGACGACCTCGCGCCCCCCAACCGCCACCACCTGCTCGCCCTCGACCCCGCCGCCAGCGACGAGCTGCTACTCCACGCCAACGCCACCTACCAGCACCCCGACGGCCCACCCGTCGCCGCCCTCCAGATCATCTGGAGCGACCCCGCCGGCACCCTGCCCTGGGAAACCGGCTGCACCGGCGACGCCGCCCACCAGCCCCTCGCCGGCCCACCCCCCGACCCTGACCACCACACCCCGGGGGACCGGCCCCACCCCTGACCACCCCCCATCCGACGCCCCGGTGTCCCGGCAGCACCGGGGCCCACCCCCAGCGCCGACTCAGCCCAAGCCGACGCCGGGGGAGTCAGGCAACCGCTCGTCCGCCCCCAGACGGCGCACCGCGACCACGTTGTCCCGCCGCATCCCCACCGACCCGTCCGGCCAGCGCGCCGAGCGCTCGAACTCCTCGCACGCCACCACCTCCCACCCACCCTCCGCCAGCTCCAACGACGCCAGCACCTCCGCCGCAGACGGCAACTCCACCTCCGGATGACCATGATCCGCATGGTCGGCACCCGCACCGCCATGACCCGCAGGCCCCATCGCATGCCCAGCCACCAGCAGCGTCCCGCCCACCACCACCGCGCTCGCCGCCGCCCGCAGAATCCGCACCCGCGGCAACTCCACCTCCGAATGCAGAAACTGCGCCGACACCAGCTCGAACACCCCCACCGGAAACTCCACCCCCAGATCCAACCGTCGCCACACCACCCGCCCGTCCACCCCAGCCGCCACCGCCAACGCCGCCGCCCGCCCCAACGCCACCTCCGACACATCCACCCCCGTCACCTGCCAGCCCCGCTGCGCCAACCACACCGCATCCCCACCCTCACCGCAGCCAAGATCCAACGCCCGCCCCGGCGCCAACCCACCCGCCAACCGCACCAACGCCACATTCGGCTCACCACTCCAGATCTGCGGCGCCCCCGCGTACCGCGCATCCCAGAACTCCGCCGCCGGCACCCCACCCAACGCACCGAACCCCGCCTCCACCATCACGACCACCCTTCACACCGAACGACACACCGACCCGACCCCCACACCCTCACCCACCACCCGCAGCCACCCCAACAAACCTTGCCGACCCGGCAAACAGCGACAAACCAGGGGAGTGACCGACGCCACCTCAGACAACCAAGCCGGCCCCACATCGCAGGAGGACCAACGCCCCCCACGCCGCCGCGAACCATCACCAAGATCCAGAAAGCAGAGACCAGGAACCCGCCCACCCCACATCCACTCCGAACCTGCCACCCGCCAGAGACCCACCCACACGAACAGCCCGCGCCACCAAGCAGCCAAAACCCCACCAACCACTACCCCACCGCACGCGCCGATAATGCACATTATGTCAAGTAGAACTGGGCCGGCCGCTTCCCCCGATCGCCTCGAACCTCGGACAGCAGGTGCCGCCGACGGTGCCGACGGT
Organism: Frankia sp. AiPs1; assembly: GCF_023716945.1. Classification (GTDB taxonomy): domain Bacteria; phylum Actinomycetota; class Actinomycetes; order Frankiales; family Frankiaceae; genus Frankia. The sequence goes on along the minus strand of NZ_JAMQQF010000056.1, from coordinate 3,538 downwards.
TGGGATCCAGCGGCATCCGAGGCTCCTGCCCGCCTACGAATCAGCGGGCCGTTCACCCAATCAAGATCACTTTTGGCGGGCCCCAGCCGAGCTCCGGCAGATGATCACGTTAATGATCTGCATCTCCCCCGCGGTTCAGGTGCTGGGTTTGGTTGTTGTTTTTTGATCTTGAAGTGAGAGTTCGTCAACGGTGTTGATTATCTTCATAATAACCACCGGTCGATCGCGTTACCGTCAGGCCGGGACGTCCCAGGGCAAGCACCCTCCTGGACCGGGCTGGCCGGTGCTGTGACAGCTCGCTCGGCGCGCCCATCGACCAGACCCTCCCCCGCGGCCGCCGCATTCCCGGTGCGGAACCTGCCCGGTTCCGCGGAACACCTTGATCAGATTGATCGGCGGTCAGATTGATCGGCGGAATGACTCGTTTCCGCGTCTCGTCTGCGCGAGGCTCTTGGGGTGGGTGGCGAGGAAGAGCCGTTGACGGGGAATGTCACGACCGGCGTGGTGCGGGTGGGCGGGACTGTTCGCCGCCCGGTCGGTCCGTGGACGGATGCCGTCGATGCGCTGCTGGGCTACCTGCACGCGGTGGGTTTCCCCGGTGCCCCGCGCCCACTGGGGCGAGACGCGCAGGGACGCCAGGTGCTGGAATACGTACCCGGCGAGCTCGGTGCGGCCGCCGGCACGTACTCGGTGGCGGAGCTGTTCTCGATCGGTCGGATGCTGGCGGACCTGCACCGGGCCCTTGCCGGCTTCGTGCCACCGGCCGGGGCGGTTTGGAACAGGGTCATCCCGCCGGATAGGGAGGACCTCATCTGTCAGAACGACGTCGCGCCGTGGAACCTCGTAAAGTCCGCCCGGGGCTGGGTGCTGATCGACTGGGACGCGGCCGCGCCGAGCTCCCGGCTGTGGGATCTCGCGTATGCCGCGCAGGCCATGGCGGGTCTGCGTGCCGATCGGCCAGTGGCGGAATCGGCCGCGCGGTTGCGCGCTTTCGTCGACGGCTACGGCTTGGATGAGGCGTCGAGGCCGGCGCTGGCGGGCATGCTGGGCCGGCGCGCCCGGGCGATGTACGACCTGCTGCGCGACGGCGCCCAACGGCAGCGTCAGCCGTGGGCCAGGATCTGGGCGGAGGACGGCCCCTACTGGCTCGCGACCTCCGACTATCTGGACGCCCGGACCGAGGCGTGGACAGCCGCCCTGCGATGATCACATGTGTTCGGTTTACCTGCCCGCGCCGCGCAGTGCTGACCGCTCACCAAAAGCGTAGATCACTTCCGCGGTGAGGAGGTGGTTCTCGTCGGTGCGGCCGTCTCGTCAGAGTTCCCGGCCGAGATACGCCATCGGCGCCGCCATGCTCCGGGAGCGATGTTCTGGTATCGGCGGAAGGCCCGGCTGAAGGCGGCGTCAGTGTCATACCCGACCATGAGGGCGATCTGCTGCAGGCTGGATTCTGTGTCACGCAGCAGCGTCTTCGCCCGGTACATGCGCCAGTAGGTCAGATAGTTGATGGGCGAGTCGCCCGTCTTCCGTCTGAATGCCGCGGCGAACGCCGCCCGCGACATCGCGGCTCGGCATGCGAGCTCCTCGACCGTCCATGGGTGGGCGAGATCGGCGTGCAGATCGCGCAGTGCCGGTGCGAGCTGCGGATCGCTGAGAGCGGAGAGCCACCCGTGTGAGATCTTGGCGGGCGACGAGACGTAGGTGCGAAGCGCGTACACAAAGAGGGCGTCGGCCAGGCGGCTCATGATGAACCCGGACCCGAAGCCGGAGAATGTCTGCTCCAGCTCCAGCAGGCGGAAGGTGGAACGCAGCGCGTCGCCGGCCGAGTCGTCGAGATCGAGCCGCAGCACGGGCGGAAGTGCCTTCAACAACGGCTCGGCGGCACCCGTGTCGAAGGCCAACCGGGCCGAGACGATCTCCGTCACTGGTCCCTCGGTGCCGTGGCGTACAGGGGAACCCCGGCCGGACGCCCGGAGGCTCTCGCAGCCGACGAGGTCTCGCCCCGGCTGGTCCGCGACGGCGAACTCGCCGCCGGCGCGGACCAGAAAGCAACTGCCGGCGGCGAGCAGTTCCGGGACGGCGCTCGAGGTGGGCTGCCACCAGCAGCGCCCACTTCTGATCATCATCACGTAGGTCGTGTGGGGCGACCTGAAGGAGATCCCCCAGGCACCGTGGGCCTCGATGCTCAGGTACTGCGAGTCCTCGACAGACCGCGCCGCCAGGACGTCCTCGATGGGATCCACGTCGTCACCCTAGACGATCGGTCGTAAAAACGAGACTTTCGGCGTTCCTCCGTCTCGACCGGCCACCGTAGCGTCGACAGCGCAAGCACAGCGCGGTCCGCCGTTCCCCCGAGTCACCCGAGTCACCCGAGTCACCGGAGTCCACATGTCTGAGTTCGTTGCCCCGACCCCCTCGGTCGCCGTCGCCTTCCACTCGGGCTACGGGCACACCGCGGTCCTCGCCGAGGCGGTCCGGCGTGGGGCGGTCGACGCCGGCGCCGATGTGGTCGTCGTGCCGGTGAACACCATCACCGACGAGCAGTGGCAGCAGTTGGACGGTGCCGACGCGATCGTCTTCGGCTCGCCCACCTACATGGGCAGCGCGTCCGCCGCGTTCCACAGTTTCGCCGAGGCCACCAGCCGCCGGTTCGCCGACGGCCGCTGGGCCGACAAGCTCGCGGCCGGCTTCACCAACTCCGCGTCCAAGAGCGGCGACAAGTCCAGCACTCTCGCCTTCTTCGCCACCTTCGCCGCCCAGCACCGCATGCTGTGGGTCAGCCTCGGCCTCGGCCCCGGCTGGAACTCCACCACCGCCTCCGAGAACGACCTCAACCGCCTCGGCTTCTGGAGTGGCGCGGGGGCCCAGACTCCGCTGGACGGCGGCGTTGACACCATCCACACCGCCGACGCCGCCACCGCCGAGCACCTCGGCGCCCGGGTCGCCCGCCAGGCCGCCCTCGTGGCGGCCGGACGCCGCCTGGTATCCATCACCGCCTGACGCGCCGACCGGTGGACCGGCTTCTGTGGATGGCCGGGGTATCCCGTGGCCTTTTGGCTCCTTGGTTGTTTGAGTTGATCAAGACGCCTGCCTGCTCATCAACGGCGTTGATTATCTTGGTGGGGTGGACCGCGGGCTCAGTGGGCGGCGTCGGACCAGCAGCGCAGGATCGACACGTCGGCGACGAAGCGCACCCCGCTGCCTTGCGCCCAGTAGGCGGCGGTGGCGGCGAGGGTCCGGTGCAGCAGGTCGGCGGCTGACTCGGCGTGGGCGGTGGGGACGTGCAGGAGCAGCTCGTCGTGCAGGCAGAGGACGATCTCGCCGCCGAGGGCGGGCAGCTCGGCGCGGACCGTCACCGCCCAGGCCTTGAACAGCTCGGCGGCGGGGCCCTGGATGACGGCGTTGCGGGCGAAGCGGCCGCGGGCCTGCTCGGTGATCCCGCTGGCGGCAGGGGCGGGCTCGTCGGGCGGCGCGGGATCGGTCAGGCCCTGGGGTGGGCGCGGCGTGCCCCGAGGTGGTCCTGGCGCGGGGGCCAGGC
>NZ_JAMQQF010000569.1 GCF_023716945.1 Frankia sp. AiPs1 | reverse complement strand
CGCGTGCTCGCCGCGGGCAGCGGCGCGACCGCCCTGGTCCTGAACATGCACACCTCGGTCGTGGGGGCGCTGGCCGGGACGCCCGACGGGCTCGCCCGCGCGATGGGGGCACCGGAGTCGTTCTTCGCCGCCCGCGACCGGCTGCTGGCCCGCGCCGCGGCCGGGGAGTTCATCGCCGTCGCGATGAGCGAGCGGGGCGCCGGCTCCCGGCTGTCCGCGCTGCGGACCCGCTACCAGTGCGAGGACGGCGGCTACCGGATCACCGGGGTGAAGTCGTTCTGCTCGGGGGCATCCCACGCGGACGTCTACTTCGTCGCCGCCCGCGCCGACGGTTGGGCACCGGACGGCGACCACGAGGAGGCCGGACGGCGGGCCACGCGGATCAGTCATTTTCTCGTCCCGCGTGGGGCCGGGGTGCGCGTCGAGCCGGCCTGGGACACCCTCGGCATGCGGGGCACCGGCAGCCACGATGTGCACCTGGACGTCTGGGTGCCGGCGGAGGCGCTCGTCGGTGGCCTGGAGGGGCTCAGTCTGCTGGTGGCGCAGGGCATGCCGCAGTGGTTGGTGGCCTCCTATGCCGCCGTCTATGCCGGGGTCGGCCGGGCCGCGTTCGACGCGGGGCTCGCCTACGCCCGCACCAGGCGCACGCCCGGGATGCCGGGCGGCCTCGCGGAGCTGCCGGCCGTGCGGGCCCGGTTCGGCCATGCCGACGCGGCGCTGGCCGCGCTGGACGCGGTGGTCGACGAGTGCGCGCGCCGGGTCGATGCCGACCCGGGTTCGGCGTCGACGAACCGGTGGGTGTGGCGGGCCAAGCTGCTCGCCGGACAGACGGCACAGGACGTCGCCGCCTCGGTCGTCGAGGCGTGCGGAACCGCCGTCACCCGCCGCGGGCACCCGCTCGAACGGCTCTACCGCGACGCCCGCTGCGGGTCCCTGCAGCCGGCGACGACCGACGTCTGCGCCGACTGGCTCGGCCTGGCGGCGCTGGGCGGCGACCCGGAGGCGGACGCGGGCGTGGCCCGGTGGTGAGCGCCGGGCCGCCCAGCACCAGGCCGCCCAGCACCAGGCCGCCCAGCGCCGCCGTCATCACCGGCATGGGCGCGGCGTTTCCCGGCTCCTTCGACCAGCAGAGCCTGTGGGACGAGGTCTTCGAGCGGCGGTACCGGGGCGACCGGCTGGCTCGCCGGCTCTTCCTCGGCGCCGGGGTACGCACCCGCCACGGGGTCGTCGATCCGCGCCGGGAGGATGTCAGCGACTGGTCGACGGGCGCGCGGATGCGCCGGTACGTCGACGAGGCGCCCCCGCTGGGCCGGCGTGCCGTCCTGGCCGCGCTGGCGGACGCCGGCCTGGGCGCCGCCGAGGTCGGGCTGTTCGTCGTCGTCTCCTGCACCGGCTACGCAACGCCTGGCCTGGACATCCAGCTCGCCCGCGAACTCGGCATGCTCCCGTCGGTGCGGCGGCTGCTGGTCGGGCACATGGGCTGCTACGGCGCCATCCCGGGGATGGGCGCGGCGGCGGACTTCGTCCGGTCCCGCCGGCTGCCCGCGGTCGTGCTCTGCCTGGAACTGACCTCCCTGCACAGCCAGCCCGAGCAGCCGCACCGGGACCTGGAGCAGGTCGTCGCGCACGCCCTGTTCGGCGACGCCGCGGCGGCGATCGTGCTCGTCCCCGATGCCGCCCACGGCCTGGAGGTGCTCGACACCACCGCCGCCACCGCCCCGGACAGCGAGGACCTGATGACCTGGCACGTCACCGACCACGGCTTTCGCATGGGGCTGTCCCGCCAGGTGCCCGACGTCCTCGCGAAGCACGTCGAGGAGGCAGTCGCCGCGTTGCTGGGGCCGATCGCCGCGGACCCGGGCGACGTCGACGGCTGGGCCGTGCACCCCGGCGGCCCGCGCATCCTCGACGTCGTCGAGGAACGCCTGGCCCTGGCGCCCGCGCAGACCGCAGTGGCCCGCCGCGTCCTCGCGACCCGGGGGAACTGCTCGTCGGGCACCGTCCTGCTCGTCCTCGACCAGATCCGCGGGGACCTCGCCGCCGGGGCGACCGCCGTCGCGATGGCGTTCGGCCCGGGCCTGACCCTCTGCCTCGCCGCGCTGCGCCGCAGGTAGCGACAGCCCTCCCCCGAATCGATTACAGCGAGTAACAGGCACTCATCCGCGCACAAAGTTCGCCCAACATGCCGTGTATGCGGACTTTTTCGATGCTAACGTCCGTATCCGCGCAGCCATGGTGGCTGCGACCTGGCTCCTGACCTCGGGAAACGGCCGCGGATACGCGCCTGCTCGCGTGGGCTGCCGCCGACCATCGGCCACCCCGTGCCGGTCGGCCCGGGGGCGGAGGCCGCCTCGCACCAGAGGAGATCTGATGGCGGAAGTGACCCTGCGTCGTCGCACGATTGGCGGTGCCGTCGTGCTGGGACTGAGCGCCCTACTGGCCGTCGCGGTACCGGGAACCGCGCACGCCAACACCGTGGGCGTCACGGTGAAGACACCCGGCGCCACCAGCGGGCCCGGTTCGACCTTTGCCGAGATCTCGACCCACGCTGACTGTTCCAGCGGCCTCATCGCCGGCGGCGGCGTCAACCAGGCCATCGGCACCGGCATGGCGTCGAACGGCAACCACGTGATGGGCACGGAGCCCAGCTCCGACGGCAGTAGCGAGTACACCGGCACCACCGGCGTCGTCGGCACCGACGTGACGCACTGGCTCGGCATCGGCGGCACCGGGGGCGCGACCGACGCCGCCTTCTCCACCACCCCCTACGCGACCTGCCTGACCAGCAACCTGGTCAACCACACCCAGGTGGTGATGAACAAGGCCAGCGGGCCCTCGGCGGCGTCGACGGTCAACCTGGTGGTGGCGACCTGCCCGGCGAACACGATCCTGCTCGGCGGCGGCGCGCGCACCACCCCGGCGAGCATCGGCAGCCTCAAGCCGATCGCCAGCTTCCCCACCTTCAACGACGCCGCCCATGACTACGGCCAGAAGGCGGCGGCCGACGGGGCGACCAACCCGAACTCCTGGGCGTCCGTCGGGTGGAACGGCGGCGGAGGCGGCACCGGCAACGTGACCTACGCCTACGCGATCTGCAGCGGCAGCGGTATCAACGTCAGCGGGGCCACCGTGAAGGTCCGCTACAGCGAGGTGAGCGGGCCGACCTCGGCGACCACCGGCCAGACGGCCACGGTCGGCTGCGGCGGCGGGGACGGGAAGCTGATCAGCGGCGGCGCCGCCATCAGCGGCGGCAGCGTGACGACCACCGACTTCACCGGCCCGGGTTCGGGCGGCGACCACCTCAACGGCAGCTTCCCCAGCACCTCCGGCGGCAGCCCCGTCAGCGACGGGACCACCACCGCCGCCTACTGGACGGCCTTCAGCCACACCGGCGGCGCGAGCTCGCCGAGCACCTACACCGACGCCTGGGCGCTGTGCGCCGACGACGGCGTCTGACCGTAAAAACTCTGACCGTAAAGGCGATGTCGATTCCCTTGAACCGTCGTATCACCATGCCCAGAGGCAGGCTGGCCGCGATCGTCGGCGCGGCCGGTGTCCTGGCCGTCGCCGTCGCGGCGCCCCTGCCCGCCGTCGCGGACGCCGCGGGCGGGACGGCCACCTGCGGGGCGACCGGCGTCCTGACCACCTCCCCACCCACCTGCGCCTACACCACGGCGGGCACGGACACCTTCACCGTGCCCGCCGGCGTGACCAGCGTGCGCATCGACCTGTTCGGCGGCGAGGGCGGCAGCGCGGCCGGCTTCGTGGCCCCCAACCCGCCGAACACCGGCGCGCCCGGCGGCCTCGGCGGCGAGACCAGCGGCACCCTGGCCGTCAGCCCCGGGCAGGTTCTCCAGCTCACCGTCGGCGC
>NZ_JAMQQF010000568.1 GCF_023716945.1 Frankia sp. AiPs1 | reverse complement strand
GTCCGCCAGCCCGCCGCCCGTGGGCTGCACATCCGCCGCACCGGCGAGGACGTCACCCCCGGCGCGCTGGTGCTGCCGGCGGGGACGGTCCTCGGCTCGGCCCAGATCGGCCTGCTCGCCGCCGTCAACGTGGCGCGCCCGCCGGTGCACCCGCGGCCCCGGGTGGCGGTGCTGTCCACGGGCACCGAGCTCGTCGAGGTCGGCTCGCGGCTCGGCGCGGGGCAGATCGTCGACTCCAACAGTCACGGCATCGCCGCCGCCGCCCGCGAGGCCGGCGCGGTCGTCCGCCGGCTGACCGGCGTGCCCGACGAACCCGACGCCTTCGCCAAGGCCCTGCACGGGGTGCTGGGGGAGGTCGACGCGGTCGTGACCACCGGCGGGGTCAGCGTCGGCGCCTACGACGTCGTCAAGGAGGTCCTCACCGGGACCGGCAGCGTGCGGTTCGATCAGATCGCGATGCAGCCGGGCAAACCGCAGGGTTTCGGTCTGGTCGAGGGTGTGCCGATCTTCACGTTGCCCGGCAACCCGGTCAGCGCGCTGGTCTCCTTCGAGCTGTTCGTCCGCCCGGCGCTGCGCCGGATGCGTGGGCTGGCGGCCACGGGTCTGCCGCGGATCGTCGTGACGGTCGGCACGGCACTGCGTTCCCCGGCCGGTCGGCGCACGTTCGTGCGGGTCGGCCTCGACCGGCTCGACTCCGACGGCCGACCCGGCCCGGCCACCGTCGCCCGTCCGGCCGGCGGCCAGGGCTCCCATCAGCTCACCTCGCTGGCCGGCGCGCAGGCGTTGCTGGTCATTGCCGAGGATGTGACGGAGGTGCCGGCCGGCGCCCGGCTGCCGGCGCTGTTGCTCGGCGGGGACACAGGCGCCATCCTCTCCGGCATGGGCTGGGCGGAGACCGACAGGTCGGACACGGACACAGACGCGGGCGCGCACCCGGACACGCACCCGGGCATGGGCGCCGGGCCGGCGGAGCCGATCGCGCGATGACCGCGCCCCGGCTCACCCACGTCGACGAGCACGGCGCGGCCCGGATGGTCGACGTCACCGCCAAGGAGGTCACCACCCGCACGGCGAGCGCCACCGGCCTGCTCCGGGTCACCCCCGAGGTGGTGGGGCTGCTGCGCGGTACCGGGGTGCCCAAGGGGGACGCGCTCGGGACCGCCCGGATCGCCGGGATCATGGGCGCGAAGCGGACGCCCGACCTCGTCCCGCTCTGCCACCCCATCGCGATCTCCGGGGTCACCGTCGAGCTCACCGTCCGTGACGACGGGGTGGAGATCACCGCCACTGTGCGGACGGCCGACCGGACCGGCGTCGAGATGGAGGCACTGACCGCCGTCACCGTGGCCGGGCTGACCCTGCACGACATGGTCAAGGCGGTCGATCCCGGCGCGGAACTGACCGGCGTGCGGGTGCTGACCAAGACGGGTGGGCGCCACGGCGACTGGCAGGCCGGACCCTCCCGGGAGGTAGGACCGCCTGTGCCGACGGGACCGCCCGTGTCGACGGGACCGCCTGTGCCGACGGGACCGGCGGGGGCGGTCCGGTGAGCCGTTCGTCGAGTCTTCCGTCGGGAGCGCGGGCCCAGGTCGTCACCGTGTCCGACCGGGCGTACGGGGGCGTCTATCCGGACCGCTCCGGCCCGCTGCTCGTCGCCGGACTGGCCGAGCTCGGCTTCGCCGTCGGCCCGGCGCAGGTCGTCCCCGACGAGCGGGAGCGGATCACAGCCGCGCTGCGGGCCGCCGTCGCCGACGGGATCGATCTGGTGGTCACCACCGGCGGGACCGGTCTCGGACCGCGGGACATCACCCCCGAGGCGACCGAGGACGTGATCGAACGACCGATCCCCGGGCTCGCCGAGGCGCTGCGGGCCGCGGGCCGTGACGCCGTCCCCGCGGCGGTGCTCTCCCGCGGGCTTGCCGGGACCGCGGCGGCGACGCTGGTGGTGAACCTGCCGGGCTCGACGGGAGGGGTCCGCGACGGGTTGGGCGTGCTCGCCGGAGTGATCGGACATGCCGTGGCCCAGCTCCGCGGCGTCGATGACCACCCGGTTTCCCCCGGCGTCGCCGGGACGGCGGACTAGGGCGTGATGGCACGGGCGGCGGGCTGGCCGGCGGTGCTGTCCGAGGAATCGGTGACGGTGCGGCCGCTGCGGCTGCGCGACGCCTCCGCCTGGGTGGAGGTGCGGCTGCGCAACGCCGACTGGCTGGCGCCGTGGGAGGCGACCCCGCCCGGTCTGATCATGGTCCGCGAGACCTGGGCGCAGCGCCAGACCGTCTCGGTGTACCGGCAGATGTTGCACCGGCTGCGTCAGCAGGCGCGGATCGGCATGGCGTTGCCGTTCGGGATCGTTTTCCACGGCCGGCTCGTCGGCCAGGTGACGGTGTCGACGATTGTCCGCGGCGCCTTCAACAGCGCGCAGGTCGGCTACTGGGTGGACAGCGGCTTTGCCGGCCGGGGCATCACCCCGACCGCCCTCGCGCTCGTCGTCGACCACTGTTTCGGCCCGGTCGGCCTGCACCGCGTCGAGGCCAATGTGCGGCCCGAGAACGCCGCCAGCCAGCGGGTGCTGGCCAAGCTCGGCTTCCGCAGGGAGGGCCTGCACCGGCGCTATCTCGCCATCGACGGCCACTACCGCGATCACCTCGGATTCGCGCTGACGACCGAGGACGTTCCCGAAGGGCTCGTGCGTCGCTGGCGGGAGAGCCGCTACAGCCGGCCCTGACCGCCCGCAGCCGGCCCTGACGGCCCTGACCGCCCGCAGTCGGGCCGAGCGGACGCACCGGCGTCCGTGTCCATGCTCCGGTCCGGGGCCCGCGGCTCGTCCGGTTGCCGCCGCCTGCCCGATCCGCGGTGGCCCGGAGCGGGACCGGGGGCCCGCTTCCGGGTTACGCCGTGGGTGGGGTGACGAGTTCCACTCGGCTTGGCGGCGGGTGTCGGAAACCGGACGCCCCCCCGTCGCGGTCACGGCGCGTTGTTCTGACACTCACGCCCGAGCGCATTCGCAGCGACCTGCTGGAGGCGCGCGCTATCTGCGAGTGGTTCCGTATGCCAAGCCGAGCCCGCCCGGGGGGCTCAGGATCGGTTAGACGACGGGGGGACGACCGTAGCCCATCCGATTGCGGATGCGACACGCGGGGTTCGGGTCGGTGACCACGTGGATTTCGCTCACTAGCGTCAACAGCGAAATCGCTATCCGCTGGTGTCGAGAAGAGGCCCCGCATGGTCAGCACCTCCGCGCTCGCCGCGCTCGCCGCGCCCTGCGCGGACGGTGCGCGCTCGGCGTCCGGCGCGGGGATCGTGCCGGTTCCGCCACCGGTCCATCGCGAGATCCACGCCGGCCGGACGGCGGTGCTCCGGTGAGCGCCCTGATCTGGGCCGCGATTGTCGCGGTGTGGGGATTTGTCCTGATCCCCATGTGGCTGCGCCGCCACGACTCGGCGTCGGAGCAGCGTTCCACCGAGCGGTTCACGGTGGCGATGCGGGTGCTCTCCCGCCGTCCTGCGGGCCACGACGAGGCCGATCCCGAGCAGTTCGACAGTGACCATGAACGTCTCGGCGGGGTGAGAGGAATGGGTATGTCGCACGCGGAGTCCCCCCGTTCGCGCGATCCCATCGTCGCCGCGGAGTCTGCGCCGGCGGGTCGCCCGGCCGCGCAGGGCGAGTCGGGCTGGCACGACGCGCCGCCCGGCCCGGCGCGGGACTCCTACGCGGCGCGGGCGTCCTCGCGGCCCGACGCCCCCGACGCCCCTGTCGACTCCGGCGTCCCTGTCGACGCCGGCGCCCCCGTCCACTCCGGCGCCCCCGTCCACTCCGGCGACGCCGCGCCGGCCGGCGCGGGCGGGCATGGAACTCCCGGCGGGCACGCGCC
>NZ_JAMQQF010000567.1 GCF_023716945.1 Frankia sp. AiPs1 | reverse complement strand
CTCGGTGGGTGCGAGGCGGCGCTCGCCATCGCGGTCGCGCACACCGCGGCCCGGGTCCAGTACGGCCGGTCCATCGCGACCTTCCAGGCCGTGCGCCACCGGCTCGCCGAGGCGCACGTGGCGGTCGAGTCGCTGCGTTCGGAGCTGACCGTGGCCTGGGGCAACGCGGGGCACGCGGACGGCGGCGCCTGGGCGGCGCGGCTGGTCAAGCTGCGGGCCGGGCTCGCCCAGGCCGAGGTCATGCGCCATGCCGTGCAGGTCTGCGGCGCGATGGGGCTGACGCTGGAAAGCGAGCTGCACCGCTTCGTCGCCCGGACCGCCGCGCTCGACCTGCTGCTCGGCGACCACCGCACCCTGGCCGAACAGCTCGGCACCGAGCTGCTCGCCGGCGCCGAGCTCGAACCGGTCGTCGCGATCTGATCATCGCCGCCGTGGCCGGCGCTCGCCCCGCGCGGGGCGCCCCGCCACGGCGGCAGGGTCGACGCGCCGAGATGATCTCATGCAACCGTCCGACACTCCCCGACAACGCGCCCCCGCCTCGGCGGCGGACCTGGGCCCGCGCGCCGCGCGCACCCGGCAGGTCATCGTCGACACCGCCCGCGGGCTGTTCCTGCGCCACGGTTACGCCGGCACCAGCGTCGCCGACATCACCGAGGCGTGCGGCATCTCGCGCGCCGGGTTCTACACCTACTTCCGGGACAAGCGGGAGATCTTCGCCGAGCTCGGCCGGGCCGGATACCAGTCCAGCCTCGCCGTCGTCGCCCGGCTCACCGCGGTGCCCGGCGACTGGCCCGCCGCCGCCGTCGAGGAGTGGGTCCGGCTCTACTTCACCCACCTCGACCTGCACGGCGCTTTCGCGCTGGCCGCGATGCTGTCCGCGCCGACGGACGCGGCTTTCCGCAACGACTCCCACCGCACGCAGATCCGTGTCGCCCGCAAGCTCGGCGAGCTGCTGCACGCCCGCCAGCGCGAGCCCGCCGGCTCGCCGGAGGCCGTCGGCCTGGTCGTGCTCTCGATGCTCGACCGCTGCTGGTACAAGATCCGGGCCACCGAGATCCGGATGGACGAGGCCGACATCATCGCCGAGGCCTCGGCCCTGCTCGTCGCCACCATCCACGCCGGCTGAGCCACTCACGCCGGCTGAGCCACCCCGGCCGAGCCGGGGTGGACTGCTCGCCGGGGTTCAGGCGGGCTCGGTGGGGCGGCGCACCGCCGAGCGGGGACGGTCGACGAACTCGACGACGGCACCGTCCGGGTCGTGCAGGAACAGCACCGTGAAGCCACCGGTCGGCGTGTCCGGCATCGGCATGACCACCGGGTCGTCGACGTCACCGAGCGCGCCGTCGGCGACGAGCGAGGCGTGCGCCTCGCGGACGTCCTCGACCGCGAGCGCGATCCGGTACAGGCCCTGGACGTTGGCCGGCGGCGTCGCCGTGGCTCCGGCGGGCGCGGGCTGCTGGACGAACTCGAGGGAGAACGTCGGGTCCTCGGGCAGGACCAGCGACACGGTGGGTCCGGTCGGGCTCTCGCCGCGGTCGCGCACCGTCCAGCCGATCCCGGTGTACCAGGCGATGGTGCGCTCGAGGTCGGTGCAGCGCATCCGCTCGTGCGACAGCAGCGGCAGCCGGCGCGGGTCGCCGGGCGCGGCGGGGATCTCGACGACCTCGATGAGGGCACCGTCGAGGTCGGTCAGCCGCAGCGCCGGGCGGACGGCGCCGCGGACCGCCAGGCCCTCGGGCACCGGCGTGAACGCGATGCCGGTGGCCTCCAGCCGCGCGGTGACTATCCGCAGGGACTCGACCCGGTAACCCAGCGCCGTGAACCCGGTGGGCCGCTGGTCTGCGGTGGCGGGCGGGGTGGCCGGCCTGGTCCAGCCGACCAGCTCGACGGCCGGGGCCGAACGCGGGCCGCGCAGGTCGTAGAGGAAGGTGGTGACGCTGGCGGTGCCGGTGCCCAGGCCCATGGTGGCGGTGTCGCCGTCGGTGCTGATCGAACGCATCCGCGGCTCGCCGCCGAACAGCGACAGGTGGAACGCGGCGGCGCGGTCGACGTCGACGGTGTTGATGTTGCAGTGCAGCACGGCGTGGGCATGGTGGGCCGGGCGGTCGGAGTGGGCCGGGCGGCCGGACGGCGATGCCGCCGGGACGCCGCTCGCCGTCGGCTCGGTGCTGGTGGTCATGGGGCGCCTCCCGGGAAGGGGTGCCGGATCGGCCGCGGGGACCACGGCCGGTCCGGTACTGCGGTCACGTTCTGTACGGGTACGCGAGGACGCTCGGCGGACCGTCACAGGCCCGGCACCACGGCCATCGGGCTCCGCCTGACCCTAGCCAAAGTTGACACTTCCGCCAACCGGCTTCAGACAGCGGCGGTGGCGGCGGCCCAGGAGGCGGCGAGGTCGTCGACGGTGGTGACGCGGGCGAGCATGGCGATCGTGTTCGCCAGGATGTGCTGGCCGTACTCGGCCGGGGTCGAGGCGGCGGCGTCACGCGGGACGATGACGCGGAAACCCTCGTGGACGGCCTCCCCCACCCCGAGCGGGATCGCGACGTTGAGCGAGACCCCGGCGATGACGACCGTGTCCACCCGGTGCCCGCGCAGGATCGGCAGCAGCTCGGTGCCCCAGGTCGGCGACAGGCCATGGTGGCGCGGGATGATCAGGTCGGTGGGGTCGAGCAGGTCGGGCACGACCTGGGTCGCCGGATGGCCGGGGCCCCAGTCCTTGCTGCCCTGGGCGGCGGCCTTCCACAGCGGCGCCGGCCCGGGGTCGGTGGAACCCAGCCAGCCCTCGAACGTGGCGTGCACGACGAGCACCCCGGCGGACCGCGCGGCGGTGACCAGCCGGCGCAGGCCGTCGCGGATGGCGGCCGAGTCGGCCGCGAGCGAGGGCAGCATGGAGTCCGGGCCGAGCACCCCGTTCTGGCACTCCACCAGGACGACCGCGCTGGTCCGGGGGTCGATCGGCCGCGGGGGGCGCTTGCCCGGGATGGCGTTGTTTGACATCATCGTCAAACATTAACGCTCGGAGCTTCGATGGAGTAGCCCGTGCCGACGAAACACATCCCGGATCCCTGCCTCGCCGACATCCTGCGCCGCAACGCGGAGCGGTTCGGCGACGTCCCCGCCTACCTGTCCGAGGGGCGCAGCATCACCCACCGTGAGCTGCTGCGTCGCGCGACGGCCATCACGGCCGCCCTCGCCCGAGCCGGCCTGCGCCGCCAGGACCGGGTGGCCCTGCTCGGTCGCAACAGCATCGCCTTCGGCGAGGTACTGGCCGCCGGTCAGCTCAGCGGCCTCGTCATCGCGACCGTCAACTTCCGCCTCGCGGCGCCCGAGATCGCCCGCATCCTCGCCGACGCGCGGCCACGGGCGATCTTCGTCGACGCCGAGTTCCTGCCGATCGTGGCCACCCTGCGCGCGGAGCTCGGCCTCGAACTCGTCGTCTGCCTCGACGACCCGGGCGTGAGCGACCCGGGCGTCAACGACCGGGGCGGCGAGGTCGTGGGCCTGGCGGAGTTCCGCGACGCCGCGCTCGGCGACGAGCTGCCGTTCGCCGCCCGGCCCGACGACATCGCCTGCCTGATCTACACCAGCGGCACCACCGGCCGGCCGAAGGGCTGCATCATGGGCCAGCGGGAGATGTTCCGCGTCGGCCAGACGATGAACGTCGAGATGCGCACCGGCAGCGACGACCGGATCCTGCTGGTGATGCCGCTGTTCCACATCGGCGCGATGGCGATGGCCTTCGGCCTGCACGCCCGCGGCGGCACCGCGGTGCTGCACCGGCAGTTCGAGCCGGCGGCGCTGCTGGCCACGGTGCCCGCGGCCGCCATCACGGTGCTGCACCTGGCGCCGAGCATGCTGCAGGCGGTGCTGACCGAGGCCGGGGC
>NZ_JAMQQF010000566.1 GCF_023716945.1 Frankia sp. AiPs1 | reverse complement strand
GGGAGTTCGAGCGCTGCGCCGACGTGGAGCTCACCGACACCCAGGCAACGCTCGCCGGCGGCTACACCCCGGTCGTGGGCCGTCCCGGCGGCCCGCTGCCGTCGCGCCCCCAGCTCACCCGCACGTCGGACACCGCAATCAGGCCGCCGACCGCGAACGCGGCCACCGCGGTCATCACGACGACCAGCGCGACGAGCAGCCGCACGGTGCCGCGGTCCGGGGAGCCCGCCGCAGCGTTCATCCGCGCCCCCGGTGATCCGCCGCGTGGGCGGTCCGCGTCGCCGCGCCCGCGCCCGCGCCGGCGGGAATGCGCCGACATCGGAAGTCGATCCCGGCGTCCCTGCGCATGGGCCGACCGTAGCGGATCGAGCCGGTTCGGGTGGGACGGTGCGGTGCAGGGGCACGGATGTCGGCCGAAAGACCATCCGTCGGATGGACGCCGATTGATGGTTAGTCCGCGGGAATTCGGGAGACAAAGGCGATATCAGCGCCGCTCGTTCCTCGTCCGCTTCCTGCGACTTCTCCTTTCCGGAGGTATCTGATGGGCCTGCGCTACACTCGCCGACCGCGGTACGGACCGTTTCACGTCAACGTCAGCGAGCAGGGGGTGTCCTCGGTCACGCTGAAGCTCGGGCGCGTCTCCTGGCGGGTCTGGTCGCGCCACCGCCGTGGCGGCCTGTCCAGCGTCGACCTGCCAGGTCCGTTCTCCTACCGGCGGGAGGGTCGCAGCCGCCGGCGGGCCGAGGGCTGATCCCGGCCCGCGCACCCTCAGTCGGCGGCGGCCCTCGCTGTCGGGGCTGTCGGGGCGATCGGGGTCCTCGGCGCGGTCGGGGTCACGATCGGGACGGGTTGCCGTTCGGCCAGCAGGATCGCGAGGTCGTCGTGCAGGGCCCCGCCGGCATGGGTCTCGACGGCGGCGACGAGCCGGTCCAGCGCCTCCTGTTGGCCGCCGGCGCGCAGCAGGTCCAGGCGATCGTCCAGCGGGAAGAAGCGCCCCTGGCTGTCCCTGGCCTCGATCAGCCCGTCGGTGAACAGCAGCAGCCGGTCACCGACCTCCCAGTGCGCCGTCGTGACGGTGAACCGCTCGGCCAGCCCGAGCGGGGGGCTGGGCGAGCGCAGTTCCAGCGTCGCCGACCCGTGCGCCGAGACGAGCCGCGGCGGATGATGACCCGCCGAACACATGCCCAGGCGCCCGTCGGGATGGATGTCCAGGACGAGCGCGGTGACGAAGTCCTCGGGGCCGGCCTCGCGCCCCACCGCGCGGGCGCACGCCGCCGCCACCTGCTCGGGATCCAGCCACGTCACCGCGGCCTCGCGGAAGGCGCCGAGCACCACCGAGGCCAGCCGGACCGCCGGCAGCCCCTTGCCCCGGACATCTCCGATGATCACTCGGATACTGTTCGCGGTCGGCACGACCTCGTAGAGATCTCCGCCGACGGACGCCTCCTGCGCGGCCGAGAGGTAGCGGGCGGCGAAGCCGGCCCCGTCGAGCTGGCCCGGAACCGCCGGCAGCAGCGCCCGCTGCGCGACCTCGGCGACGGCCTGGACGCGGTGCAGTTTCGAGCGCTGCCGGTCCCGGTACACGCAGATGTAGACCGCGATCGCCGACTGGACCAGGACCAGGATGATCGCGGCGATGTGCGGCTGGGTGCCGAAGCGGTGGTCCCAGAGCCCGGAGATGATCGCCACGATCACGGTCAGGCCGCCGATGCCCGCGGTGATCAGCGGCGGGCAGGCGGCGGCCAGGATCAGCGGCCCCAGGCCGAAGTATCCGGTCAGCGCGACGCCGGGGCCCAGATCAACGACGAGCGCCAGGGTGAGCACGGCCGCCCCGGCGACGATCAGGCGCAGGTTCTCCGGCCCACCCACCGCATCGGCTCCTGTGGGCGCGGCAGGGTTCGTCCGGGCAGTTCCCATGGCTCATTCTCCCGGGCAGACCAGGCGTTCGACCACACACCCTCGCAACCCGGCCGTGGGGTGACGGAAACCTGTCCAGAAGGTCAGGCGGGATGGGCGGCGCGCTCGCCCGGGTGATGCAGGTACCAGCGTTCGCTGGCCTCGACCTGCGCGGCCAGCGAGATCAGCAGGCCCTCGCTGGCCGCGGGCCCCATGAGCTGAGCGCCGACCGGCAGACCGGCGGCGGTGCGGCCGGCGGGCACGTTGACGGCCGGCCAGCCCAGCACGTTCCACGGCCAGGCGAACGGGCAGGCCGCCACGATCGCCTGGTCGGTGGCCCAGTTGGTCTCCCGGTTGAGCTCGCCGACGCGCGGCGGGGGGGTCGCCGTCGTCGGCGCGAGCACCACGTCGATCCGGCGGAAGATCCGGCCGATGTTGAGCCGGGCCAGCGGCTCGGCCGCGCGGGACAGCGGCAGAAACGGGCGCAGCAGCCGGCCGGTCCGCGCGTTGGCCACGGTCCGCGGGTCGAGCTGGGACGGGTCCGGGACCCGCCCGGCCCAGTCGCGGATGCCGTCCATGGACCGCGGCAGGAAGATCGTCCCGAGCAGGCCGTAGGGCGGTTCCACCGGGACGATGTCGTGCCCGAGCCGGGCGAGCACCTCGGCCATCCGTTCCACCGCGGTGCGTACCGCCGGATCGAGGCTCGCCGGCATGCCGCTGTAGGGGCGGTGCAGCGACAGCCCGATCCGCAGCCGGGGCGGGGGATGCCCGGCCGCGGACAGGAACGGCTCGACCTGCGCCGGCGCGGAGTCCCGGTCGACGGGCAGGCTGCCGGCCAGGGCGTCGAGCAGCAGGGCGCCGTCGGCGACGGTCCTGGTCAGCGGGCCGTACACGGTGAGGCCGTTGAACTGTTCGCGCACGGGCGCGCTGGAGATGCGACCGCGCTGCGGCTTGATCCCGACCAGATGCGTCCAGGCAGCCGGGATGCGCACCGATCCGGCGCCGTCCGAACCGATCGCGCCGGGCACCAGGCCCGCGGCCACCGCCGCCGCCGCCCCGCCGGAGGAGCCGCCGGGGGAGTGGTCCAGATCCCACGGATTGCGGCTCACCCCGAACGCCGGGCCCTCGGTGAACGGCCACTGGCCGAACTCGGGCGTGTTCGTCTTACCGACGATGACGGCTCCGGCGGCCTTCAACCGCCGCACCATCTCGCTGTCCCGGGCGGCCGGGGGGAACTCGCCGGCGGCACCGAACGCCGTCGGCAGGCCGGCGATGTCCGTGTCATCCTTGATCGCAATCGGCACGCCGAGCAGGGGGCGGTGCCGGTGGGTCACCGGTCCCCCGCGGCCGCGGGCCGCCCCGGCCGCGAGCTCCGCGTCGGCCGCCACCGCCTCCGCGAGGGCCTCGCGCGCCCGCACCCGGCGAAACGCGTTGAGAGTGGACTGGGTCGCCTCGATCCGGTCCAGTGCGGCCTCGACGAGCTCGCGGGAGGTCACCTCGCCCCGGGCGAGGCGGGCGGCGAGGGCGGCGACGCCGTCCAGTGGGCCGTCCCGCTCCGCATCGACGAGCGTCCCAGGCGCGTCCGCCATCAGCCACCCCCTGCCGCATCGGGCCTTGCTGCCCGCACCGTAACCGACCGCGGACCGCTCGCCCCGCCCCTCGCGCGATACCTCCCATTGTCCGGTCCCGTTACCGGTTTGGCAGAGCCATGAGGAAAAGAACGTTTAGTCTCTGTCACAGTGGGATTCGGGTGATATCACGCGTTGTCGGACACGCGATCGGAGCGACGCCGTATCACGCGCCCCACATCGTGTTATCAACATCGGGGACGGGGTACCGCCGACGGGAGAACGGATCGTGAACATCTCGCGGCGTTACCGCGGGTATCCCAGCGGCCACCACCCGGCGTTGTCTCCCGCGCGGCCGTGCGGTCCACCCGCCGGCCCGACCGGCCCGACCGGCCCGGCCCGACCGGCCCGGCCCGACCACCGGC
>NZ_JAMQQF010000565.1 GCF_023716945.1 Frankia sp. AiPs1 | reverse complement strand
CGCCGGGCATGCCCGCGCCGCCGGCATCGGCTACCGACTGCCGACGCCGCCGTCCCGACGCGCCCCGGCCACGCCCGCCCCAACGCCGCCCGCCCCGACGCCGATCACCCCGGCTACCTAGACGAGTCAGGCCCGGCCCAGGACGAGGCCGGTTGCGGTGCGTTCTGCCCGGTTCGAGTCTGCGGACCGGGCACATCGCACCGCCGTGCGTCTCCCGCTCATCGCAACGGATCAGCCGAGCCGGCGGCGGGACGGGCCAGGCGGGCCAGGCGGTCTGCGGCGGCCTGCAACGTGGCGAGCTTCTTGGGAAAGCCGAACCGGATGATGTGGCGGCCGTCGGCGGGATCGGCGAAGAACGACGAGCCGGGCACGGCGGCCACTCCGATCTCGGTGACCAGCCGCCGGGCCAGGGCCACGTCGTCCCCGGCCGGGTCGAGCGCGCGGGTGTCGCACATCACGTAGTAGGCGCCGTCCGGCGGCCGGAACGTGAAGCCGGTGTCGGCCAGCGAGGCGCACAGCAGGTCGCGGCGGGTGCGGTACTGCTCGGCGAGCCCGTCGTAGTAGGCGGGCGGCAGGCCCATCGCCGCCACTCCGCCGGCCTGCAGCGGCGCCGCCGCGCCGACGGTCAGGAAGTCGTGGACCTTGCGAATCGCCGAGGTGTAGGCGGGCGGCGCGATCGTCCAACCGACCCGCCAGCCGGTGACCGCGTAGGTCTTCGACAGGGCGTTGATGGTGACGGTCCGATCCTCGAGGCCGGGGATCGTCGCCGGCGGGATGTGGCCGCCGGGTCCGAGGTAGTGGATGTGCTCGTAGATCTCGTCGGTGAACACCAGCGCATCGTGACGTTGACAGAGCTCCGCGACCAGTTCCAGCTCGTCGCGGCGCAGCACCTTGCCGGTCGGGTTGTGCGGGGTGTTCAGGACGATGGCCCTGGTGCGGTCGCTGAAGGCCGCGCGCAGCTCCGACTGGTCGATCGACCAGTCGGGGGCGTGCAGGCGGACCAGCCGCGGGCGGGCACCGGACAGGATCGTGTCGGGGCCGTAGTTCTCGTAGAACGGCTCGAACATGATCACTTCATCGCCGGGGTCGACCAGCGCCAGCATGGTGGCGATCATCGCCTCGGTCGAACCGCAGGTCACACAGATCTCGGTGTCCGGATCGACCGACCAGCCCGGGTAGGTCCGCCCCACCTTCGCGGCGACCGCGGCGCGGAACTCCGCCGCCCCCCAGGTGATCGCGTACTGGTTCACGTCCGCGTCGATGGCGGCCTTGGCCGCCTGTTTGAGCTCGGGCGGGCAGGCGAAGTCGGGGAACCCCTGGGCCAGGTTCACCGCGTCGTGCGCGAGGGCGAGCCGGGTCATGTCCCGGATGACGGACTCGGTGAAGGTCATCGCCTTCGCGGAGACCCTCGGCTGGGCGGGTGCGGTGGTCTGCTCGGACACCGCCCCATGGTGACATCCGGCCGGGCCCACGGTGGCATCCGGCAGGCCACGGTGGCATCCGGCCGGGCCCGGTGACATCCGGGCCGGGCCTGGTGACCTCCGGCCGGCTCAGTCCTCCCCGAGGGCGGCCCAGGGCTGGCGCTCGGGGCCGGCGGCCTGGCCTTCCGCGCACAGCCGGCGGAAGTCGCACCACGAGCACAGCGAGCCGGGCCGGGGCGGGAAGGCGCGATCGGGTTCACCGCCGCCGCTCAACGCCTCGGTCGCCGCGACGGCGTCGGCGGCGACGGACTCGGCGCGGCGGACGTGGCGGGCGATGCTGTCCTCGGTGTGCTCGGCGACGGCGACCCGACCGGTGGGGACGTGGTGCAGCTCGACCCGCCGGCAGGGCTGGCGCAGCATCCGGCCCGCGGCCAGCGCGTAGAGCGCCAGGGCTCGCGAGGTGCGGGCATCGTCGTCGGTGACGGGTCGCCGGCCGGTCTTGTAGTCGACGACGACGAGCTCCCCATCCCGGTCGTCGAGGCGGTCGACCCGGCCGGAGAAGGCCAGCGCCTCGGTGCGGGTGGCGACCGAGCGCTCGACCCCGCGCGGCTCGGCCGCCGGATCCAGGCCCGCGACGTAGCCACGGACCATCCCCACGGCCCGCTCCCGCCAGTGCTGCGACTGCTCGGGATCGCGAAACCCCTCGTCGATCCAGCCCAGCCGCAGCAGCTCGGCGGCGCGCAGCGGGGTCCGCCGCGGATGCGGCTCCTCCCACCACCGGCGCAGCGCGTTGTGCACGCTGACGCCGAAGGAGGTGTGCGCCCACGGCGGGCCCTTCGGCGGGCGCGGCCGGTCCAGATAGATCATCCGGTAGCGGCGTGGGCAGTCCTCGAATGCGGCCAGCCGCGACGGCGTACAGGCGAACAGCCTGCGGGGCATGCCACCGAGCTCCATCTGTCCCATCGATCGATCATCCCATCCCGGCCGAGCCCGCCGGTCATGCACCGATCGGCCGCGGTGCGGCCTACCGGTTGCGGTGCGTTCCGACCGGTCCGGGCGTCCTGGACCGCGCACAGCGCACCGCCGCCCGCCCCTCGCCCGGGCAACGGCGGCACCGGCCGGCGGGCAGACCATCCAGGACGAGGCGGGGCGAGGCGGGTGGTTGCGGCGCCATGTCGGTCTCCTGGACGGATCCGCGCCGGGCTGGCATGCTTGCTGAGTGGAGAGCAGCCGAACCTCGCGCTACGGCGCACTGCTGCCTCCGTTTTATGGGGACCGGGCACGGTCCCCGCTCCACCGCTGACCTCACGCGGTACGAGCGTCAGACCCAGGCCCGGTCCGCCCCGGGTCGTCTAGGCCTGGGCTGGGCCGGGCCTCCGATCGAAAGGCCCATTCGTGGACAACCTCGTCGACCGTCCCGACGCCGCGATCCCTGCGCCCACGGCGCCGGGCGCCATCCTCACCGGCGCGGGGCGCGCGCCGATCGCGGGCGAGCCGCTGACGATCAGCAACATCGCCGAGGGACGTCAGCAGATCGACGACATCGACGCCCAGCTCCGTGAGCTGCTGGCCACCCGCCGCGACCTGTCCCGGCAGATCCAGGCGCTGCGCTCGGCCGAGGGCGGCCCGCGAATCGAGCACGCCCGGGAAAACGAGATCATCGCCGTCTGGGCGAACGAGCTGGGTCCCCGCGGCGTCGAGATCGCGATGGCCGTGCTGACCCTCTGCCGCGGCGCGGCCGGCCAGTCCTAGCAGCCGCTCATCAGCCCTGCCCGGCGTGCGGCGGCTCCCCGGGGGCCTGCTCGGCCGCCGGGACGCGCTTGTCGGCGGGAGTGCGCTTGTCGGCGGGGGCGCGCTTCTCGGCGGGAGTGCGCTTGTCGGCGAGAGGACGCTTGTCGGCGGGGACGCGTTCTGGCGCAGCAGCCCGGTCCGGGCGGTCGCGGCGGGCGGATCGTTCGCCCTCGCGGCGCCGAGGCCGGTCCCGCCGGTCGTGGTCGGCCGCGTCCAGCTCGGCGAGCAGGGCGCGCAGCTCCGAGCGCAGGAAGTCGCGGGTGGCCAGCTCGCCGATGGTGATGCGCACGGCGGCCAGCTCCCTGGCCAGGTACTCGGTGTCATCGCGGGTGCGGACCGACTGCTCCCGGTCCTGGGCGAGGTTCGCCCGGTCCCGGTCGTCCTGCCGGTTCTGCGCCAGCAGGATGAGCGGCGCCGCGTACGCGGCCTGCAGCGACAGCACCAGCGTCAGGAAGATGAACGGGAACTCGTCGAACCGCCCGGAGCTGGGGACGAAGACGTTGTACGCGACCCACACCACGATGACGATGCTCTGGGCGACGAGGTAGCGCGCCGTCCCGATGAACCGGGCCACCCGCTCGGCGATCCGACCGAACGCATCCGATTCGTAGGCGGGCCGCAGCGACGCGCGCCGCGACACCCGCGGCTGGTCCAGGCGTGCGCCGCGCCGGCGCCCCCTCAC
>NZ_JAMQQF010000564.1 GCF_023716945.1 Frankia sp. AiPs1 | reverse complement strand
CACCACCGGCGCGCGCGAGGCCGCCGCGGTTCCCGGCGGGCGATGAGCGATGAACGCCGCGACCGACCGGTTGAGCCGGCTGCTCGCCCTCGTCCCCTGGCTGCGGGCGCATCCCGGCGTTCCGCTGCCGGCCGCCGCGCAGGCCTTCGGCATCACGCCGCGCCAGCTTCGCGATGACCTGGACCTGCTGTTCGTGTGCGGACTGCCCGGTGGCGCGCCGGGCGACCTCATCGACCTGAGCTACTCCGGCGACCGGATCACCGTCGCCGATCCGCAGACACTGGACCGGCCGTTGCGGCTGTCCGTGGACGAGGCCACGGCGTTGGTCGTCGCCGCCCGCGCGCTTGCCGACGTGCCGGGGCTCGCCGGCCGGGAGGCCCTCGACCGGGCGCTGGAGAAGCTGGAGAAGGCGGTCGGCGCGGCGGGCAGCGTCGCCGGCCAGGTGCGGGTGAGCCTCGACACCCACGCCGAGGTGCTCGCCGCGGTGCAGCGGGCGGTGCGGCAACGCCGCCGGGTGCACCTGCGCTACCTCGTGTGGTCCCGCGACGAGCTGACCGAGCGGGACGTGGACCCGATGCGGGTGCTGATCCGGGAGGGCCACTGGTACCTGGAGGGCTGGTGCCACCGGGCGGAGGCGGTGCGGCTGTTCCGGCTGGACCGCATCGACGGGCCGGGTGGGGTCGAGGTGCTCGACGTCCCGGCCGCGCCGCCGCCGGGCGCGGTGTCCCGCGACACCAGCGAGGGGATCTACCGTCCCGGCCCGGCCGACGTCCGGGTCGTCCTCGAACTCGCCTCGCCGGCCCGCTGGGTCGCCGACTACTACCCGGTCACGGGGGTGCGGGAGCTGCCCGACGGTCGACTGGAGGTCACTCTCCACGCGCGGGAGACGTCCTGGCTGCACCGGCTCGTCCTCGGTCTCGGTGCCGACGTGCGGGTCGTCGAGCCGCCGGGACTCGCCGCCCAGGTACACGCCCTCGCGCGCCGGGCGCTGGCCGCCTACGGGCTCGACACCCCGTCCGGCGGCGCCGGCGACGAACGGTAGGCTGATCGGCATGCTCTGGGCGCTCGTCTACGTCGTGCTCATCCTCGGCGGGCTCGTTCTGCTCGCCCTGTGCGCCTGGCGGGTCTGGCAGAAGGTGCGCGGCGTGCGCCGGGCTCTCGGCGAGCTGTCGACGCGGGTGTCCGGCCTCGCCGCCGACACCACGGAACTCTCCGCCCGGCTGAACCACGCCGAAGTCACGGCCCGGCTTGCCGAGCGCACCTCCTGATCAGCCCGACCGGGCCGGATGCGGAGCGCGAGCGGGCAGCTCGGGTGTGGTCCCGCCGTGATCCGTAAGGAGCGATCGCGGGCTTCTGGTTCGTGACGCGGGGTCACGTCGAGGTCGACGTGGTGCGTTCCTTCGGTGACTATGCGAGATATTGACGGGTGGCGGTGTGGGATTCTGCTTGCGCAGGGTTCCGCGGTGACTACAATTCGTCCGGCAGACTCGCTTCGTTGCGCAGCCGTCATCTCCGAGATACCCGTATGCCTCCTATCGCCTCCTAGGCTGGCCGACGTAGCATCGATCGCACCGGTCGTGGGACCGGGCCGGTACCGCTCATCGGAGGACGCAGACCATGCCAAACCTGGGCACCACCGAGATCATCATCATCGCCCTCGTCGTGCTGGTGCTGTTCGGATCGAAGAAGCTCCCCGACGCGGCGCGTTCCTTCGGCCGCTCGCTGCGCATCTTCAAGGCCGAGACCAAGGGCCTGCGCGACGACGACACCCCGGCCGCCCACCCGGCCCCGCTGCCGATCGAGGCCCCGGCCGTGGCCCCCGCCCAGGCGACCCAGCCCGGCGCGTCCGTGAACGGTTCCGCCCCGGTGGCGGATCGGCACTGACCGCACGTCCCGGCCGGGCGCCGCGGCGTCCGGTCGAGACGCGACCCTCGACGCTGTCTGACTGACCCTGTCTGACTGACGCCGTCCGACTGACCCTCGACCCTGCCCCCTTGACCAGGAGACGCCGACGTGCCAGGGATTCCCACGCCGCGCAGGCTCTTCGCCTCGGTGCACCAGCGGCGGACCCGCACGGTCGAGGACAGCCGGATGCCCCTCACGGAGCACCTTCGTGAGCTGCGGAACCGGATCGCGATCGCGCTCCTGGGCTTCGCCGTCGCCGCGGTCGTCTGCTTCATCTTCGAACCGCACATCTTCAACTGGCTCAAGGCGCCCTACTGCGACCTGCCGGCCAGCAAGCGCTTCAGCCCCGACGGCGCGGCGTCGACCAACTGCACCCTGTACTTCTTCGGCATCCTCGACGCGTTCACCATTCGGCTGAAGATCTCGATGATCGCTGCGGCGGTGGTGTCCTCCCCGGTGTGGCTCTACCAGCTCTGGTCGTTCATCACCCCTGGTCTGCACCGGCACGAGCGGCGCTGGTCGCTCACGTTCGTCGGGATCTCGCTGATCCTGTTCGCCACCGGCGCCGTGTTCGCCTACCTGACCCTGTCCACGGGGCTGAGCCTGCTGCTCGGGTTCGGCGGCAACGGCCTGGTCAGCGTCCTCGACGGCAACAAGTACCTCAGCTACGTCCAGGCGATGCTGCTGATCTTCGGGCTGTCGTTCGAGATTCCGCTGCTTGTCGCCATGCTGAACCTGGCCGGTGTC
Organism: Frankia sp. AiPs1; assembly: GCF_023716945.1. Taxonomy (GTDB): domain Bacteria; phylum Actinomycetota; class Actinomycetes; order Frankiales; family Frankiaceae; genus Frankia. Next base: position 1,250 of record NZ_JAMQQF010000564.1, on the reverse strand, counting down.
GTCACCACCGCCCGGCTGCGGTCCTGGCGACGCGCCGAGATCTTCCTCGTGTTCGTCTTCGCCGCCGTCGTCACGCCCAGCCAGGACCCGTTCACCATGCTGGCGCTGGGCCTGCCGATGGTGCTCCTCTACGAGGTCGCGCTGATCGTCGGCTGGCTCAACGACCGGCGCAAGGCTCGCCGCGGCGACGACTCCCCGTACGCCGACCTCGGCGACGACGAGACCTCGCCGCTGGACTACGACGACGTCCCGTCCCAGGCGGCCGGCGCCGGCCGGCCGGCCGAGTCGACCCCGGCGTCGCCGGTCGGCGCCGGCACCGGCTCCGCGGCCCCCGGTGGCGATCCGTCGCACCTCGACATCACCTGACTTGGCATCACCCGACCTCGACATCACCCGACCTTGGCATCACCTGACCTCGGCGCTACCTGTTCCCACCTGCCGTGGCGGTCGGTGCGGGGGCGCCGCTTCCCGTAGGGTGGCAATGTGTCCTCCACGCCTGAGGCTCTCGTGGAGTTCGCCGCCAGCCTTCCCTTCGGGTTCGACCCGTTCCAGCTCGAGGCGCTCTCGGCGCTGGCGGCAGGCGAAGGGGTCCTGGTCGCGGCGCCCACGGGAGCGGGCAAGACGGTCGTCGGCGAATTCGCCGCGCACCTCGCCCTGAGCACGGGAACGCGCTGCTTCTACACGACGCCGATCAAGGCGTTGTCCAACCAGAAGTACACCGACCTTGTCGCCCGCTACGGCGCCGACCAGGTCGGCCTGCTGACCGGCGACACCGCCCGCAACGGCTCCGCGCCGGTCGTCGTCATGACGACCGAGGTACTTCGCAACATGCTCTACGCCGGCCCGGTCGGCGGCGGCGGCCTGGACAACCTCGCCTACGTGGTCATGGACGAGGTGCACTACCTCGCCGACCGCCAGCGGGGCGCCGTCTGGGAAGAGGTCATCATCCACCTGCCGGCGCACGTCCGGTTGGTGTCGCTGTCGGCGACGGTGAGCAACGCCGAGGAGTTCGGCGAATGGCTCGTCACCGTCCGCGGGCACACCCGCGTCATCGTCAGCGATCACCGGCCGGTGCCGCTGTGGCAGCACGTCCTCGCCGACCGCACCCTGCACGACCTGTTCCTCGAGGACGGGGCGCCGTCCGCCGGCGCGGCACTCGCCCGGGCGGTGTCCGAGGAGGAGCTGGCACGGCCCGGCTGGGGTGCCCCGCCCGCCGGCTCCGCCCGCGATGTGCCGCCCGGCACCGGCTC
>NZ_JAMQQF010000563.1 GCF_023716945.1 Frankia sp. AiPs1 | reverse complement strand
GCCTCCGTCCTCGTGTTCGGTCCGGTGCCGCCCGCGGTCTGGGGCCCGCCGCCGGACCGGCCCCGGCATCGTGCCCTGTGGGCCGGCCGGCGCGGCGATCCGTTCGCCCCGGCGCCCGGGGCCGGCCTGCTGGCCCTCACCTCGGCGGACGTCCTGACCGCCGTGGACGAGCTGGTCAACGAGCTGGTCACAGATGGCAGGTACGCATGAGCCACCGGCACGGGCCGAGCTGTCCCGCCGGCAATGCGGACCGGGCAATTGATTGTCAGTCGACAGGTCTCTCGCGGGAATTTCGGTTCAGCCGGATCGAACCCCGCTGCATCGCCCACATTGGCCGCCGGCCGGGCGTGGGGGCGTCGAATCCGGCCAAGGCGCCGGGTGGCATGCTGACAATCATGGACGACACGAACCCGCGGGGGGCGGCTGTTCCGGAGCCGGCGGGCGCCGGGGGACGGGCCAAGTACGACTTCTTCGTCTCCCATCATGCCAGCGACGGCACCTGGGCCAAGTGGGTCGCCTGGCAGCTCGAGGATGCGGGCTACCGGGTGCTGGTGCAGGACTGGGACTTCGCGCCCGGAACGAGGTGGACGACCTTCCTGCAGCGCGCCCTAGCCCAGTCGGAACGCACGATTACCCTGGTGTCGGAGACCTACATCAAGTCCGCGTACGGGCAACCGGAGTGGGAGCACGCCTACCAGAACGATCCCCACGGGCTTGAGCGCAAGCTACTGCCGATCAGGGTCGCGGACTGCCGCCTGCCCGAGCTGCTTCACGGTATCAGGGCATTCGACCTGTTCGACGTGGCGGACGAGGCGGAAGCCAGCCTTCTGCTGCTGCAATGGATCGAGCACGCGCGGACGGGTCGGGTCAAGCCCACGACGAAGCCACCGTTCCCCGGCTCGACCGACACCGACCCGGGACCGCCCGGGGAGACGCACCGGCGGCATTTCAGCGCCGAGGCTCTGTTGGCGGGTGCGCCGCTGGCCACGATGGCGGAGTATCCGGTGCGATTCGACGACGAGGGCACCATGGTCCTCGATCTCGAAGACCTGCAGCGTGCCTGCCAGCGCGTCATCGCCGATCGGAACGTCCGCGGCGCCGTGGAACTCATCTACCTGACGACGCAGAACCATGTGGATGTTCAGCAGTCCGTGGGCGCCATCGACCTGGTGCAGCGGGTCAAGAAGGAGTTTGCGGCGGAACTGGCGCAGATGGACGGGCCCCAGGCCCAGCAGCGCAATATCATCGAACCCCTGATCAATCTGACCCACCTCGTCGGTGCGATGTTCGCCCACCTACCGATCGAGTTCGTCCTGCACGACACCCGGGATCCCCTTCGGTCGGTCTGCGCCGTCCAGAACGGGTTCACCGGACGACGGGTGGGTTCGCCGGCCAGCAATGTGGCACTGGACCGAATCAAGAACCCGCGGCGCGCCGAGGCGGCGATATACCAGACCATCCTGCCGGACGGCCGCAAACTGAGAAGCACCACCATACCGATTCACCACCGGGTGTTCGGCCTGATCGCACTGCTCTGCATCAACGTGGACACCGAGAAGTTCAAGCCCGAGGCGAAAGGTCTCAAAAAGCTGTTGCCCGCCCTTTCCTACCTTCCCGACGAGGTGGTGAAAGAAATCTTCTAAAAGCGACTCCGCCACGTGCCGCAATCGACTTCCGAAACGTCGGCGCGACATTCCTTGGCATTACGCGGGCGAGGTTTCGATGGCCGGACCGCGGGCCATGATGGCTGCATGACCACAGCAATCGAAGCGCAGAAGTTCCTCAAGGGCGTCGACTACCCGGCCGACCGTTCGGCGATTGTGAAGAAGGCAAAGGAGAACGGCGCGGACGAAACCCTCGTCCAGACCCTGGAGAAGATTCCGGACCGGCAGTACAGCGGCCCGAACGCAATCTCGAAGGAACTGTCCGGCAAGTCCTGACCCAAACTGGTCACCGAACGCGGCACGCGCCGGGGTCGGGCCGGGGCAACCGCCTGCCGGCCCGGCCCCGTCGTTCATGCCGTCACTGGTTGGCCGGCATCGAGCTGACCTGCCCGAGTACGGACTCGTTGTCCCCCTCCCGGGCGAGGTCGCCCAGGCTGACGACGCCGACGATGCGGTTCTCGTCCACCACCGGAAGCCGCCGCACCGCGCGCAGCCGCATCAGTTCGGCCGCGTCGTCGATCAGGGTGTCCGAGGTCACCGTCTCGATGTCGCCGCTGGCGACCTCGCGGACCAGCGTGGTGTGCGGGTCACGGTCCTCCGCCACCACCCGCACCGTGATGTCCCGGTCGGTCAGCACCGCGGCGGCACCACCACCGTTCTCCGTCACCACGATCACGCCCGCGTCGATCTCGCGCATGAGCCGCGCGGCCTTGTCCACGGTGTCTTCCGCCCGCACCGTGGCGGGATCACGAGTCATGATCTCGGCTACTGTCGTGACCATCACGGTCTCCTCTCGCCGTTCCTCCGTCACCGGCTATTTCCGGATTTTCGGCAACCCGACCATTCCAGCGATTTTCGGGCCCGTTCCGACCCGACCAGAAAGTCGGGATTCCGGCACACCAGAAGTCTGCGCGGAATTCGCCGGAGGAAACCCGCCGCGACGGCGCGGCGGGGCCTGAACGACGATCAGCCGGCGTGCCCGACCGCCTCGGCGAGGAAGAATGCCACGACGAGCAGGACGACCATCCCTACCGCGATCATCGTGATGATCATCGGGGTGCGGTTGGGCGCTCTCGGCTCGGCGTTGGGCTGGTCGCCGCCGACCGCCCCGCCGGTGGAGTCCTCGCCCGGCGGGGTCTCCCCCGGCGGTACGCCACCGCCCGGTTCGAGGCCAGGAGTGCGAGCCGGATCGGGGTCGACGGGCGAGCCGGCGGCGCGGGATCGCGCACCGGTGCGGGCGTGCGCCGGTCCCACGCGGGCGTGCGACGATCCCACCGGGGCATGTGCCGGGGCGGCCGGTGCCGAGCCCGAGCGGACGTGACGGTGCTGGTCAGGTGTCATGACCTCGGCGTGCCCGCACCGACCCGGACAACCCGCCGACCCGCCCGCCGCTCGTCGGACCTCGCCCGTCCAACGTCGCTCTTCGCTCGTTCGGACGTCGGACGTCGGACGTCGGACCGGCGTACGACCCCGCCTCCGGGTCACGAGACGGGGGCTTGCGCCGCTCGTTCCGGCTGGACGGCCGGCTGGGCCACCGGCTCCGGGCGGCCGGGCAGGAGCAGGCTGGCGGCAAGGATGATCACGATGGTGCCCAGCGCGAACCAGTAGACCCCGTGGAACCCGTCGACGCCACCGCCGTCACCCACCGTGGCCAGGATGAGGGTGACCACGGCGATGCCGATCGCGGCACCGAGCTGGTTGAGGATGTAGAGCACCGAGCTGCCCTGTGGCACCGAGGCCGGCGGCAGCGTCCGGTACAGCGAGCCCATCGTCGGGGCGCCGACGAAGCTCAGCCCCAACCCGACGACGAACGCGGCGAGCGCCGGCCAGACCTCCGCGGTGTGCGTGCCCACCCGGGTGAACGCGAACTCGCCGACGGCGGCGAGCAGCGCCCCGGCGCGGACCAGCCGCCGGGCGCCGAGCCGGTCGGACAGCCGCCCGGACTGCGGCATGGCGATGATGGCGGCGACCGCGAACGGCGCCACCAGCAGCCCGGAGGCAAGCGGGCCGTGCCCGTGCTGCTGGTAGTACAGCGGCAGGACGAACAGGTTCGCGAACATCGCCAGCCCCACCAGCATCATGATCGTCACGCTGGCCGAGAAGCCGCCGCTGGTGAACAGCCGGACGTCGATCAGCGGCGGCGGGCGCCGTGCGTCGGCCGGGCGCAGGGCGTGCCCGGCGTAGCCGGCGAGCAGGGCGACGGCGGCGACCAGCGGGAGCAGCACCTGCCAGGTGGCGAAGGTCGTCCGGTCCGCGGCCTGGGACAGCGCCAGCACCGC
>NZ_JAMQQF010000562.1 GCF_023716945.1 Frankia sp. AiPs1 | reverse complement strand
CGACTACGCGGTCCGGGCCGCGCAGGCCGCCGAGCGCGGATATGCCCACGACTCGGCGGCGACCCTCCTTGCGGGTGCGCTCGACGGTGTCGACCGCCTGCCCGCCGACGACCACGCGTCCCCGGAGAATGATCGTGACGCCGAGCGGGCGCTGCTGTTCGGCCGGTTACTGCGGGCCCAGGTACGGGCGGGCGCGGTGGCGGCCGCCCGCGCCACCCGGCAACGGGCCATCGAGCACGCCGAGGCGGCCGGCCGCGAGGACCTGCTGGTCGCCGCCTTCACCGCCTGGACCGAGCCCACTCCCTGGCAGAGCCGACCCTATGGGACTGTGGACGCGCCCGTCGTCGCGGTGCTCACCCGCCTGCTCGAACGGCCCGGCCTCGACGCCGCCGTGCGCTGCCGACTGCTGGACGCGCTGAGCACGGAGCTCGCCGGCGAGGACGACGCCCGACCCCGGCGGGCCGCCGCGGAGGCGGCGGCCCTGTCCACCGGCGTGGCCGATCCCGACCTGCGCGCCCTCGCTCTCGCCACGTTGGCCAGGGTGCACAACAGCGAGCCCGACTGGCCGGAGCGGGACCAGGTCGGCGAGGAGCTGATCACGCTCGGCCGCACCCACGATCTGCCCGCCTACCGCTCCTTCGGCAACTACACCCGCGCCATCGCGGCGGTCGCGGACGCCGACGTCGCCGGCGTCCGGCGCTTCATCGCCGACGGGCAGGACCTCGCCCGCCGGTACCGGATGCCGGAGGCCGAGGGCGTCGGCGACTACGGGCAGGCGATGCTCGCGCACATCGCCGGCAACCTCGACGACGCCGAGCGCCAGTACACCGAGGCGAGCGCCCGGCTGCTGCGCCACGGGTCGATCCACGCCGCCGGCTTCCAGCTCCTCGCCCTGGCCACGCTGCGCATGACGCAGGACCGGATGGCCGAGTTCGCCGCGCGGGCCGACGACCTGCTGGCCGAGCACGGGCCTGTCGTGCTCGATCTGCTCACGCTCGCCCTGGCCCGAGACGGCCGGCCCGCCGAGGCGGCGCGGATGCACGCCGGCACCGCGGCGCTGCGGCCCGACTTCCTCTTCTCGACCCTCGCCGTCCTGCGCGCCGAGGCGGCCCTCGCCGTCGCGGACCGCCCGCTCGCCCACGCGATGTACACCGACCTGCTACCGCTACGCGGGCAGTTGCCCGGCGCTCTGAGCCTGTCGCTCGCACTGCGGCCGGTCGCCCACACCCTCGGCGATCTCGCCGCCTACCTCGACCGAGGCCCCGACGCCGCCGACCACTACCGGCACGCGATCACGGTCGCCGAACGCTGGGGCGCCACCCACTGGGCCGACGAGGCCCGCCGCGCCCTCGCCGCGGTGACCTGAACCGAGGAGTTCCCGTGATCGACACCCAGCGATTCACCTCCTTCCTAATAATCGTGGCCACGCTGATCGTGGTGCCCGGACCGAGCGTGCTTTTCGTCGTCGGCCGGGGCGTCTCGCTCGGTCGCCGCGCGGCGGTGTTCACCGCACTCGGCAACGAGTCGGCGATGCTCGTCCAGGTCATAGCGGTGGCGTGCGGCCTGGGATTCGTCGTCGACCGCTCCGCCGGTGGTGTGCCCGTCCAGTTCCTGGTTCTCGGCCTGATCTGCGTGGCGATCGCGCTGGTCTCGGACGTGTCGTGGGGCCTGCTCGCCGGCACCGCCCGCACCTGGCTGGCGCGGTCACCGCGCCGGCTGTCGGCCATCGGCGGCGCCTCGGGAGCCGTCATGATGGGACTGGGTCTGAAGCTCGCCGCCAGCCGCCGGCCCTGATCGGGCGGCAGCACCCGGAACGGGGTGACGCCTGCCCTGTGGCGGTGCGGCCGGCGAATCCGGGTCATGGCGTCCGCGTTCCGTCGAGGAAAGGCATGTCATGTCCGAGCTGGGTGACCGAGGGGACCGACCGGACGGGATTTCGTCCCCGGAACAGGTGCTCCTGGCCGCCGGAGTGCCGTTCACGGCGGTGGATCACCAGCCGATTGTCGGGCGGGCGGACGCGGAACTGCTGGGTTTTCCGACCGAGCGGCTCCTGAAGACGATGGTGTTCAGGAATGCGGACCGCGGTTTCGTCCTCGCCGCGCTCCCGGTCACCGGCCGGGTCAACTACGGCAGGCTGGCCCGGGCGGCGGGAACCTCCCGCGCGAAACTCAGCCAGGCGGCTCCGGAGGACCTGCGGGCCCTCGGCATGGAGCCCGGCGGAGCGAGCCCGGTGTGCGCCGCGCCGGGCGTCGTCGTGGTGTTCGACGCCGCCGTGCGGCACATGGGCGTCGTCTGCTGCGGCAGTGGGCGGGCCGATCGCACCATCCAGGTCGACGTCGACCATCTCATCGAGCTGGTCAAGCCGATCTTCGACGACCTGTCCGGGTGAGGGCAGCGCCCCCTCGGCCTTGACACCGATCATCACCTGCCTACTTTCCGTCACCACCGGTAAACCGGCCGGGGATCTGACCAGGGGAGATCCCGTCAGGCGGAGACAGGCCCGGCAGATTCGTTGCGGTAAGTGACGGCCATCCGTTTCCCGTCGGTCGTAGGCCGTTCACCTGCGCATCGGACGCTACCCACGTAACGACGAACCGGGAAAACGCCGACCTCCGGAACGAACGTACCTGGCGTGCGGCGCGCGCCCACCCCTCTGCCAAGGAGCATGCCCGTGGCTCGACCACGCCTGCCTCGTGAACGCCTGCCTCATGAACGCCAGGCTCGTGAACGCCAGGCTCGTGCGCATCCGGCTGGTGAACACCTGCCTCGGCTCCGACTGCCCCGGCCACGACTGCTGCGCGCCGCCGCCGCCGTGACGCTGGTGGCGGCGCTGGCCGCCGCGTGTGCGACGGACTCCTCGACGTCCGACTCGGCCAAGGCCCCGGCCGGCGCGACCGCCGCGATCCCGCAGCTCGCCGCCGACCAGAAGGTCTCGATCGTCTTCGAGAGCTACAACCTGCTGAGCACCGGCACCTGGAAGCCCGTGGTCGAGAGCCTCATCGCGCAGTTCGAGAAGGAACACCCGAACATCACCGTCAAGGGCCAGCCCCCGCAGGGGGTGACCAGCGGCAACGAGTACACCACCAGCATCAAGAACCAGGTGCTGGCGGGAAACCCGCCGGACGTCGGCCAGATCACCTTCAACGCGCTGCGGTTCGCGGCCACCAGCCTGGGCGCGGCGCCCATCGACACCCTCGTCGGCAAGGACGCGCTTGCCGCGAACTACGGCGGCGCGCACCCCTACGCCCCGGCCGTGCCGAAACTCGGCGAGGTCGACGGCCGCACCTACGCCGTCCCGTACGTCTTCTCGACGCCGGTGATGTGGATCAACAAGACGCTGTTTGCCCAGGCCGGTCTCGACCCGGCGAACCCGCCGAAGACCTGGGCGGACGTCAAGGCCGCGGCGCTGGCCATCAAGGCGAGGACCGGCAAGGAGGGCGTCGAGGTCAACTGCCTGACCAAGGCGACCGTGGACTGGTGCTGGCAGTCGATGGTGCTCTCCAACGGCGGCCGGGTGCTGGCGCCGGACGCGAGCAAGCTGACCTTCGCCGACGCGCCCGCCGTCGAGACCGTCTCCATGTCGCAGGACCTCGTCCACAGCGGGGCGATGCCGAACCTCGACCAGCAGCAGGCGCTCAAGGCGTTCTCCAGCGGGCAGCTCGGCATGATGGTCGAGAGCAGCGCCGTGCAGGCCGCCCTGATGGCGGGCGCCAAGGCGAACAACTGGGAGCTCGGCGCCACGGGTGAGCCGGGCTTCGGCTCGAAGCCCGTCGTCCCCACCAACTCGGGCTCGGCCCTGGCCATCTTCAGCAAGGACCCGGCCAAGCAGCGCGCCGCCTGGGAATTGATCAAGTTCCTCACCAGCGACCGCGCCTACACCCAGATCTCCTCGAAGATCGGCTACCTGCCGCTGCGCACCGGGCTCATCGACGACCCCAACGGCCTGC
>NZ_JAMQQF010000561.1 GCF_023716945.1 Frankia sp. AiPs1 | reverse complement strand
CGTCACCGCCGACCCGCCCCTGCCCGGCGCCGAGGCTCTCGTCGGCGCGAGCGTGCCCGGCGGGTTCCGCCGGGCCATCGCCGCCGCCCTGCCGGCCGAGACGTCCTCGCTGGGGCACCTGCTGCTCGACGACGTCCCCGGCGCGGTCATCATCTCCGGGTACGCCTGGGCGGTGGAGCCCGGCGAGAACGGACCGCATCCGGGCGGCATGGCCCAGGCCGACATCTGCTCGGGCTGGCGCTCCGACGGCACGATGATGATCGCCATGCGTACCGAGGGCGGCCTGCCGCCGATGGCCGGCCCCGTCGCCCCCGACCTCGCCGACCCCGACGACCCGGCCGGCTGGCACGAGTTGGCGCCGCTGGGCGTGCACGGGGTGCGTCGCCGCCGCCGGCTCGACCTGACCGCCCACGACGGGCTGCTCGACGTCGACGCGATGTTCCGCGACACCTACGTCGACTCCGACGGCGACGAGACCGTCGTCCACGAGTACGGCCTGACCGCCGGGATCGACGCCGCGACGTTCACCGTCGTGACGGTCGCCGCGCAGCCGCGGGTGCTGCCCTGGGTCGAGTGCCCGCTGGCCGGGGCGAGCGCGGACCGTCTCGTCGGCACCGACGTCCGCGCCGTGCGCGGGCTGGTCGGCGGCGCCTTCCGCGGCATTTCCACCTGCACGCACCTCAACGACCTGCTGCGGTCCCTCGGCGACGTCGAGGCGCTGGCCGCCGCGGCCATTCGGGGAATGAATTGCGGGGCACTGTCCTAGCGGTATCCCTGTAGTACCGTCCAGGAATGGTCAGGGATATTCGTGAAGTCACCCCGGAAGAACACTGGAAGCAGTTCGAGGAGGCCTGGACGGCGCTGCTCAGCTACCGCTATCTGGGAAAGCTGAGCCCCGATCTCGACAGCTCCGTCGAACGGGAGACGATGCCGCTGCGCCACGACATGCGCAACGCCACCGGCGGCATCATGGCGGCGCCGCTGTGCATCGCCTCGCCCGAGCCCTACTGGCTGGACAGCCAGTGCGTGCCGGCGCCGGTGGTGATGTCCTACGACATCCTCGACAGCGCCCGCGACGTCCGCGGTGTCGTCGTGCACCGCGACGTCATCCACCTCGGCCGCACCATGGGCTTCAGCCGGTCACTGACGGTCGACGCCGACGACCCGAGCCGGGTGATCGCCGTGTCGTGCGGGACCGGGGTGAGCCTCGGCGACGTCCCCGAGGACTACCAGAAGGTCCCCAACCCCCCGGTCCCGGTCGTCGACTCCCCGTCACTGCCGCCGCTGCACCAGGTCTTCGGGGCGCGCCGTGGGCAGGACGGGTTCTGGCGGCTGCCCGAGGTCACCCCGGAGCTGTCCTCGCCGCACGCGGCGCTGCACCTCGGGCCGATCAACATCGTCCTGGAGGCCGCGGCGACGGACGCCGCCGCCGCCCACGCCGGCACCGACGCGCTGCAGGTCGACAGCTGGATCGTCATGTTCATCCGCCCCGGCGTCGCCGGGCCGTTCCGGGCCGAGGCCGAGGTCGTCAGCGGGCGCTCCGAGCGGATCGCGACGCAGCTCACCCTGCGCGACGAGGGTCGCGGGGACCGTGTCGTCAGCGTCGCCCGCGCCGTCTTCCGCCGGGTGTGACACACGTCGAGTGAGCGGGCTGTTTCGGGGCGTCCCGTCATTGACGATACTTGCGGTGCGTTCATAGAATAGCGTTCTACGTGCGGCGAATAGGTGTCCTCCGTATCCTGCGCCGGGATTCCTCTGTCATTCGGGGATCTCGTTTGCGTCGGTTCCGCCGGCCGAGCCGCATCGAGTCCGAGAGGTGCTTCGCGTGCCGGTTCCGGTTCCGGTCATCAATGACGCCGTCACCTGGTGGGAGCTGATCGAGCGCCGGGCGCGGGCGACCCCGGAGCTGGCGATGCTCGTCGACGCCGGCGGGCGGCGGCTGACCTTCGGCCAGTTCCGCGATGTCGCCGAGCGGGCCGCCGCCGGGCTGTGGGAGCTGGGGGTGCGCCCGGGGGAGACGGTGAGCTGGCAGCTCCCGACGACGATCGAGGCCGCCGTGCTCATGTCGGCGCTGGCCCGCCTCGGCGCGGTGCAGAACCCGCTCATCCCGGTCCTGCGCGAGGCCGAGGTCGACTTCATCGTCGGCCAGCTCGGGGCCCGCTGGATCGTCGTCCCCGAGGTCTTCCGCCGGTTCGACCATCGGACGATGGCGGAGAAGGTCGCCGCCCGCCACGGTGCCCGCGTCCTCGTCTGCGACCCGGCAGCGGCATCGGACGCGATCGCGTTGCCGCTGGGTGATCCGGCCGTGCTGCCGCCCCTCGACGCCGACGGTGACGCCGCCGGTGACGCGGTGCGGTGGGCGTTCTACACCTCGGGCACCACGGGCGTGCCCAAGGGCGTGCGGCACACCGACCGTTCGGTGCTCGCCAGCTCCAACGGGATGGTCTACCAGCTCGGGTTCACCGACGCCGACGTCGCCTCCATCCCGTTCCCGCTGGCGCACATCGGCGGCCCGGGGATGCTGGGCCTCATGGCGCGGGTCGGATGTTCGGGCGTGCTGGTGGAGACCTTCGACCGGGAGCTCACCCCGGGGCTGCTCGCCCGCCACGGCGTGACGATGCTCGGCAGCGCCGCCCCGTTCTTCCACGCCTACCTCGACGCGCAGGCCCGCCACGGCGCCGAGCCGCTGTTTCCGCGGCTGCGGCTGTGCGTCTCCGGCGGGGCGCCCAACGAACCGGGCCTGCACACCCGGATCCGCGCCGAGCTCGGCGGCGCCGGGATCTGCAACGGCTGGGGCCTCACCGAGCATCCCGTCGTCGGCTACGCCGCGCCCGGGTCCCCGGACGACCGGATGGACCGCACCGCCGGCCGGCCGGCGCCCGGGGTCAGCGTGCGGGTCGTGCGCGCCGACGACACACTCGCCGCGGTCGGGGAGGAAGGCGAGCTGCGGCTGACCGGCCCGCAGCTGTTCGCCGGTTACACCGATCCCACCCTCGACGCGGGCGCCCTCGACGAGGCCGGCTACCTGCGCAGCGGCGATCTCGGCTACGTCGACGCCGACGGCTGGCTGTACGTGACCGGGCGGCTGAAGGACATCATCATCCGCAACGCGGAGAACATCTCTGCGCTGGAGGTCGAGGCGGTCGTGCTGCGCCACCCGGCGGTCGCCGAGGTCGCCGTCGTCGGGCTGCCCGACGCCCGCACGGGGGAGCGCGCCGTCGCCGTGGTCGTACCCGACCCGGGCCAGCCGGCGCCGACGCTCGCGGCGCTCGTGGCGTTCTGTCGCGCCGAGGGCCTCGCCCCCTACAAGCTCCCCGAACAGCTCGAACTGGTCGCCGAGCTCCCCCGCAACTCCATGGGCAAGGTCCTCAAACGCCAGCTCCAGCTCGCCTTCTGAAGCGGATGGTGACCGGCAGACGGCTGGACGTGCAGGCGAGTGGTGGTTGGCCGTGAGCCGGCCTGGCTGTCCGCCGCCTGACCCACGTCCATGGAGCGTGGAGAACTGGCTGAGCTGCCGAAATGGACGAATTAGGGTGGCAGTCAGGGCGACTTCGGCGGGAGGGGTGCGGGATGGGCGGCGCGTATGACGGGGTGCGGGTCCTCGACGCGAGCGGGGCGATCGCGGGTGCGACGGCCGCGATGTACCTCGGCGACCAGGGCGCCGACGTCGTGCGATTACTCCCGCCGGGGCATGGCCCGCTCGACGGCGGCCCGGGTGCGCTGTGCTGGGACCGCAACAAGCGGCTGTGCACCCTCGACCGGACGACTCCCGCCGGGGTGGCGCAGCTTCGCCGGCTGCTCGGCGCCGCCGACGTGCTCGTCGTCGACGGCACCCCCGACGACCTCGACCGCGACGGCCTCGACCCGGACCGCGTGCGCGCCGCGTATCCGGAGCTGATCCACCTGTGGCTGCCGCTGCTCGCCCCGGCGCCGCCGTGGGGCCGGCTGCCGGC
>NZ_JAMQQF010000560.1 GCF_023716945.1 Frankia sp. AiPs1 | reverse complement strand
TGCTTGGGATTGTGGAAATTCCGGACCTTGTTGGCGTGCGGGGCGAGGCCGGCGGCGGCCGCCCGCCTCGCCCGCCAGGTCCGCAGCCAGCGCTCGGTGACCAGGGCCACGCCGTGCAGGGCCCCCCACAGCACGAAGGTCCACGAGGCGCCGTGCCACAGGCCGCCCAGGGTCATGGTGATCATGAGGTGCAGGTAGGTCCGGCGACGTCCGCGCCGGCTCCCACCGAGGGGCAGGTACACGTAGTCACGCAGCCAGCGCGACAGGGTCAGGTGCCAGCGTCGCCAGAACTCCTGCAGGCTGCGCGCCGCGTACGGCCGGTCGAAGTTGTCCGGGAAGCGGAAGCCGAGCAGCAGTGCGATCCCGATGGCGATGTCGGAGTAGGCGGAGAAGTCGCAGTAGATCTGGACGGCGTAGCCGTAGACGGCGGCGAGGATCTCAGCGGACGAGTGCTGGCCCGGGGTGTCGAAGACCGGGTCGACCAGCCGGGAGGCGATGACGTCGGCGAGCACCACCTTCTTGATCAGTCCGCCGAGGATGAGGAACGCCGCGCGCGTGGTCGGCACCTGGGCCGGGTCGCGTGGGGTGGCGAGCTGCGGGAGGAACTCGCTGGCACGCACGATCGGACCGGCCACGAGATGCGGGAAGAACGCCTCGTAGACGGCGAAGTCGAGCAGCGACGCCGGCGCGCTGTCGCCACGGTGAACATCGATGACGTAGCTCAGCGCCTGGAAGGTGAAGAACGAGATCCCGATGGGCAGCGCCACCTGGAGCAGCGGCAGCGGCGCGGGCAGGCCGACGTCGGTCAGGGCGCGATCGACGGACAGCGCGAAGAAGCCGTAGTACTTGAACCAACCGAGCAGACCGAGGTCGCAGGCGATCGCGGCGGCGAGGATGCGGCGGTCCCGCAGACGGTGGATGGCCCGCGCGGCGGCCTGGTTGATCAGGGTCGAGGCGACGATGAGCAGGACGAACCGGGCGTCGGCGAAGCCGTAGAAGAAGTACGACGCGGCGAGCATGAACGGCTTCCACAGTGCGGGCCGGGGCATCAGCAGCCAGGACAGCGCCATCACCACGACGAAGAACGCCGCGAACTCGATCGTTGGAAAGATCACGTATGGCCGTCCAGGGAGATCGGGCGGGCGGCGGGTGACGAGTGAGTTGCCTGGCGGCACCGCATGTCGCTACTCTATGAAGTTGAGAAGATACATAAAGTAGTGACAGGCCGGCGGGGTGCGCGCCCCCACGTGCCGCAACGCCCGTGAGGGTCGGTCTCCTCGGCGGGTGCAGCGGCCCGAAGGGGTGAGGTTGGCGCGATTCGACCTGGAAGACGTGCGCGCCAGCCACGGGATGGCTACCTTCCGACCATGGGCATCGTCACGGTCAACGGCATCGACCTCGCCTACGAGATCCACGGCGACGACGACGGTCTGCCGTTGCTGCTGATCGGTGGCCTTGGTCAGCAGCTCGTCGGCTGGCATCCCGACCTGCTCGCCGCGCTCACCCGGCGCGGCTACCGGGCGATCGTCTTCGACAACCGCGACGTCGGCCTGTCCACCCACCTCGATCATCTCGGCCGGCCCGACCTGGGGGCGATCATCGCCGGGCGCTTCGATCTCGCCCCCTACGGGCTCGCCGACCTCGCCACCGACGCGCTGGGCCTGCTCACCGCGCTCCGCGTCGAGTCGGCGCACCTGCTCGGCCTGTCGATGGGCGGCATGGTTGCCCAGATCGCGGCGCTGCGCAGCCCCGAGCGGGTCCGCAGCCTCACGTCGGTGATGTCGCATCCCGGCGACCACCGGGTGCAGCCGACGCCGGAGGCCATCGAATTGTTCCTGCGCCCGGCGCCGGAAGACGTGGAGCAGTCCGTCCTCGCCGCGCACGAGGCGCATCGGGTGCTCGGCTCGCCGGAGTTCGCGCCGGACGAGGCGTGGCTGCGCCGACGCGCCGAGGTCTACTGGGACCGCCGGGCCAACCCCGATGGTGTGCTGCGTCAGGTCGCCGCGGTGCTCTCCGCCCCGGACCGCACCGCGGAGCTCGCCGGGCTGCGCCCGCCGACCCTCGTCATCCACGGCGGCGCCGACCCGCTGGTGCCCGTGATCGGCGGCCGGCTCACGGCTGCGGCGATCCCGGCCGCGGAGCTGCTGGAGATCGACGGGATGGGCCACGACCTGCCCCGACAGGTGTGGGACCGGATGCTGGACAAGCTGGAGGACGTCGTCGACCGCGGGGAGGCCGGACGGCGCTTCCTCGCTGCCGCGAGCTGAGCGGACGCGAGGCCCGTCGGGGCGCTGCCCGTCAAGCCGCCGCCCGCCAGGTCGCCGCCTGTCAGGTCGCCGCCCGCCGGCTCACGCGCCGGGTTTGACCACCATCAGGGCGACGATCACGACCCAGCAGGCGGAGCTCAGCACCGCGCCGCCGGTGACGGTGCTGAGCCGGCGCCGAGCGTCCCCGCCGGCGTCGATCTCGGCGACGGCGTGCGACAGGCCGGGCGCGATGACCGCCAGGCAGACTCCGCACGCCACCACCCACAGCACCAGCGAGCCCAGCAGCCAGGAATCGCTGAACGAACGCACGCTGCCGAACGACCCCTGGTGCACCATCCCGGCACCGGTCACCACGATGAGCAGCGAGGCCAGCCCGAACCCGCGCACCAGCCGGGCGACGAGCCGCAGCAGCGGCAGCGCCCCCGGCCCGGCCCGCAGCAGCCGGGGAATGGCGGCGCAGACCAGGGTCAGCGGTCCGATGACGAAGATCGCGAGAAGGACGTGCAGGGTGAGGAGGAGCCCGAAGCTGCCCGGATGCGGCATGCGCAGACGGTACCGACTGACTCCTCCCGCTTGTGCACCGACCGCTTGTGCGCCGGCTGTGAGCCGACTGTGCTGGTCCTGCGTCTCGCCGGGCCCGGGTCTCGCGGGGGCCTGTGCCTCGCGGGGCCTGTGCCTCGCGGGGCCTGTGCCTCAGAGTGGATAGGACTGGTAGTAGAGCAGTTTCACCGCATCGCCGAAATGCGTCCCGTACAGGCGGTCGGTGGAGCCGGCGTAGGCGTAGCTGACCACCCCGTCGATCCAGCCGTGGCCGGGGCCGAGCCGGCCCAGCCCGGTGATGAACGGGCCCCCGCTCGCCCCCGCCGTCATCCGGCAGTGCACGCCGACCGATGGGCCCCCGTATGGGTCGGCGGATCCGGGCCCGGCACAGTAGATGAGCTGGCTGCCGTCGTACGGCAGCAGGCGTGGGTAGCCGAAGCTGTACTGCGGGTAGGTGTTCGGCAGGCCGAACGCGATGCCCTGGCCGCCGACGACGTTCTCGATGTGCTGGCCGCTGTGGGTGTTGAACAGCGCGAAGCCGGCATCGACGTCGAAGTTCGAGCCCGTGGCCCAACCCGGTGTCACGGTCAGTCGGCGGGCGGTCCAGATGCCGTACGGCATGGTCCCGTCGGCGTAGCCCGGAACGAAGGCGACCTTCTTCGCGAACTGCGCGCGCGTGCCGCCATGCAGACAGTGCCCCGCGGTCACGACGAGATCGTGGCCCGGGCTGGTCACCACGCTCGCCGAACACGCGAAATCGGCGCCGCCGATGGTGGTGAACAGCCGGCCGGTGGTCGCCGTGACCAGACCCCCGCGGGTATACGGCGTGCCGTCGCTGGGCGGCGGCGGCGTGCTCGACAACCGGGGGCTCGTGTCGTCGGCGAACGGCGTGCCCGCCGCCGCGGTGCCGGTCCGGGCGTCGGCGCGGTCGGTGGTGTGGGAGCCGAAGGCCCGGTCGCGACGCTCGGCCGTCCAGTACCGTTCGACCGCCCGTTGCTCGGTGTCGGTCACCGCGCCGGGTGCCGACAGCGGCGAGGGCTGCCCCCGGGTGATCTCGGCGGCGAGGTCACCCGGGCGGACCGGCCTGGCGTCGGGACCAGCGATCGGCGGGCCGCCGACCGCTGGCCGCACACCCGCGTCCGGCACTGT